>NZ_AHZV01000371.1 GCF_000250735.1 Anaerophaga thermohalophila str. Valhall
TAGTGATAAATTATCTATTACGATGCCCAATTATCGGCAAAACACAAGCGTCCTCGAAAAATTTGATTTGAAAATAGTTCACTATTCCCTGCATCAATTTTTTCTGCGGTTTCTTGTGTTTTGGGATACTTGAACATCTCATGACGAAAATTTATGAATAATTCAGGTAAAAAATCTTTTGCCAAAAAATACAACAAAATCAGAGATAAGGTACTATGTTTTTTCAGGACAAGCCTTAAAAAAGCCCCTACGGGGGATTTGGTCAGCTTAAACAACATGTTGGTTAGTTTTACACCCTAAGCGCCTAATTCGTTACGCTCGGCTCTGCCGCTTGCTTGCAAGAATTCGCGGTTCCACTAAAAGTTGGGAAGCAACAAACGCACGAAGTCCAAAAACAATTAGTAGTATAAAAAATATAAACCGCGAATTTTACGAATTATACCGATTTTGGATGAAAATCACAGGTCTTTTCTTCCTGTAAAAGGCGATTTTGTATATTTGATTTCACTTATGTCAATATGAATTATGAATCATGAGATTATCTGAAAGAGAACGACAAAGCATAAAACATGCTGCCAAAGAAGTCTGGGGTGATAAAGCCACCTTATATCTTTTCGGTTCACGAACAGATAACAGTAAAAAAGGTGGAGATATCGATTTATACATACAACTGTCAGAAATAAAATCTCCACGCCGGCTGATTCATCAAAAAGCCGCATTTTTGAGCAAATTGGATATCCTTATAGGGGAACAAAAAATTGATGTAATTATCAATACGCCTGAAAATGAAGAATTGCCTATTGTCAAAACAGCCCGAAAGAAAGGGTTGATTTTATGAAGCACTAAACGAATAACATGGATAACAGAGAACTAAAAGATAGTCTGGAAAAAACATTTGAGGCAGCTTATTTACATCTCAAGCGAATGAATTTTGCCATATCTAAAGTAGACAAGTTTCTCCCAATTACCCGTAATAATTATTTTTTATTGGATGATGAAACCATTGGGTTTCTTGATCAATACATTTTTCGCTTTTCCAAAACACAGGACCTCATCGGTTCCAGACTTTTCCCATTAACTCTCCAGGCATTAGCGGAGCCGGTTGAAGATAGGGCCTTCATTGATATTTTAAACCGGTTGGAAAAACTAAATATTATTGATTCTGCTATAAACTGGATAGAGTTGAGAAAAATAAGAAATGATATTGCGCATGAATACCCTTCCAACTTAAGTGATCGTATCGAGGGCATTAATATATTGTTAGAAAACCTCCCGATATTTCAGCAAATTATGGAGCGTTGCAACCAGGTTTTGTGTGAACATGGTTTAGAATTGAGGACAAATAAAAAATGAACAATTACAGAATCCCGAACTCTAAACCTCAAATTCAAAACGCTAATGTAGGGCCCGGTAAAATCCATGATTGTGTCACTTGCGGCAAACATCTGCCTGTTTGAGTGGGTGAGACAGCCGGCGGATTCTGATATCTTATATCTAACGATCTAACAATCTAACGATCTATTGAGTAGTAGAAAGAGAAATATTATTCCTCTGCCGATTTGTCACCCGGATTCTGACACGATCCGGGTTTTTTATATATGCCTGTGTCATAATTGCATCTTTTTGTGGATAAATGGAAATGGCATATCCTTTGATTTAATACAGAAGCAAAATTGAAAAATTATTGAGAACGAAAAAATAAATTACACAATGGGAAAAATAATTGGAATTGACTTAGGAACGACCAACTCATGTGTTTCAGTGATGGAGGGTAATGAAGCTGTTGTTATTCCCAACAGCGAAGGTAAACGTACCACACCATCTATTGTTGCATTTGTGGAAAATGGTGAGCGCAAGGTGGGTGACCCGGCCAAACGTCAGGCTATCACTAATCCTGAAAAAACGATATATTCTATCAAGCGTTTCATGGGGAGTATGTACGATGAAATCCCCAATGAAGTAAAAAGGGTGGCATACAAGGTTGTTAAAGGTGAGAATAACACGCCACGTGTGCAGATCGATGACCGCCAGTACTCACCCCAGGAGATATCGGCCATGATTCTTCAGAAGATGAAGAAAACAGCAGAAGATTATCTCGGACAGGAGGTAACAGAGGCGGTTATTACCGTTCCTGCATACTTTAACGACTCTCAGCGTCAGGCCACTAAAGAGGCCGGTGAAATTGCCGGGTTAAAAGTTCGACGGATCATAAACGAGCCGACTGCTGCGTCGCTGGCCTATGGCCTCGACAAGAAAGGTAAAGATATGAAAGTGGCCGTTTATGACCTTGGTGGTGGTACTTTCGATATAAGTATTCTTGAGCTTGGTGACGGTGTGTTCGAAGTTAAATCGACCAATGGCGACACTCACCTTGGAGGTGATGATTTCGACGAAATAATAATGAACTGGCTCGCTGATGAGTTTAAGAAAGATGAAGGTGTAGACCTGAAGAAAGACCCGATGGCACTTCAGCGTCTGAAAGATGCTGCTGAAAAGGCCAAAATTGAACTTTCCAGTTCTGGAAGCACAGAAATCAACCTGCCATATATTATGCCGGTTGACGGTGTGCCCAAACACCTTGTTAAAACACTGACACGTGCCAAATTCGATCAGCTGACGTACGATCTGGTTCAAAAAACAATCGAACCCTGCAAACTGGCGCTTAAAGATGCCGGCTTGAATGCCTCCGATATTGATGAGGTAATTCTGGTTGGGGGTTCTACTCGTATACCTGCTATTCAAAAGGTAGTGGAAGATTTCTTCGGCAAAAAGGCTTCCAAAGGTGTGAACCCCGATGAGGTTGTTGCTATTGGTGCAGCCATTCAGGGAGGAGTGCTTACAGGCGAAGTAAAGGATGTATTGCTGCTCGACGTTACCCCGCTTTCTCTTGGTATAGAAACGATGGGCGGTGTAATGACCAAATTGATCGAAGCCAACACCACCATCCCTACCAAGAAATCGGAAACTTTTACCACTGCTGCTGACAATCAACCATCGGTCGAAATTCACGTGCTGCAGGGTGAACGACCAATGGCTAAAGATAATAAGACCATCGGTCGCTTTCACCTGGATGGAATTCCACCGGCACCGCGGGGAGTTCCGCAAATTGAAGTAACATTTGATATCGATGCCAACGGTATCTTGCATGTTACGGCCAAAGACAAGGCAACAGGAAAAGAACAAAGTATCCGTATCGAAGCCTCTTCCGGATTGTCTGAAGATGAAATCAAACGCATGAAGGAGGAAGCTGAGGCCAATGCAGAAACCGACAAAAAGGCCAAGGAAAAGATCGATAAACTCAATGCGGCTGATAACCTTATCTTCCAGACAGAAAAACAGATGAAAGAGTTTGGGGATAAAATTCCCGCAGAGAAGAAAAAACCGATCGAAGATGCTTTGGCTAAACTGAAAGAGGCACATAAGAATCAGGATATAGATGCTATCGACAAAGCTACCGAAGAACTCAATTCAGTTTTCCAGGCTGCATCGCAGGAAATGTACAATGCCAGTCAGCAGGCCCAGGGAGGTCAGCAGGCCGGAGGCCAGCAGCAACACAGCGAGCAGTCCGGGAAAAAAGGTGGCGACGATGACGAAGTGACCGATGTCGACTTCGAGGAAGTGAAATAATATACTCAGTTTTGAGAACTGTTTTTGTTAAGGGTTGCCCGCCGGGCAGCCCTTTTTTGCACCACCTTTTGCTGTCCCGGAAGAGTAAATCCCAAAAGATTGTTTAAATTTTCAGGCTGAAATGAATACTTTTGTACCTGGGAGACTGCTTTAAAAAGTTGCTTTTAGTTGTATATTGCCGGGAGTAGTATTCCCCCATATTTCGGGCTATTTTTGAAAACAGTCCGTTAAATATTTACAATACGTTGCAAATCACAGAGTTTGGCAATAAAGATGCTTTTTAGACCGCACTCATCTATTGTTTAAGGAACAGAAAATATAAAATTCCGATGAGACTGAAACTATTGATTTCGTTTTCCTTCATTCTTTTAACTGTGTCTCTTTCTGCACAAACAGGACTTTTCGAAAAACCTGAGAAATCTTCTCAGAAAAAGAATGACCGCGATACCATTTATAAGAATCTGCGCGATGAGAAAGGCAGAAGGCAGGGATACTGGATGAGATACCATCCCAATGGAAATCCGGCTTACAAAGCCAGATTTAAGAACGGACAGCCGATAGATACACTTGTCAGGTATTACAGAAATGGTGAAAAATTTGTCGAAATTGTTTTTGAGGACAATACGAATACCGGACGGGCCAGATTCTTTTCGGAAGAAGGAAAATTACTGGCTAAGGGATTTTATAACGATATGAAGAAAGACAGCGTATGGGAGTTTTTCGACGAAAAAGGACATTTGAAGGCCAGAGAAAGGTTTGAGAATGACTTAAAACAGGGCGAATCCAGGATTTTTTTCAAAGATGGCACCATTGCCGCCGAGGCATATTACTGGGGTGGCAAAAAACAGGGTCTGGAAAAGAGATATTATCCCGATGGATCACCCCGGGTGTTTATCAATTATAAAGATGGCGATTTTCATGGTGCTTATACTGTGTATTTCCCTGGTGGAAAGGAAGAAATAACCGGGTTTTATAAAGAAGGAAAGCAGGACAGTCTCTGGATTTTTTTACGATGCTTTGGGAAGAGAAAAATTTTCATTGAAGTATAAAGACGGGGAGCCTTTAAATAAAGCCAAACTTGACAGTTTACAGCGTCAGGAATATAATTTGTATGAACAAAACCGGGAAGAACTAGAAGACCCCGAAGACTATATGAATAATCCTTCGGAACTGATCCGTGGATTCTAACGATGTTGTATGGGACAGCAGGCTATTACATTATTTCAGTTAAACCAGAAGATAAAAGGCATTATTGACGATGCCATGCTATCTTCTATTTGGGTGAAAGCCGAGATTGGAGAACTTCGGGTCAACCGGAACGGCCATTGCTATCTCGACCTTGTGGAGAAAGATGAAGCCGGCGACCATCTTGTAGCCCGCTCAAGAGCAATGATATGGGCGCAAAACTTCAGAATGCTGAAAGCTTATTTTGAATCCACTACAGGCCAGCCATTGACCACAGGACTAAAGATACTGGTTAAGGTAACGGTTCAGTTTCAGGAAGTTTTTGGTCTTAGTTTGATAATTTCCGATATCGATCCCTCATACACGATGGGTGATTTGGCACGCAAACGCAGAGAGGTGTTGATGCGCCTTGAAGAAGAGGGGGTCATTGATATGAATAAGGAACTTGAACTGCCTCCCGTAGTCCAAAAAATTGCCATTATCTCTTCCCCTACAGCTGCCGGATTTGGTGATTTTGTAAATCAATTGGAGAACAACCCTTACAGGATAAAGTTTTATTATCACCTTTTTCCCGCTATTATGCAGGGCGAAAAGGCTGAAGCCTCTATTACCGGTGCCTTTGAAAAAGTGTTCGAATATGCAGGTTTTTTCGACGCCGTAGTTCTGATTAGAGGAGGTGGTGCTACCATTGATTTGCTGTGTTTCGACAGTTATTGGGTGGCGTATCACATTGCACAGTTCCCGCTTCCGGTAATTACCGGCATAGGTCATGAACGCGACGAGTCGGTGGCAGACCTGGTAGCCAATACCATGTTGAAAACGCCAACGGCTGTTGCGGCTTTTTTAATTGAACGCGCTGCAACTTTTTTGCAGATGATCGACGAAAAGGCTTTGATGGTGACTGATATGGTACGAGATATAATTGAAAAGGAAAAGCAGAGAACTGCAAACTTTGCGAATACTTATGTGCCTCTGGTTAAAATGGATTTGCAAAAAAGGAAAAGCAGGCTGGATCGAATGATAGGACGATTGCCGGTTTCTGTTTCTCATCGTCTCGGGAACGAAAGATATGTGATACAGCGTTTCGGTGAAAGAACAAAAACCGCCACCGGTAGTATTTTTAGTGGAAATCACCAGCTGCTCGGACATTACAAAACCAACCTGAGGGCATTACCTTCAAGGTTTTTGCATACATCCAGACAAAAGCTTGATTTTCTGGAACAATCGTTGCACCTGAATGATCCGCAGCACCTTTTGAAAAGAGGATATTCTCTCACTTACGTTGACGGGAAACTGGTTAAAGATATTTCTATGATTAATAAAGGTGATCAGACTACCACCCGCTTTATCAACGGAGAAGTTACCGGTACAGTTGAATCAATTAAAAGGTACAAAGACAGAAACTAATATTTGACAATATAACGACCTGATAATCTGATAAATATTATGACAACAAAGAAGAAGCCAACTTACAGCGAGGCTGTTGCAGAAATTGAAGAAATACTGCAACGCATGGAGAATGAAGAACTAGATGTGGATGAACTTTCCGAGAAAGTCAAACGCGTTTCGGAACTGGTTCGGTATTGTCGCAATAAATTGAAAAACACCGAAGAAGAAGTAGAAAAGGTATTAAAGGAAATGGAAGAATAGTGTTAGTTGACACACACGATTAAAGATAATCGGATTGAAAGTTAAACGGTAAGAGCCACATGGCTTTCTCAACCTTGATTATTTTTTTGCTTCCGGCCATAATAACACTAAAAGGCTTGTTGAAACGCTTTTCCCATTCAATAAATACTTGCCGGCAACTGCCACAAGGAGGCACCGGGGCTTCAATCATCCTTTTATTTTTCGATGCTGCAACTGCAAGCTTTTTAACAGGGACCCCGGGAAACTGTGAAGAAGCATAAAACAGAGCTACCCGTTCGGCACAAAGTCCCGATGGATATGCGGCATTTTCCTGGTTATTGCCGGTGAAAATTTCACCGTTTTCCAGCAGAACTGCAGCTCCCACATTGAATTTTGAGTAAGGACTGTAAGCATTGGCCGATGCCTCACCGGCAAGGCGAACCAATTCCTGTTCATCCTTTTCAAGTTCGTTAACGGATCGGTATTCCTTATACGGGAAATTAAAAGATTTCTCTTCCTGTTTAGTCATAGTTGCAATATAGCATTAGATTCTTGAGCCCGGTATAAAAAGCATCTTTGTTGCCAAACTCTGTGTTGTTTTAAAATTTTGCATCCTCATTAACAACGAGTTAACTCCTGTTCAAAAATTTAAAACGCCTTGATTTTGACAAAAATATGCTTTTTATACTGCACTCATTCTTCAAAAACCTAAAAATAGCAGTTTTCCTTTCACTTTCAAATATTCGATACATGAGCCACCTAATAAAGGCTCTTTTCGTGAACCTCATTGTCGGATGAAGTTTTTGTGTCTTCATTAACTGCGGTTCAAAATTTTTTTACGTCTCAACCTATACAAAAATAGCTATTCTGGAAGAAGACTCATTCACAAATTATATGACCGGCCCTGTTTTTGTTAATCAGTTTTATATATTTGCTGTAAAAACGAGCATGACAAAGTTTGCTACAATAAGGATATGTATAAACTTTTGCATTGTTCGATTACGTCTCAAATCTAATATCTTTAAATCTAACCATCTGTTTAAATGATGTCAGGAAAAATATTTCTCTCAGTAGCTTTCTCTATCTGTTTTGTGCTTCTGGTTAACGGGCAGTTGTCGTCAGATATTACACCACAACAATATGTTGAAAAATACAACGAATGGGCGGTGATGAACATGAAAAGGAGTGGAGTTCCTGCCAGTATTACCCTCGCCCAGGGCATGCTTGAATCCAGAAACGGAAACAGCCGTCTGGCCGTGGAGGCCAACAATCATTTCGGAATAAAATGTCACGATTGGACCGGTGAAAAAGTGTATCATCATGATGACCGGCGAAATGAATGTTTCAGGAAATACAATTCGGTTTACGATTCCTTTGCAGATCATGCCAGGTTTTTGTCCACCAGATCAAGATATGCATTCCTTTTTGAACTGGAAATTACCGATTATAAAGGGTGGGCGCGTGGCTTGAAAAAAGCAGGTTATGCTACCGACCCCAATTATGCAAAACGGCTTATCGACATTATTGAACGGTACGAGCTTTATAAATTTGATGAAGAGGGGGCAGGGGAAACAACCTGGAGACAATTGCAAAGCAGGAGGAGAAGTTCCGGCGGCCATGTGATTGATCCCTATGTTGAGCATGAAGTACGCTTCAATAACGGGGTAAGATATATAAATGTAAAACCGGAAGATACTTTTTCATCCATTGCAGAGGAGTTTGATCTCAGAGACTGGGAGCTTCCTAAATATAACGATCTTGATGAATCCGGAAGAAGGGTAACCGATTATAACTATCTCTATATTGAACCGAAAAGAAATAAAGCACACCCCGATCACCCCTTTCATGTTGTAAAAGAAGGTCAGACCATGTTTGAAATATCTCAGATATACGGGATGAAACTTAAAAAACTTTACCGGTATAATAATATGGATGAAGGCGAAGAACCCCGGCCGGGCGAACGTATTAGTTTACGAAAAAGAATCGATAATTAGTGCGTGTCTATAAACTCGCAAAAATTTTTACAATATGTGTGCCTGTTCAGAAAGTACCAGTTGCAAGGCTTGCGAAGCCGCTAAAACCGGAGTTTACTAATCGTAAATGAGGATTTTGGCGGCGAGCGTAACACAGCAAGGGGTACTTTATGGACAGACACTAATTAGCCTGCTTTATTCATAAGTTTTC
>NZ_AHZV01000370.1 GCF_000250735.1 Anaerophaga thermohalophila str. Valhall
CAGGTTAGACAACCTCTCCACTCCTGAGTTCCAAATTTTCCTTTTGGATATCTGTGGTATTTTCACCCTCATATTTGTAGCAATATTTCGTTGAAAAAAGCCTGAGCGCAGCCACGCAATGACGCAAAGTTTTTTATTATGAGAGAGTTAAGGTCTGCGACACTATTTGTGTAAACAATTAATTACCAAACAACTGTAAAAGTTTAACAGAGTATTGTAAAGTAATATTTGTTGCGTTAGGCTTTCAAATGGCACATTATGGACAGGCACTTATGGTCATTTATCCCACATTAATAGTCAATATATCTCCCGGCACAGGGCAGATGATTTATTAATATTGTAACAGACACAATAGATCGTTAGATTTTTGGATATAAGTAATCGACAGGCAAAAGTTTGCCAGGCAGAAGGCAGAAGTGGTAAATTTTGTAGAGAAGAATTTTGCAGTTTGTACCGAAAATTCGACGGATAAGTAAACATCTGATTTTACAAAACAAATAATTGATAAAGAGCATTTTAAAATTTAAGTTAGAAAAAAGATGAAGATATTAAATCTGAATCTTGCAACACCCACTCTTTTAGAAAAAAATATATGGGTTGCAGCGTTTTGCAAAAGTTCAACGGAGTATTGAGACAAAAACAGATCGTTTTTATACCGCACTCACAGATTATTTTAATACAGATGATACAACTCAAGTTTATTTTTACGATTTTTATTCTCCCTGCATTGGCAATGTCCTGTAACCATGGCACTGCTAAAGAAAAAATATCTCCTATGGAATATGCCAAAAAAATGGCCGATTCCGATATGAAACGTAATCCCGAAGCCTGGATGATCGATTTCAGGGAAAAACCCAAATGGGAGTATACCCATGGCCTGATGATGAATGCTTATCTGGCGCTTTATGAAGAAACCAAACAGGACCGCTACCTGGAATATGTGAAAGCCTTTGCCGATACGATGGTTCAGGAGTCGGGCGGGATACTTACCTACAAACTTACCGATTACAACATAGACCGGGTAAGCCCCGGCCGGTTTCTCATCCGCCTTTACAACCTGGAACCCCGCGAAAAATATTGGAAAGCCATCAGGTTGTTGCGCTCCCAGATGGAGACTCATCCGCGCACTTTGGAAGGCGGATTTTGGCACAAAAAGCGTTATCCCCATCAAATGTGGCTTGACGGACTCTATATGGGGTCTCCCTTTTTGGCACTTTATGGCAAAGAATTTAATGAACCTCAATTGTTTGACGATGTGGTGCACCAGATAATGCTGATCAATAAGCATCATTACCATCCTGAAAGTGGTTTGTTCTATCATGGATGGGATGAAAGCCGTGAGCAAAGATGGTCTGATCCAGAAACAGGTTTGTCTCCTCATTTCTGGGGACGTGCCGTTGGCTGGTATGCTATGGCATTGGTAGATGTTTTAGAATACCTCCCGGAGAATCATCCCGGACGTGACAGCGTGTTGTTTGTTGTAGACCGGCTTGCCGCTGGAATTGTTAAACATCAGGACAGTAAAACCGGGGTCTGGTATCAGGTACTTGATAAAGGTGATTGTTCCGGAAACTATCTTGAATCATCTGCCAGTACGATGTTCGCATATTTCTTGTATAAATCTTTGAATAAAGGATACCTCGATGAAAGCTATATCAAAGCTGCTGCCAGGGCCTATGATGGAATTATCGAAAATTTCATAAAAGAAGAACCGGATGGAACCATCAGTATTACAAATGTTTGTGCAGTGGCTGGTTTGGGAGGTAACCCTTACCGGGACGGATCTTACGAATACTATGTTTCGGAACCGGTTCGGAAGAACGATCCCAAAGCTGTCGGGCCATTTATTATGGCGGCTATTGAAAAAGCGCATTTTGAGGAATAAAACAATTAACCTGCTTTATTCATAAGTTTTC
>NZ_AHZV01000369.1 GCF_000250735.1 Anaerophaga thermohalophila str. Valhall
GAAAACTTATGAATAAAGCAGGGTAAGATTATTATTAGAACAACTATTGATTTTTTTGTAGGTCAGTACTATCAACCCTTACTTACTAAATTACTTTTAATAGAATCTAATAATCTAACATCTAACTTCCAGCCTTTAACTTCTGCGTGGCTTTTACTTAAATCTAAATATCTAATTATTTAAGCACTCTTTGTTATGCTCCTTTCATTATCTCAGGGTCTGTATTTTGCCTGTGACAAAATTCTGTGCGGATCGGAGGCTTGCATCATATCCCGGAATGATTTGTCCGGGTGTTCTTCCATCCACGATTTCATAATTTGGTAACCGATGTATCGGCCGGTTCTGCCGGGTGATTCCTGTCCGAAAACACTGGTGAACGGAGCCGGCCCTATATATTTACGTATGAGCATCTGGTCGGTGGAGAAAAGATGTTTATGTTCCACCATTGAGGACCACATAAATTCTTCGTTTTTATCACACCATTTCATCTCTTTCTCCGAGTATCCAAAAAGTAATGTGTCCGGTATGTCCGGTATGGTATGTTTGACAAAGAGTAAGATTTTACCATGGTAAACCATCTGGCTGATGAGATCGTCTATGGAATCGTTATAAGCATATTCGGTCATTGCTATAGCTCTCATTACATCAGGAACCACTCTTTCGGGAAACATTTGTGTCCGAAGATATTTGGGAGTTCCCAGCCATTCGTAAAAAATGCAATTCCGGCCAAGGTATTTTTCTACGCTTACCGAAACCCAGCCCGAATCTACAACCATGGACTCATTAAAACCGGAAATATGCAGGTAAAGGTCGGGAACACTCATTTCAGGGTAGTAGTGTTTGTAATATTTAAATGCCTGAATGAGTTCTTTATGGATTTTTTCTTTTCTGTGTTCCGAAAATACTTTCCGGCAGGTGTCAAAGACCTCCTTGTTGGGTTTATATGAAAGAAAGCGACCCAGGTTTTCTGAGAACTCTTTATTCCCGGGTTTTCCTACTCCTATAATACCTTCACAGTAAGCAGTGAAATAATCTCCGTACTTTTTTTGAAGCTCTTCTGTATATTCGTCTGTATTTTCGGGTGGTATGGCAAACAGTTCTTCATAAAAGGGGATTAAATCCGACTCAACCTCTATGTCGGAAACATCGGGTGCATTGTTGAAAAGATTACAACCGCTTGCAAAAAAGACGAGAGACAGAGTGATTAGAAACGAATATTTAATTTTCATTACAGCTATTTCTTTAAAAAACCGGAAATGGTCTATCTTTACATTCGATTACAGATGCTAAGATATTAATTTTAACCTGAATTTTTTGGTGAAAAACGGGCTTATTTTTGCCTGTCCGATATTGGTTCTGCTTTGTCAGATTGAATGGGACTATTGAGGTCTTCAGCTTTTCTGTAAAAATAGATACTGAAGTTGGAATTAAAGATCAGCACCAAATAAAAAAGCAACCTTATGAAGAAACTGATTTTAACTACCGGCTTGTTTTTACTGGCATTAACGCAACTAATTGCCCAGGAAGCAAAAAGTATACGTCTTTCATTTGTTGCCGAGCCGCAAATTTCGTGGTTAAAGCCTGATATAGATGGCGTTGAATCGAGGAGTAGTATGGCAGGCTATAATTTCGGAGTTGTACTCGACCGCTTTTTTGCCGAGAATTATGCCATCTCTACCGGGCTGACTATCAACCGTACAGGCGGGAAACTGACCTATTCGGGTGATACGGCTAATGAGGATGCACCGGTAGGCGATAAAGATTATAAACTGCGATATATTGAAATTCCTTTTGGATTGAAACTGCGTTCGAATGAGTTTCGAAGAAGTTGTTTTTACGGACGTTTCGGACTGACGCCCCAAATTAACATTGAAGCCCGCGACGGTGATGACAAATCCATTGGTGATGAGGTGAAGTTGTTTGATCTTGGTTATCACCTCGGTGCCGGACTGGAATATTCTATCGGCGGTTCCAATGCCTTGATGTTCGGGCTTGTTTATCACAGCGGGTTTACAGATATAACTGATGAACCCGGCTATGATGATAAGACTGTATTGAACCGCCTGGTTTTCGAAATTGGTTTTATTTTTTAGCAGCTAATACGGGGAAGGCGGAACTGATGCTTTAAACGCAGAGACGCTAAGACGCAGAGTTTTTATATGAAATTTATGAGATGTCGTCTGTGTTTTGAAATATCTGAATTTCAAGTGCTTGTAGTGGCTATGGCATGTGAATTGTTGCAGATTGTTATTAACCTG
>NZ_AHZV01000368.1 GCF_000250735.1 Anaerophaga thermohalophila str. Valhall
GAAAACTTATGAATAAAGCAGGTTAAATGATAAATCCAATAATCATAAGATGGAATACAAAGAGATATACCAACAAACGCCGGACGAAACAAAGCTCAATTTTCCGGAAGCACTCCTGAGCGAAAACAAAGACCTTCAGGAACAATTTGTCAGATGTGTGGAAACTGCAAAAGATGCGGACGTTGCCTTTTCATTGAATGACTTTTACCGGGAAGCAGAAAACAACAGAAGCTTATATCTGTCCCTTTTTGAGGCAGTGGATGTCATTCTCCGGCACCAACCTGCTTAGCCGATTTCTTTTACGAATATTTATCCTGAAAAATAATAAAATATGAAAACGGAAAAACTGCTTGATCAGGTTTTGACAATTTTAAGTCTGGTTAAGGATGATAAAGAAAAACTCCAAAAACTTCTCGACTTTATGGAGCGTGAAATTTATGAAGAAGAGGATGAGACCGTCAGGATTCCTGAAAAATACCAAAGGATAGTACGACAAATTGCCGAAAATCTTGACTGCGGCCTCACTTGTTACCTGAATCCCGAAACATTAGAAATCGAGGATTTGCCTAAAGACCTTGACGATCCCGAAGAATATGAGCTGATGACGGGTGAGCCGTACGACGAAATGTTTAAGCATCAGCAATGGAATAAATGTATAATCGTTGAACCACCCGAATCGCGCGAATCGTTTAAAATCATGGAACGTTTTGTGGATGAGGTTGACGACAATTCACTGCGCAACCGCCTGATTGATGCGCTTAACAAGAGAAGACCCTTTGCCAACTTCAAACAACTGGCGGAAACATCGCGTTTCAGACAGGCATGGTTCGATTTTAAGCAACAACAACTCGAAGCAATGGTTTGGGACGAACTTCAACTCCAGCTCGACAGGAAATAACACTCCATACAAACACCACATCATGCAAATTACCGGAACTCACTTCAACTATTACCTCATTTGCCATCGCAAACTCTGGCT
Source organism: Anaerophaga thermohalophila str. Valhall (assembly GCF_000250735.1). Lineage (GTDB taxonomy): Bacteria > Bacteroidota > Bacteroidia > Bacteroidales > Marinilabiliaceae > Anaerophaga > Anaerophaga thermohalophila_A. The sequence continues at coordinate 980 of NZ_AHZV01000368.1, forward strand.
GTTTGCCAACGGCATTCAGATGGAACATACGTCCGATGCCGTTTATGAGGGGAAGCTCATCCATGAAACATCCTACGATCGCCGAAGCGACAAATACCGGGAAATAGAAATGGATGGTATCAAAATAGACTATTTCGAACCACGAAGCAGAATTATTCACGAGATAAAGAAATCGGACAAGCGATCTGAAGCCCATCGCTGGCAATTGAAGTATTACCTGTATGTGCTTGAACAAAACGGCGTTGAAGAATGTACCGGGCTACTCGAATATCCACGTCTTCACAAAACCGAAGAAGTATTGCTCACTATTCCCGACAGGGACACAATCCGGGAAATGATCACCGAAATAAAAACAATCATTAATAACGAGGTTTGTCCGCCCAAATTGCCAAAAAGCAAATGCAAAAATTGCAGCTATTTCGATTTCTGCCACAGCGGGGAGGAGTAGCTGAAGAATGTGACGAAACCTTCTCTCGGTTTCAACTTTTGGAAGAAAGTGAACCGATGCCACCTGAACAAGCCGGCTACTTAGTGCGTGTCTACAAACTCGCAAAAAATGTTTACACTATGTGTGTCTGTTCAAAAAGTGCCGGTTGCAAGGCTTGCGAAGTCCGAAAATACGGAGTTAACTCATCGTAAATGAGTAATTTTCGGACGAGCGTAACACAGCAAATGGTACTTTATGGACAGACACAGATTGAAAAAATTAAATTCAAAAATTCAAGGACCGAAGTATCAAAAGATGGTTATATTAGGTAAATATTTGATTTTTTTAAATAATTAATGTGCTTTTTTATAATTTTAAATTGAAAAATGAAAAATGAAAAATGAATATAATAAAAAGGTTTTATGAGTTTAGAGACTATACTACAGATAGGCAAAGTTCTCCGCAATTCGGAGAATAGCTTAAAATACTTTAAGTATGTGGAGCCTTGCCCAAGAGACCCAAAGACTAATGAATGGCCAATTTGTATTACCATTCCTCTAAAAGAAGATTTTTCATTCGATTGGGAAGGAATGATATTTACACCGGAAAATCAAAGAGAAAATCTATACTATTTGAAATTTAAAACTTCAGATAGTGATGGGTTAGTAAAATATGTTTTTGGTGATATCTTTTATGAGAAGAAATCAAGTATAAAAAGAAATGGTTCTATTGATTGTAATGAAGGAGGCTATTATAGATTGGCAAATCCAAATCATCCAAACGCTGCATACAGACAAAGTTCTTTTTTCCGTGGAATGAGTGATTATAATGATATTGCAAAAATAAATATCGATACGCTATCAGTAATTCAGCGATTTCATGAACAGTTAGAAAAAAACATTTCAAAAATTGAAAGGATTTTAAAATATTCGCCAGCAATTTCAAATTTCTTAGAAGTTAAATTGCATTCCACAACAATTGCAAGTTTACTCGATAAGGAAGAAGAATTGTATTCAAGGACTATTGAGCAAATATTTAATTCTACTTCTAAATCAAATTTAAAGAAGGTTGGATTACCTTCGGAATTATCTGAATGTAATGAAACCCAGAAACGTAAAATTTTTGATTTAAATAATTCATCCGTGTTTATCCATTTTGATTTCCCGCGTGAAAAGCATTGGTATAAGTATGAAAAGGCTATGGAACAATTGAATACTAAAATTCTTTCTGAATTCGTAGATGATACATCTAATGGTTTAGTCCTTAAGAAAACATTATATAAAACGCTCTGTTCAGGCGATAAAAAGAACGACATTCAATTTCCTTCTTTTGATGATTCAAATAAGTATAAGTCAAGAAATTTCCAAACAGATAGTTTACAAGATTTGTTTTATGCCATAGACTATACAAGTAATGGAAAACTAATTTCTGGTACAGATATAAAACTCATCATTTTACCAAGGGGAGAACACCTTACCGCAGAAGATTATGATGATTTTTTGGAGAAACGGGATGAAGCAAAAATCCTTGCAAAAAATAAGGATAGTAATCAGACCTTGGTTGATCCAATTTTTGATTTTTTTTCAGATGAAGAAAAGAATATTACCTCTTTCGATTTGATTTTTTGTAAAAAAGGTGGCTTATCATCTCCGGATTCAGATTTAATAGAAATATCTGGTATCGAAAAGAGCAACCTTCGCTTGATTAGGGAAAAAATATATAATATATCTCAAGAAATTAATGAAGAACGAAATAGTTTCTTGAAAACAAAAAAAGAGTTATTCCCGATAAGTATCGATTATTCTTTCAGGGAGATATTGGGCAACCCCCAAACTGATTCAAAAACAGGTAAAGTTTCATTTAAGCCTAATCCTAAGTATCAATCGCATCTTTTAAAAGTATTACCCTTAATTTATAAAGAAAATTATTATAAAGACGATACACTTTTACCAGCTTTCCTACAAAATGTAGAATACAGTATAAGGGTTGGCGATCCCAAGTTTAATTTCTTAAAGTACGATTTAAAGTTTCTCTTAAAAATACAAAACACTAAAAACGATAGATTTATGGAAATTACATCATCTGAAAGTTATCAAATCGGGTTCTTATTAGGAGGAATGGCAAAGAACCTAAGTCAGGAAATCAATTCTTTTGAAAAAAATTATGTGGGTAACTTAACCCGAAGAATTGGAACTCTGTCCGATTTCATTAAGCTTAAAAATGAAATTGAGCAGAAACTAATTATGCACGATAAAGCCAAATATACATTCCAAACATCGTACGATTTAGCACAAAAGTTAAAAGACTTCAAATCAAGATACGATAAAGAGGAATGTGCCTTTGGTTTTTTTGAAAACTATTTCAAACCCATACCCAAGAAGAAGGCAGAAAGCTCCGGTGAAACAAATGAAACTAAAAATTAACAACTTTAAAAACTTACGACAATGACGAATCATTTAAAAAAATCAGAAATTTTATTTTTGTACGAAACATCTTATAACATTCCAAATGGTGATCCTTTTACCGGAGAACAACGTTACGATGAGGAAACCAAAAAAATTTTGGTAAGTGATGTTCGTATAAAAAGATTTGTAAGAGACTATCTTAATGAGAGAGGTTACGAAATTTATGTTGTTAATGATAAAAGTTTTGCCGAAGGAGATGAATCTGGCTCTGCATCAAGAATTAAATCGCTTCAGAATAAATTCAAAGCTGAAATTGAAGCTGAAGAAAAACGATCTAAAGAGCAAAAGAAGCAATTCAGTCCTGCCCTTTTTGTTATGGGGAAATGTATTGATGTTAAACTTTTTGGTGGCATTGCAACAGGAAAAGGGGATGCAGTAAATCTAACAGGCCCAGTCCAATTTGCGTTATTAAACCCTTCATTTAATGAAGTTGTTCTTCGAATGCATCAGAACACTTCCGTGTTTACATCAAGTGCTGAAAATAAACAGGGAGCAATAGGCACTACAACAGTAGTTCCTTATTCTTTAATACAAATTCACGGGTGGGTTAATCCTAAAGTTGCTGAAAGGACCGGAATGACGGAAAACGATTTAAAGTTGATGTATGAAGGACTTTGGTATGGAACAAGCGGTGATGGAAGTTCTCATTCACGTAGTAAAGTTGGTCAAAATTCAGTTCTTTTGCTTGAAATTGAATATTCTCAAAACAACCAAAAAATTTACGGTATTGACCGCTTGATTGAATTGAAACCCAAAAAAGATAAAAAAGGAGAGCAACTGCGAAGTATGGATGACTATGAGCTTGATTTTTCAAAATTATTATCAGTTGCAGAAACAGAAAAAATCTCAAAAATTAAATATTACACAGAAATTGAATCTATAAAATCAGTATTTTCTGGTAAGAATAAATTTGAAAAAATCAATTTCACTGAAAATAATACTGTATCAAAATGAAAGGTTTCCAACTTATCATAGAAGGTAATTGGGGGCATTTCAAAAAGCCGGAAACAAATAACAATCCGATATCTCACGATTTGATAACCAAATCAGCACTGATAGGATTAATTGGGGCTGTTTTAGGCATTGAACGTGAAGATATGAAAAGCAAATTTCCGCAACTATCAGAGGATTTACTTTATGGAGTTCAACTACGCAGCCCGGTTAAGAAAATTTCATGGGGCTTTACCAGCAGGAGGGCAATTAACCCAACGGCTAAAGGTACTCCAAAGTATTTTGAGTTTTTAAAAGACCCCAAATTCTTGGTTTCGATTGCATTGAATAATGAAAGGTCTATTCCCGTTTTTGACGAGTTTAAACGATCAATCAAAGAAGAAAAGGCAGTTTATCAACCTGTTTTGGGTTGGCATAATTGCCCTGCAAATTTGAAATGGGAATCGGAAGGCGATTTTACTATAATAGAAAGAGGAATATTTGAAACCAAAGGATTTGTACTTGCGGGAGAGCATTCCCCAAAGGACATACCAAGTAATTTCCGTGTAGGTTTTGACAGGATGCCAACCTATCAAACTGATGACTTTTGGAACCTTCCCGAAAAGTACAAAAATGTGATTTATCCTGATTACCCTCATTCAATTCAGGTTGAAGGAGTGTATTTCGAGTATCATTCATCAAAAGGTACTGAAAAATGGTGTCTGATATAACATTGCTAAAATCACACCCTAATAAATTTTTGTTAGATCATGTCCAGGGTGTAATAAATATTACAAAAAAGCTAACCAACTCCCGTTTTGCGGAGTTGGTAGCCATTTTCCATGACTTAGGGAAAATAAATCCGAATTTTCAGAACAAACTAGATCCGTCAAAAGCAGTAAATGGATATGCTAACCATGCCTATTTATCTGCCTATGCTTTCTTTTGTGCCTTTTGTTGCAATAAGAAAAATGCAGATGTTCTAAAACAATTCCTCGACGTAAATGAATTAACAAAAAACGATTTGATTGCTTTGTCAGTAGTTATAGCAAAGCATCACGGGAATTTGCCGGATTATACTCCAAGTTGCAAACCAGATGAAGCAACTGCATCAATTCTTTCAAAAGAAGAAATTTACTCATTATTCAAATTCCTTGAGAAAGAAAAAAGTATACCCGTTTTTGAATTCATCAATCATTTTATTCCTGTAGAAAATTTTCGGGAGTTTTTATTGAATACCAAAATACAGCAAGGTTATACTGAAAAGTTTATTTTCGAAGGAGATAAAAATAAATCTTCATTGGATTTCTTCATTGATTATCAATTTTATTTTTGCATGTTTGCTTCATGCCGATAAAGCTGATGCCGGAAATATTGGAAACATCATCGAAGATCAAAAAGCAGCTGTTCAATCATTTTCTTCCAGTTTTGGTTTACAACTCGACTCCTATTTGAGTCAACTTGAGCAAGATACAGAGCTCAATAAATTAAGAACTGAAATCAGAGAAAATGCGATAAGGAATATCAACAAAGGATTGCAAAAAAACAAACAAGTTTTTGAACTTACAGCTCCAACAGGATCTGGTAAAACTTTAATGCTTCTTTCTTTGGCTTCTGAAATAATAAAAATCAAAGGTGCAAAACGAATTATTTACGCATTACCGTTTCTTTCAATTACCGAGCAAGTAGAAACCGAAGTTTTGAAGATATTTGAAGGTCAGGAAGATTTCATTCAACGAATTGATTCAAAATCGGAAAATCACCGATTCGAGAAAATCCAGGAAGAATTGGATAATAATCCATCAGAAGAAATGATACAGGAAGCAAATATTCTCGAATTTCAGGAAAATACATTCGCTTATCCTTTTATTATTACAACATTTGTCCGTCTTTTTGAAACTTTATTGAGTAATCGGAATGCCGAATTACTTAAACTTCCCAACTTTTCAAATTGCATATTCTTATTGGATGAAATCCAAGCATTACCTCCTCGTCTGTATGGTTTTTTTGTTGCATACTTAAACCGTTTCTGTGAAAAATTTGACAGCTATGCAATCATCTCAACAGCAACACAGCCAAATTTTGAATTACCGAAGGATAATTCTGATGCCTTGAATTTCTTTAAACAGTATTCCGTACCTTATTCATTGTTACCGTTAAACTATTTCAACAATCATCTTTTTAATCGGTATCAAATTAATTTCAACAAAGAGCCAATTGATATAGAAACTTTAAAAGAATCTATTCAATCGGAAAAGAGTTCTACACTGGTAATATTGAATACAATTGATGATACGAAGGAACTTTATGACCTACTTCTCGAAGAATTTGACAAAGAAGATGTACTGCTTTTGAATACACATTTAACCCCACGTCATCGAAAAATAAAAATCTACCTGGCAAAACGACGATTAAGTCAAAATAAACATGTTATTGTTGTTTCAACTCAATTAATCGAGGCTGGAGTTGATATCGACTTTCCGGTTATATATAGGGACTTTGCGACCATTTCAAGCATTGTACAGTCTGCTGGGAGATGCAATCGAAATGGAAAGCTTAAAAATTTAGGGAAAGTCAAACTATTTAAATTGAAAAATAAAGGTAAAATCCGATCAGACATTATTTATCAGGGTAGAGATAAAGAAATTTTACGATTCACAAAAGAATCATTCATTAAATCGAATTATCAGGAAAGAGAACTTTTAGAAGTTCAAAAAGAATTTTTTCATCGTATTCAATCTGAATTAAATTTTGCAAAACATTCGCAAAATGGAATAAACCCAGATTTCGATTTCATTAAAGATATTACGGAATGCCAATATGACAGAATAGGGAAGTTTCGATTAATTGACAAACAACTATTTGGAGAAGAAATTCAATATTATGTACCATGGAATGATAAGGACAACAACTTTGAAGTTCTCGCAAACCTTCAATCTGAACTTACAGATTTGATTAAAGGAAATGCAGAAAAAAGAACTATTAGAACAAAAAAGAAATCAATCCAAAATCAATTAAAAAAAATGTCTGGTCAAATCGTTCAGGTTCGCCTTAATAAAAACCAAATCCAACCATTGCAGGGGAGTGATCAGCAGTATTTCAACTTGTATAAAATTGATAATAATTCCTATTCATTTGATAAAGGGATCGATTTAACAGGAGCTGAATTTCTTATTTAAAAAAATAGGTGTCGAGCAATTTCAGTGAAATGTCTATATTCTTTTACTTTCATTAATAATCCTATATTAGTATTTATTTAATATAATTATATGATTAATAGATATTTTTAAACATACATGAGAACATCACCGGCACTCATTTCAACTATTATCTTAAGTTCACCAACTCAATATCTATCAACGCTATGAAACGAACTTACTACCTTTTCAATCCGGGATTGCTTCAACGACGCGACAATACCCTCAAATTTACCCCCTACGATGAAGAAGGCAATAGTCAGAAGCCACGTTTTCTGCCGGTCGAAAATGTTGCCGAACTCTATTGTTTTGGAAATTTAGACACCAATTCGGCCATGTACAATTTTCTCGGGCAACAGCAAATTCCGGTTCATTTTTTCGATTATTACGAAAACTACACCGGATCGTTTATGCCAAGAGACGGACTGATCTCAGGAAAAATGCTTCTGGCACAGGTAAAAATGTATAACAGCACACCGGAACGCATTGCGTTGGCCCGACTGATCATAGAAGGCGCTGCCTTTAACATGCTAAAAAATCTCAGATATTACAATACACGGGGAAAAGACCTTATACCAATCATTGAGGACATAGAATCCCTTTCACAAAAAATAAATGAGGTATCCAAAACCGACGAACTGATGGGAATAGAAGGCAATATCCGTAAAAATTATTACGAAGCTTTCGAGCTGATCATAAATGATTTCAGCATGAGCGGACGTAGTTACCGGCCACCCTTAAACCAGGTTAACGCCCTCATTTCATTCGGAAATATGATGTGCTACAGTCAATGCCTGCGCGCCATTCATCAAACACAACTCAATCCTGCCATCAGTTTTTTACACTCACCCGGCGAACGCAGATTCTCTCTCGCCCTCGATGTAGCGGAGATTTTCAAACCCCTTTTAGTCGATCGGGTAATATTTAAAGTTTTGAATAAAAAAATGATTCAAAACAATCATTTCGACGAAAAACTGAACCGTACCGTGCTTAAAGAAAACGGGAAAAAGATTTTTGTACAGGCTTTTGAAGACAGACTTACCGAAACCATCAAACATCGCACACTAAACCGTTCTGTAAGCTATAAACACCTTATGAAACTCGAATGCTATAAGCTGCAAAAACACTTCCTGAAAATAGAAAAATACAAACCGTTTAAGATGTGGTGGTGAAATTAGTAGGTGAGATGGTGAACTGTTGAGCTGATGAGGTGGTATATCTGTTACCATGCCATCAAATAGTGAATAAAATAAATGAGCCCGGTCTAAAAAGCATCTTTATTGCCAAACTCTGTGTTGTTTTAAATTTTTGCATCCTCATTAACAACGAGTTAACTCTGGTACAAAAATTTTAAAACGCCTTGATTTTGACAAAAATATGCTTTTTATAACG
>NZ_AHZV01000367.1 GCF_000250735.1 Anaerophaga thermohalophila str. Valhall
ACTTTATGGACAGACACTAAGTAGTGCGCGTCTACAAATTCATAAAAAATTTTTACAATTAGTGTGTCTGTTCAGAAAGTGCCAGTTGCAAGGCTTGCGAAGCCGCCAAAAACGGAGTTTACTTTTCGTAAATGAGTATTTTGGCGGCAAGCGTAACACAGCAAATGGCACTTTATGGACAGACACTAAGTAAGTCCATTATTTGTTTACCATGAACAAAGAATTGCACCGCATTAAATACTCAATTCCTTTATTAAATCTGAAATTTTGGCTATCACATCGTTTGTTACCTGCTCCATTCGGCGTCGGAGTTCCAGATGTTCGATGACATACTGATGCCTGGGTGTGACAGGAAAATCTTTATTATAATACTGCATTTCCTGTTCCTGTGTTTTTATTCGTTTCAACATGCGTTTCAACTGATCTTCATAATCATCTATCACCATCTCTTCCACGGCATTGAGTTCCTTCTTCCCTTTTCCGTTGGCTATTTCTTCATTACGGCTGCGGATAATACTCAAATCGCGCAAAAACCAATCGATATGGTTTTTCCACATTTTGTACTCAAAATCCAAATCCATCAAGTAAATTTCGCCTTCTTTCATTCGTATAAAGTTTATTTATTAAGGTATAGTAGAACTCGCATGTAAGCATTTATACATATTCTTATTGTGGAAAATCTATCTATGTTTATTTTATCTTACATTTAATAATGTTGTTACGGCTGTTAGAGTTGTTAAGTTGTTAGAATGTTATATGTTATTACATCATCTAACAATTCTAACAGTCCTAACAATCTAATAATCCAATGATCTATTATGGTAATCCTTGCTATGCTCATTTCATAAGTATAAAATTTGTCAAACTTACTCGAGGAATACGACCTTCTCAAGTTGCCTTGTTAAGATAATACTTTTTTTTGAATTTGGGCAAGGGGGATTCCTGCACTACGCTCCATGGTTCAATGATCAGTTAAAAATGCCTAAACGCTGAAGACGCAATAACGCAAAGTTTTTATTATTAGAGCGTTGTGATTAGCGCCATTGATTGAGTAAACAAATTATCAGAGATTGGTAGAAGTTTAACGGCAGTTTGCGAGAAAACTTAACGGGCGACTTCAGGGCCTTGCGGGTAAGTTGGAAATTAAGCCTGATGCGGGTGGATAGGTTTAAACGAACCAGACTTTTTTGTTTCTTTTTGGAGCAATGCCAAAAAAAACACACATATTGTGAAAATTTTTAAGTTGCTGCTTGCTTCAACAAAAAAGAGGGCAGCCCGGAAGACTACCCCATTTCAAACCTTACGCTATGGAATTTAAACAGTATTTGTTATTCACAGACACGCTGTAAGTAAAAATTGTTTGCAAGTTTATAGACACGCACTAAGTAACCAAAGAAACCTCTAAGACAATTTCCTTTCCACGCTGAATGGCCTTTTCATTCATAGGCAACAAATGATGATGTCTTTCCGGAAGTGATTTTTTCAGTCCTTTCAGAACATTCTCCATTTCAACGATCGGTTTGATCTTAAGATAACCACCAAGAACGATCATATTCATAGTCTTGGTGGATTTCATCCTGGCAGCTTCTTCGGTAGCATCGATCCGGTAAATGTTAATATCATCCCGTTCAGGATGACGGGTAATACCATTAGAATCGTATAAAAGCACCCCTCCGGGTTTCACTTTAGGTTCAAATTTATCAAGCGATTGCTGATTAAGAATAATGGCGGTATCAAATGTATGCAAAATAGGTGAACTGATGCGATGATCGCTAAGTACCACTGTAACATTAGCCGTTCCACCACGCATTTCGGGGCCGTAAGACGGCATCCAGCTTACTTCCATATTCTGCATTACACCCGAGTAAGCAAGTATTTTACCCATGGAAAGAACACCCTGACCGCCAAAACCGGCTATTATGATTTCTTCTTTCATAGTTTAGTTCAAATTTACATTAAACATCTTTAATATCGCCCAAAGGATAGAACGGGAACATGTTTTCCTCCATCCATTTATTGGCCTCGACAGGTGTCATTTTCCATCCGGAATTACAGGTAGAAACCACTTCAACAACAGAAGTACCTTTATTCTCCTTTTGCTTTTCGAAAGCCTTTCGGATGGCTTTCTTAGTCTTACGAACAGCGCCGGCCGTATGAACCGATTGACGGGTAACATAGGCTGTTCCCGGCAACTGTGCAAGCAATTCGGTCATCTTCAACGGATTTCCGTCATGTACCGGTTCCCGCCCAAATGGACAGGTAGATGATTTCATACCCTCAATGGTAGTCGGTGCCATTTGTCCGCCGGTCATTCCATAAATACCGTTATTAATAAAAATAATGACTATATTTTCACCCCGGTTGCAGGCATGAATGGTTTCGGCAGTACCAATAGCGGCAAGGTCTCCGTCGCCCTGATAGGTAAAAATATACCGGTCGGGACGCAGGCGTTTCATGGCAGTTGCCAGAGCCGGTGCCCGTCCGTGAGCTGCTTCCTGCCAATCGATATCAATATAGTTATAAATGAGAACCGAACATCCAACAGGGGCCACTCCAATTGTCTGGTCCTGTATATCCATTTCTTCGATAATCTCTGACAAAACCTTATGGACAACCCCGTGGCTACATCCGGGGCAATAATGCATTACATTATCGGTCAGAACCTTCGTTTTACCATAAACCAGGTTTTCAGGCTTTTTTATTTCATTGATCACGGCTTCCATACTATTTCCCTCCTGTTAGTTTTTGTTCGAGCGCATTAGCTACCTCTTCAGGTGAGTGAACCACACCACCGTAACGCCCGAAATGTTCAACTCTTACTTTACCTTCAACGGCCAGCCTGATGTCTTCCACCATTTGGCCACTGCTCATCTCAACCGACAGTATACCTTTAAGCTGTCCGGTCAGATTCTGCAGCTGTTTCACCGGGAACGGGAAAAGTGTTATGGGTCTGAGAAGACCAACTTTAAGTCCCTTAGCCCGCAAAATTTCCTTCGCAGCTAAAGATATTCTTGCGCTGCTTCCGTAAGCCATCAGTAAATATTCGGCATCGTCGGTATCAATAGCTTCATAACGCACTTCTTTCTCCTGCAGCTCTTTGTACTTGGCCTGAATTCTCTTGTTAGCTTCCTCGTGTTTTTCGGAGTCCAGTTCAACAGAAGTAATGATATTGCGTTCCCGGTCTTTCTTTTTCCCTGTGGTTGCCCAGGGATGCATCTCATCAATATCTTCGTTTGTCCAGCGCTTCTTCTGGGGTTTTAATTCAACCTTTTCCATCATCTGACCAATCATTCCATCCGAAAGGATCATGGCAGGATTTCTGTATTTAAATGCAAGGTCGAAAGCCAGTTCCACAAAATCGGCCATTTCCTGAACAGATGAGGGTGCCAGAACTATCAGTTTGTAGTCGCCGTGTCCTCCTCCTTTAACAGCCTGAAAATAATCAGACTGAGCGGGTTGTATCGTACCCAGTCCCGGGCCGCCACGAACCACATTCACAACCAGGCAGGGCAATTCAGCACCGGCCATATAACTCAAACCTTCCTGCATCAAACTGATACCCGGGCTGGAAGAAGATGTCATGACGCGTTTGCCACATCCTGCACCTCCATATAACATATTTATGGAGGCCACTTCACTTTCGGCCTGTAAGACCACCATACCAGTTGTTTCCCATGGCTTCAGGGCCATAAGCGTTTCCATCACTTCCGACTGCGGGGTAATCGGATACCCGAAGTATCCGTCGGCACCACAGCGGATAGCTGCTTCGGCAATGGCTTCATTGCCTTTCATTAACCTTAGTTCACTCATCGGCTTTATGATTTCTTAGTTCTGAATTCTGTTAAGCATTCTCTTTAACAGTGCATCAGACCATTTCTACTTTTTTTCGGTAAACGGTGATGCAACTATCGGGGCATACCAATGCGCAATTGGTACAACCGTTACATGCATCCGGATTGGCCATATATGCATAATTATAACCTTTCCCGTTGACTTCGTCGGCCAAAGCGATAACATTGGTCGGACAGGCTTCCACACAAAGCGAACAGCCCTTACAGGTTTCTATATCAACCTCTATGGTTCCTATCATTTTTGCCATAACTAATCGGTTTGATTTTTTACTCTATTACGAATTTAGATAAAAATTGTAACCCGGCCTTATGACACCTATCATTATTTCCTATAAACAAAGCGAATAAATAAAATTACGATTTGTAACCTTTTGAAAAATCAGTCACTTAAGACGGTTGTTTATATGCATTTTAAATTTCCTTCCTGTCCACGAGTCCCGGCAAATAGCTTCAACCGCTCTTCCAATTCATTCATCCTCTTCTTCCCCGTGTGTGAAACACAAATCCTGAGTCCTTCTGTGCGACTGCTGCCCGTAGTATCCAGCGTGATGGCGCTGATGCCATAGCGAATCAGTTCTGAAAGCAATTCTTCACCCGTCATTCCCGGATAACAGACGGTAAAATAAAACCCGTCGGCTACATCCCGCTCCTCATCTTTTTCGTACACCAGCTTAAATCCGTTTTCAACGAACAGCTTTTTCATGATTGCGGCACGCTCTCCATACTCTCTCACATAGGAAACAAAATCGAACCGTCCGTCGTTAACAGCTTTCAACAATGCGGCAAATCCGAACTGCGGAGAGTGAGCAGTGCCGGCAGTTGTAGAATAAAGTGCATCCTGAAGAATGGCAATGCCAAACCGGCCGGAGTTAAAAAGTTTGGCCAATCCGTCAAAATGCCTGGAAAATAACTTGTCGGAAATCAAAAGGCTTCCGATGCGTTGGCCGGCATAACTGAAAATTTTGGAACTTGAAAAGAGCAACACATAGTTGTCGGTGTATTTAGCAACAGTGGGCTGATAAGGAGGCTCACCGGGAACACCGTAATTTTTGCGAAAGTCCATTCCGAAATAGGCCAGATCTTCCATCACAATAACATCATACTTGTTAGCCAAATCACCGATTATTTTTAACTCCTTATCGGTAAAACATATCCAGGCCGGATTATTGGGATTCGAATACAAAAAAGTACTAATATGCCCCTCTTTAAGATAGGATTCGAGTTTATCGCGAAGCTTTTCTCCCCGGTAGTTATAGATATCAAAACTTTCGTATTTCATCCCCTGCAGGACAACCTGCCGTTTATGAACGGGAAACCCGGGATCAATAAACAGGGTAGTATCCTTTTCAGGATCGCGCCGGTTGGCTACCATAAAAGTGACGAACGACGATTGCATCGACCCTACAGTCGGAATACAACCGGCAGGATCAATGTCGATATCAAGAAACAACTTTGCAAATCGTGATAACTCCTGTTTCAACTCTTTTACCCCCTCAATGGGTGGGTATACCGACGAAACTCCTCTCTTCAGAGCATCCATCTCGGCATTGACTCCCATATCAGGAGTATCAAGGCCGGGCACGCCCATCTCCGTTCGAATAAATTTTATCTCAAACATTTCCTGCAACCGGTTAACCAACTGAACAATCTGACGAATGGTGCAGTAAGCCAAACTGTTAATTCCGAATTTTTCTCGAAGTTGCAAAACAACTTCTTTGCTTATTGGAAACGGACTTCTTTTTGTCATTATAGTTGAATCTTTTAACTGTTCAATACAACAATAGATCGTTAAATTTTTAGATATAAGATATAAGATGATTCATCAGTATAAATTATGTATAGGTTATTGGTCTGATGGAACTAGCATGCAAGCATTTATACATATTTTTGTTGTGGGAACCCTTGCCATGCTCGTTTCATATAATCTTGATATACTGCATTTTAATAACTACAACCTTTTAATCACAAGCAATTGGTTTGCAACGTATTGTAAAAGTTTAACGGACTGTTGATACCATAGTCCGTTAAAAAAAACCTAAACACAGAGACGCAACGACGCAAAGTTTTTATTATAAAAGAGAGTTGTTGTTTGTATCATTAATGAGCCCTGTCTAAAAAGCATCTTTTTTGCCAAACTCTGTGTTATTTTAAATCTTTATATACTCATTAACAATGAGTTAACTCCGGTGCAAAAATTTAAAACGCCTTGATTTTGACAAAAATATACTTTTAATATCGCGCTCAATAATTGTATAAAAAATTAATCACCAGATATTTGTAAAAGTCTAACGGTGTATTTCAATATATATAATTGATCAATTCAATCGCCCGGTTCGCCCGGTTCCTCCGCTTGCTTGCAAGAATTGGTATGTTTGTCAATTGGTAATTGGTAATTGATCATTGATTATTGATCATTGATCATTGATCATTGATTATTGATCATTGATCATTGAATAATCTGTTTACGCTCGGCTCTGCCGCTTTGCTTGCAAAGGATCCGTGTCGCTCGGCTCTGCCGCTTGCTTGCAAGAATCTGTGGTGAAGTCTCAGCCTCAGCCTCAACCTCAACCTCAACCTCACCCCTTTCCCCTCTCATTCTTACGTTAACTCCCCCTACTCCATTTTCCTTTTATCAATCACTCTTTTAGCTTTTCCCTCGCTTCTTTCTATGGTTTTTGGTTCTACCAGTTTAACATTAACCGAAAGCCCTATGGTACTTTCAATCTGATTTTTAATTTTTTTACCCAGATTTTGAAGCTCACTGATCTTATCCTGATAAAACCTGTCCTCCACTTCCACATGCAACTCAAGCGTATCAAGATTGTTAATGCGGTCGACAACCAACAGGTAATGAGGTGTAGTTTCATCCATCTCGAGCAATACACTTTCAATTTGCGAAGGGAAGAGATTTACACCACGGATAATCAGCATGTCATCGCTTCGTCCGGTACACTTGTCCATTCTTACCAGGGTTCTTCCACAACGGCAGGTATCGAAGTGAAGGCGCGTAAGATCGCGGGTTCTGTACCGGATAATCGGGAGTCCCTCTTTGGTAACAGTGGTAAAAACCAATTCTCCAAGCTCACCCTCGGGCAAAACCTCCAAAGTATCAGGATCGATAATTTCCGGAATAAAATGGTCTTCATTAATGTGCAGACCGTTTTGATACTCACAGTCGAATGAAACACCGGGACCGATGATTTCACTCAGTCCGTATATATCAAAAGCCTTTATTCTGAGTTTCTTTTCAATCTCCCGGCGCATGTTGTCTGTCCATGGTTCTGCCCCGAATATCCCGACTTTAAGTTTCAGCGCATCACGCTCAATATCGCTCTCTTCAATGGCCTCAGCCAGATATGAAGCATAAGAGGGGGTACAGGCCAAAACCGTACTGCCAAAATCATTCATTAACTGCAACTGGCGTTTGGTATTACCGCCGGAAATGGGAATCACCGAAGCACCCACTTTTTCGCCCCCGTAATGAAGACCCAGTCCGCCGGTAAACAATCCATACCCATAAGCAATCTGTATAAAATCGTTCTTGCCAACGCCTGCACCGGTGAGGGTACGAGCCATCACCTCCGACCACACGGCAATATCGCGGCGGGAATACCCCACCACGGTTGGTCGTCCTGTGGTTCCCGAGGATGCATGAAGCCGGATTATTTCACTCATAGGAAGTGCAAAGAGACCGAAAGGATAATTATCGCGTAGGTCTTGTTTGGTTGTAAAAGGCAGAAGTTTTAAATCATCAACCGTCTGGATATGTTCCGGACCCAACCCCTTTTCCTGCATTTTGGCCCTGTAATACGGGACATTATAATATACCCTTTCAACAGTGTCGCGTAACCGGTCACTTTGAACTTCTCTCATCTGTTCGCGAGGCATAGTTTCAAAATGCCGGTTCCATATCGATAGTTCCATAAAGATTAAAATTTATACAGATCACTGGCCGAAATCAGTTCCATTTCGTGTTTCTGAAGTTCTTCAATTGCTTTTTCTATATTGTCGCTTTTCAATACAATAAACGATTTGTCACCGGGTGAGAACCCGTAAAGATATTCGATACCGATACCGGCATCCGAAAGTATTTCAAGTGTTCTGGAAAGGGCCCCCGGCGTGTTGGGGGTAGCAAATGAAATCACGTCGTTAACATTCACCGAAAAAAGGTTTTCTTTCAGTATGGCACGTGCTTTCTCAGGGTCGGAAACGATCATTCTCAGTATCCCGAACTCAGAAGTATCGGCAACGCTGCATGCAGATACGTTAATGTTCGCTTGTCCGAGAATACCAAAAACCTCGTTGAGCCTTCCGGCACGATTTTCCAAAAAAACCGACAACTGTTTTATTATCATAGATTTGAATTTATTTTTTTGAATAAAACGGGCGAAATTTACAAATTATTAACTAATTAATGCGTGTCTATAAACTCCCAAAATTTTTCACAATATATGTGTGTCTGTTTAGAAAGTGCCAGTTGCAAGGCTTGCGAAGCCGCCAAAAACGCAGTTTACTTTTCGTAAATGAGTATTTCGGCGGCAAGCGTAACACAGCAAATGGTACTTTATGGACAGACACAAATTACCGCGGAAAACCGGGAAATAACTTATGAGCCCGGTCTAAAAAGCATCTTTATTGCCAAACTCTGTGTTGTTTTAAATTTATGCATCCTCATTAA
>NZ_AHZV01000366.1 GCF_000250735.1 Anaerophaga thermohalophila str. Valhall
GAAAACTTATGAATAAAGCAGGTTAAAACTGTAATAACATGAAACAAACACTTCTCATTTTCCTGATTCTGGTTGCAGTTTCATCTTCGAAAGCGCAGGATATCGCATATAAAACAGAAACCAATGTTCATTATTACGACGATGAAAAAACCCGGTCTGATGCATAATGGCATTCCCGGCACACAACCTGTTATTGATGATATGGCGCCACTTTACCATGTACGTTCTGATGCTCCGCCACTGTTACTAATAACCGGCGATCGTGAATTGGAAATGCTGGGTCGCTATGAAGAAAACGCCTATTTTTTACGCATGATGAAAGTAGCAGGACACGACAAATCAAGATTGTACGAGCTTGACGGCTACGGACATGGCATGACCGAACCTGCTTTCCCGCATTTATTAAGTGAGGTAGAACGTGTTACCAGGCTAAAAAAAGAGAAACCTTAATCACAATTAAGGTTCTATTAATTGTGTAAGATCACAAAAAACACAGTTGTTATTAACTAAATACGTTTAGTATATGAAATCCTTAGACCAGTTATTACGATCCAACATAAAGGAACTTAAGCCATACTCATCGGCACGTGACGAATACAACGGTGAAGCCGCTGTTTTTCTGGACGCGAATGAAAACCCTTTCAATTCACCATACAATCGTTACCCGGATCCACATCAGAGAGAACTAAAAGCACGGATTGCTGAAATTAAATGTTTGCCTGCCGAAAACATATTTCTTGGAAACGGAAGTGATGAAGCCATTGACATAACCATTCGCGCATTTTGTGAACCAGGGATCGACAACATTGTATCTATCTCTCCAACCTATGGAATGTATCAGGTAGCTGCCGATATCAATAATATCGAAGTCAGAAAAGTACTTCTGACGGCCGATTTCCAATTAGACACCAGGGCCATTTTTGACGCTGCTGACGAGAATACCAAAATCATATTTCTGTGTTCTCCAAACAACCCGACCGGCAACTGCTTCAGAAAAGAAGACATTGGTGAAATAATAAACACCTTCCAGGGCATCGTCATTATTGATGAGGCATACATCGATTTTGCCCCCGAAAAAAGCTGGCTGCCGGAGTTAAAAAACAATCCAAACCTGATAATATTCCAAACCTTTTCCAAAGCATGGGGAATGGCCGGAATAAGACTGGGAATGGCTTTTGCTGAAAAATCAATAATAAACGTGTTTAGCAAGATAAAATATCCCTACAATGTAAACAATCTGACTCAGAAAAAAGCGCTTGAATTATTAAACAAAAGTCAAAACATGCAGAAGTGGGTAGAAGAGCTTTTATCAGAAAAACAGAACCTGATTGCCCAACTAAAAAAAATGCCTTTTGTTCAAACAATATATCCATCCGATGCCAATTTTATATTAATAAAGACCGATGCTCCGAAAAAAATATATAATTTTCTGGTTGAAAATAAAATCATAATCCGCGACCGCTCTAATGTGGCATTGTGCGAAGGATGTCTGCGTATTACGGTGGGTACCCCGGAAGAAAACAGGAAACTGATAGAAACAATGAAACGAGCACCGGTTTCCGGGGGGTGAATTCCATCAAACCAATAATTTAGACTGATGAAACGAGCATGGAGCTTTGATTTCTCCTTCGGCTTTGCCGCTTTGTTTACAAAGAAAACTGTCAAAAAGGGCATGTATAAAGAAATAGCACGTTCCATCCGACCTCAATAAATTTTATACGGATGAAACAAGTATTGCAACTTTAAATTTTAACCAATAAAGCCATGCAAAGAGCTGTAATTTTCATGTTTATGGCCATTTTCGTGCTCAACACACAGGCACAGGACGCCATTATTCCATTATTCGAAGACTCAATACCCGGAAATAAAGTTTCCGGAACAAAGGAAAAATGGGACAGTTCGAAAAGCGGATCGCCTCTCATTTCTAACATCACAGAGCCTGAACTGTGGTGGTTCCCTGCAAGGACAGATACCGCCAGACCGGCAATAATAATTTGTCCCGGAGGAGGTTACCGCTACGAGGCTTATGAGCATGAAGGGAAACAGGTGGCAAGGTGGTTGTCGGATTTGGGTTATCAGGCCTTCGTTCTCAAATATCGTTTGCCCGACGAAAATCTTTTTTCTGAGGCCCCTTATATCCCTTTGGCAGATGCCAGGCAGGCTATTGCCCTGGTCAGAAAAATGGCCAAAAGTCTTGGTACCAATCCCGAAAAAATAGGAATTATGGGATTTTCGGCAGGTGGACACCTGGCGGCTTCTGCTTCTGCGCTCTTCAATCATGAAATCCCTTATGCTAACACCGGTGATTTGGTCCGACCGGATTTTTCTATCCTTATCTATCCTGTTATTTCCATGACAGATGAACGCACCCACCAGGGATCGAGAGAAGCACTGCTTGGTAACAACCCGTCACAGAAGCTGATCGATCTCTTTTCTCTTGAGAAACAGGTATCAGAAGAAACACCTCCCACTTTTATTCTTCACGCGGCTGACGACAGGGCAGTTCCTGCTGTTAACACAACGACTTATGCCAAAGCGCTGCGAGAGAAAAATGTAAATGTAAAAGAAATAATACTTCCTGAAGGAGGTCATGGCTTCGGGTTCAGAAAGGAAAGTCCGGCTTTCGAATGGACCACACATTTGGCTGAATGGCTTCGCAAAACAGTAAAATAGACCAATAGACATGAACACCCCGGAAAAAAAACGCATACTATTTATCGATCGTGACGGAACCATCATAAAAGAACCACCGGTCGACTTTCAGATAGACAGCCTTGAAAAGCTGGAATTTATTCCAGGAGTTATCTGTAACCTGTCCCGGATTGCAAAACATCTGGATTTCGAATTGATAATGGTGACCAATCAGGACGGGCTTGGAACTTCTTCATTCCCTGAAGAAGACTTTTGGCCGGCGCACAATAAAATGCTGAACACTTTGAAAGGTGAAGGCATAGAATTCAGTGAAATCCATATTGACCGATCATTCCCTGAAGACAATGCCCCCACAAGGAAACCACGTACCGGAATGTTAAAACAATACATTTCGGGTAATTATGACATGGAAAATTCATTTGTCATCGGAGACCGCCTGACAGATGTAGAGCTGGCCAAAAACATGGGGTGTAAAGCCATACTCATGAAAGAAAAAACAAAAGGCTTACCGCTATTGGAAAAACAAAATCTGGAAAACCATTGCGTTCTATATTCTGTCAACTGGGAAGAGATTGCCAATTTTCTCTTTATTAAAGAACGAACGGCAACAGTGGAAAGAAATACTTCAGAAACTAAAATAAAAATCAGACTTAACCTGGATGGAACAGGAAAATGCAACATCAACACAGGATTGGGCTTTTTTGACCACATGCTTGAACAGATAGGCAGGCATTCGGGATGCGACCTCGACATTATGGTTGAAGGTGATTTGCATGTTGACGGGCATCACACACTCGAGGATACTGCCCTGGCATTGGGTGAAGCGTTTAAAAAAGCCCTTGGCGACAAACGGGGTATTGAACGCTATGGTTTTTCTCTGCCCATGGACGACTGTATGGCACATGTGGCTGTTGACTTTGGTGGCCGCCCCTGGCTTGTCTGGAAGGCCAAATTTAAAAGAGAAAAAGTCGGTGATCTTCCAACCGAAATGTTCATGCATTTTTTCAAAAGTTTCTCAGATGCTGCTGCAGCAAATTTGTACATCAAAGCCAAAGGATCGAATGAGCATCATAAAATTGAAGCGATTTTCAAAGCCTTTGCACGGGCCGTTAAAGCAGCCATAAAAAAAGACCCTCTGAGTATGCAACTACCCTCCACCAAAGGAGCTTTGTAGGGTGGCACACATATTGCATAATAACCAAAGGTTTTTGTATACCATAGTCAGTTTAAAATAGCCTAAACGCAATGACGGAAAGTTATTGTTATGAGAGAGTTGTGGCATGCATTGTTGATTGCTTAAACAATTAATTATCAGACATCTATAAGAGCTTAGCGAAGTGTTGTGTATAAAAATTTGACATTACAGCGCACTTATGGTTATCTTAAATTCAAATTCCCGCATTAAACAATGATGTCATGAGAAAGAATAAAACAAATCCGCAAAACAGAGCGTTTCACCTGATAAGAGCATTTTTGATTGTAGCGCTTACGGCAAGCTTTGCTGTATCAGCCTGCAAAACCACAAAGAAAGCTGAGGCTCCTGAACAAAAAGTAAAACTTGTCGCTGAAAACGATACCACCAGCAGCAAAGATTCTACTGAATATGAATTGATTGTACTCGATCCAAAATTTGATTCCTGGCTTGCCACGCAGCCTCCAGCCAATTACTATTCGCAGCAATATTACGAAAACTGGAACCAACGTTATGTAACCGAATGGAATTACCGGCACGATAATCCCATTCATTACGGAAATTTTTATGAAACCAGAATCGACTACAGCCCAAACATTGATTACGGACTGGAGCTAAATTACAAATTGTACTATTACTTCCGCTTCATTGAACATGAATACGGAATTGTTCTTGTTCAGAGAGGAAAATAATGCAATACGGTAAGATAATCTTTTTCAAATCCATTGTCCCTATTAACAATTTCACTATTTTTGGCTGTTCAAATTCAACTTATTGTCAAACCTAAACCCATAAGTGTATGGCATTTCTTGAAGCCAGGGGGATTGTAAAGCGTTTTGCCAACCACCTGGCCCTCGACAAAGTAGACATTGATGTTCCCCGAAACAGCATTTATGGCCTGCTGGGCCCAAATGGTGCCGGAAAAACAACGCTCATCCGCATTATTAACCGTATTACCGGTCCCGATGAAGGAGAGTTGATACTTAACGGTCATCCGCTACGATCAGTAGACATCCGAAATATCGGCTATTTGCCTGAAGAGCGGGGACTTTACAAAAAAATGAAAGTCGGCGAGCAGGCAATCTATCTTGCACGGCTTAAAGGACTCTCCAGAAATGATGTTTTAAAGCGCCTGAAATACTGGTTCGAAAAATTTGAAATTCAGCCCTGGTGGGATAAAAAAGTGGAGGAACTCTCCAAAGGAATGGCCCAAAAGGTTCAATTTATCGTAACCATACTTCACGAGCCATCGCTCCTGATCTTCGATGAGCCTTTCAGCGGTTTCGATCCCATTAATGCCACCCTCCTGAAAGAAGAAATTCTGAGACTCAAAGAGAAAGGCGCTACCATTATCTTTTCCACGCATAATATGTCATCGGTTGAAGAGCTTTGCGATCACATTACACTCATTAACAATGGCAAAGCCATGATCGAAGGCCCCACTGAAGAAGTTCGCAAAAATTATCGACAAAACCTGGTTAGTATTGATTTCTCAGGTAATGCAGAAACTGTTGAGAAAATCTTAAAAGAGCAGTTTGAGCTTCATAAGTTCGAAGCGATCAACAACCACTACTCAGCCCGGGTCAAAACCGGCGAAAACCAATCGCTCAATCAGGTGCTGGATGCAATAATAGAACATTGTCACATTCACGGATGCCGGGAATTGCTTCCAAGCATGAATGATGTATTTATTCAGGTCGTGAATCAACAAAAACAATCCTCCCAAAAGCAACGGTCATGAGCAAAATATCTTTAATCATAGAACGGGAATACCTTTCCAGAGTCAGAAAGAAAAGTTTCATCATAATGTCGATCCTGGGGCCGATACTTATTGCCGCCCTGATGGTCATTCCCGCCTGGCTGGCCACGCTCGAAGACGACGAAACAAAAGTCATTGCCGTAATTGACAATACAGGGCTATATTCGGGACAAATAGAAGATACCGAACTGTTAAAATTCGAATTTCTATCAGACCATGAAGAAGATAATATACGGGAAAATTTCAAAGAATCGGGCTATTATGCTTTCCTGGTAATCTCAGACAACCTGTTGAATAACAAAAGCGCTATCCGGCTTTACAGCGATTCGCAGGTTACCATGGATGTCAAAGACCATATTGAAAGAAGCCTGAAACAGCATCTTAAAGACGCCAAACTCCGTTCATACGACATTTCCGAACTGCCTGACATCATTTCGGAACTGGAAAATATTGACGTTGATATCTCTACCGTAAAAATAGGGGCTGACGGCACGGAAAAACAAAGTTCTGCTGAGCTGACAATGATAATCAGCATGGCATTTGCCTTCATTTCGTATATGTTTATTTTCATATATGGCGGACAGGTTATGCGCGGTGTCATGGAAGAAAAGACATCACGCATAGTGGAGGTCATTGTTTCATCAGTAAAACCTTTTCAGTTAATGATGGGCAAAATCATTGGTCTCGCTATGGTTGCCCTGACACAAATTTTGCTTTGGGTTGTGCTTACTATTCTGATAGTAACCGGGGTTAAGTCTGTTTTCTTTGATAACTCGCCCATGCCTGACAGAGCCCGCGCGCAGGTAGAAATGATGCAGAATGTCGAAGCCGGAGAGGAAACTGCCCAAACCGCACCGGATTTTAATTTCGATAAGATTATGGAAATGGTCAGGAGCCTTGAGCCGATGAAAACCCTTCTTTTGTTTTTGTTTTATTTCTTCGGAGGTTATTTGCTTTACTCTGCACTGTTTGCCGCAGTAGGTGCCGCCATAGACCACGAAAGCGATCAGCAACAATTTATGCTGCCAATCACCATCCCCATTATTATCGCACTCTATGTGGCGATGATGACCTTCAGAAACCCCGGAAGCGATATTGTATTCTGGTTCAGCATGATTCCCCTTACCTCTCCTGTTGTTATGATGGCACGGGTGCCTTTCCAGGTTCCCTTGTGGGAACTGCTGCTATCTATGACATTACTTGTTGCCGGATTTATATTTACCACATGGCTGGCAGGTAAAATATACAGGACCGGAATCCTTATGTATGGGAAAAAAGTAGACTATAAAGAGCTTTGGAAATGGCTCAGGTATTCGGATAAATAGTGTCAGTCCATAAAGTACCATTTGCTGTGTTACGCTTGCCGCCAAAATACTCATTTACGAAAAGTAAACTGCGTTTTTGGCGGCTTCGCAAGCCTAACAACTGGCACTTTCTGAACAGACACTCATATTGTGAAAATTTTTGCGAGTTTATAAACGAGCACTAAATAGTATACTCTGGGCCCTCTGTGGTGCAATAATCAGCCACTGAGAGCAAAGTGAAAATTTTTTAGGAAAATGATACAGGCAATTAATAACCGGATGAATATGATTATTTGTACCTTTGAACGTACATCTCAAAAAATATTATGGAGCACAACAGAATTGCTATTATCGATCTGGGAACCAACACATTCAATCTACTTATCACAGAAATAAATCCCACTGGCACCTACCGCATCCTCCTCGAATCAAAAATTCCTGCCAAGCTGGGGAAAGGAGGTATTCATAAGTCAACCATTACACCTGAAGCAATAGAACGAGGTATTGAAGCATTAAAATCCCATCTTATAACCATCTCGGAGTTTCAGGTAGAAAGCATTTTCTGTTTTGCTACTTCTGCAATTCGATGCGCCGACAATGGACAGCTGTTCGTAAAAAAAGTAAAAGACGAACTGGGCCTTACCATACGGATTATTCAGGGAGATGAAGAAGCGCAAACCATTTTTGACGGTGTAAAACAGGTCTTTCCCCTGGACGAAGATTATGTGCTTATCATGGACATCGGAGGAGGCAGTATTGAGTTTATCATTGCCAACCGGTTTGGTGTCGCCTGGAAAAAAAGCTACGAAATTGGTGTCGCCCGTTTGCTGGAACAATTTACGCCCTCCGACCCCATCACCGAAAATGAAATAAAAGCCATCCAGAAGCACCTGAAAAAATCTCTGGAAACACTGTGTGAGGCCGCCAAACAATTCCCGGTAAAAAAACTGGTGGGATCGTCCGGTTCGTTTGATACGCTTGCAGCTCTTTTGGCCAAAAAGTTTTACCCTCTGCTTGACATGTCAAAGCTCACTTCCCTGTTTCTGGAAAACAAACGGCTGATGATTGTCCATAAAGAACTGATGACTTCCGATTCCGACCAGCGAAAAGTGATGCCGGGGATGGAACCTCACAGGGTAGACAGTATTGTTCCGGCAAGTATTATTGTTAAATTTATAATTGAAGAGCTGAAAATAAAAGAAGTATGGCAATGCTCATTCGCGCTGAAGGAAGGAGCCGTTTTGCAAATTATTTCCAGTCAATTATAAAAATTAAATTATGTCCAAAATATTAGTTATAGACGACCAAAAAAGCATACGTAATACACTCAGGGATATTCTGGAATACGAAAAGCATGAGGTAGTTCTTGCCGAAAACGGGCCGGAAGGATTGGAACATTTTGAGGCAGACAAATTCGATGCTGTATTGCTCGATATTAAAATGCCGGATATGGACGGAATGGAAGTGCTTGATAAAATGATGCAATCTTCCCCCGACACGCCCGTCATTATGATCTCTGGTCACGGAAACATCGACACAGCCGTTGAGGCCATCAAGAAAGGGGCTTATGATTTTATCGAAAAGCCACTCGATTTGAACCGGCTACTCGTAACCATCCGTAACGGACTCGACAAGAAAGAGTTGGTAAATGAAACAAAAGTGTTAAGACGCAAAGTCAGTAAGACCTATGAGATGATTGGCGAATCGGAACCCATGAAACGGGTTAAAGAAATGATAGATAAAGTGGCACCTACTGATGCGCGTGTCCTTATTACCGGACAAAACGGAACCGGTAAAGAGTTGGTGGCCCGTTGGCTCCACGAAAAAAGCAACAGAGCCGGTCAACCCTTTATTGAAGTCAATTGTGCAGCCATCCCCTCGGAACTCATCGAGAGCGAACTCTTTGGTCACGAAAAGGGAGCCTTTACTTCGGCACATAAACAGAGAAAAGGAAAATTTGAACAAGCCAACGGCGGCACCATCTTTCTCGACGAAATAGGCGATATGAGCCATGCCGCACAGGCAAAAGTGCTCAGGGCGCTTCAGGAAAATGTTATTTCGAGAGTGGGAAGTGACAAAGACATAAAAGTTGATGTTCGTATTCTCGCAGCCACCAATAAAAACCTTCAGGATGAAATAAAAGAAGGACGATTCCGTGAAGACCTTTACCACAGGCTTAGTGTCATCATCATCCATGTGCCATCGCTCAACGAACGAAAAGATGATATCCCGTTACTGACCGACTATTTTAACAATTTAATCTGCCAGGAGCTGGGTGTTCAACCAAAAACTTTTGACGAATCTGCCGTTGAAGCCTTAAAAAACATCAACTGGACAGGAAACATAAGGGAGTTTCGCAACGTCATCGAAAGACTAATTATTCTTGGTAGTGATACCATTACTGAAGAAGATGTAAAAACTTATGCCATGCCTTTGGCCTGAAAAAACAGACAGATGCGGGTTGAAGAAGATTTTCTGGGAAAGAAAGAAATAGAAGAGCAGCATCTATTCGGCATTCACTCTTTGCGTGCACGGGAAAATTTTGACAATTCCACACTGTTCCCGGTTGAATGGTATCGTGCCATAGGACTGGTGAAACTGGCATACTACAAAACTTATCGGAAATTCAGGGACACGGCAAGAGAGAAAAGTCTGCCTTCTCCCGGCGGGCACATGTGGTTGCCGGATAAAATAATTGATGCCCTCGAAAATGCTGCTGTCGAGGTTTCTGAGGGCAGGCATTTCAGTCATTTTATTGTCCCTGCCGTTCAGGGTGGTGCAGGAACCAGCATCAACATGAATGTGAACGAAATTATTGCAAATGTTGCTTTGCTGAAAACGGGACGCAAACCGGGCGATTACCACTATATTGATCCCCTTGACCACGCAAATATCTACCAATCTACCAACGATGTTATCCCCACCGCTCTTCACATCGCATTAATACAATTGACCGACAGACTGGAAAAGGCCATTAATGCCACGAGAAGCGCTATGGAGACATTAGAACAAACCTATAGAAACGAAATTCGTCAGGCCTATACCCAGATGCAAAAAGCGGTTCCTTCAACCTATGGCAATCTTTTTGCCAGTTACAGTGATGCCCTGTCACGCGACTGGTGGAGAACCTCACGCATAAAGGAACGTCTGAAAGAAGTGAATATTGGTGGAGGAGCAGCCGGAACCGGAATGGGAATACCGCGGTTCTTTATTCTTCAGGTAACAAAAGAGTTGCGAAAAATAACGGGATTGCCCCTCGCTCAATCAGAAAATATGGTCGACGCGACAATGAATAACGACGCCCTTGTAGAATCACATGCCATTCTAAAAGCACTCGCCGTTAATCTCGAAAAGATATCCGCTGACCTGAGACTTCTGGCGGCCGACCTTTTTGTCCACTCGTCGGTAAAAATTCCTCAAAAGCAAATGGGAAGCTCAATGATGCCCGGCAAAGTCAATCCTGTCATCCCGGAATTCCAGATTTCAATAAGTCACAAGGTATATGCTAACGATCAGATGATAGCGAATCTTGCAGCCAGGGGGTGCCTCGATCTTAATGCCTACCTGCCTTCCATTGGCCTGGCTTTTATAGAAAGCTTCAATCTTTTGTGCTCGGGATGTAAAAGTATGACGGAAAATTTACTCAAAGATATGAAGGTTTCTGCCAAAAATGAGCAGGATGACGTATTCAAAAATCCTTCTATCACCACTGCACTTGTTCCTTACATCGGACATAAGAAGGCCGCCCTCCTTGCACGCGACATGAAGGAATCAAACACAACCGTTTTTGAAAGCAATGGCAAACTTGCCATTTTACCTGAAGGAAAAATTCAGCGAATTTTACAACCGTCGTCACTGACAGCTAAAGGCTTTAGTCTGAAAGATATCGATCCTGAAGAAACCGGTCACTCCGACTGATCTCATCCCGGTTAACAGGCTATCATTGATTATCTTTTAATTTCTTAATGGCTGATGCTTTAATATACCAAATATCCGAAGCCCCATTACCGCCGCCCAGCAACCATCTTTTTACAGAAGTATAAGTAACCTGGTCGGGCTTACCTTTCATTGAATTGCCTGAAAACAACAGCCATTTTCCATCACCCGAAAATGCCGGACACCATTCATAGGCTGAAGTATTCACCATTCTTCCCATATTAACGGCCCGGCTCCACCCATCCTCTCGCAGAAAAGAAACATACAGATCGGCAGCGCCTATACCATTACCTCTCAGAGAACTAAATACCAATATCTTCCCGTCGGGTGAGATGGCCGGAGTCTGTTCAATTTTTTCTGTATTAACAGCAGCACCCAACTTTTGAACTTCTCCCCACGAATTGCCGTTCTTCTTTCTAACACAATAGATATCAAGTGCATCCCTTTCAAATGAAAGACTATTACTATCATAATCTGCGCAAAAATATACATTGCCAGCACTATCTACAGAAACCGACATTTCATTCCCGGAATCACTGCTAAACTCGGTTAGTTCAGGACTACTCCAACTGTCATCTTCCTGACGAAGGCACCTCCAGATATTAAAATTCCGAACTTCATCCGTTGCACTCCGCGGACGGTCGGAAACGAAATAAAGAAACCGGCCATCAGGTGAAACAAAGGGGCTTAAATCAGTATTATCTCCTCCAGAAAAGGAAGCCACTTCAGGATGACTCCAGAAGCCATCTTCAAATCGCAGCCCGACAATGACCGAAAACCTGCCCGCACCCTTCACACAATAGTAAAATTCATCTCCGCTCGAAGCCATAGTTGCATGTATCTCATTCATTCCTGTTGATATAAGCGAGGGTGCCATCATCAATGAGCTGTCTTCTGCTTTGTCAAGAAAAAAAGAAATCGGATGGAGATTCTTCGTATGTCTGACCTTTTATTACCAGACACAAATTCAGAAACATTAATAAAACAACTATTTTGATTTGCATAAAACAATAATAAAGTTTAAAACTGAGGGTTTTGGGGAGGGCACACATATAGTGCAATACTAAATTCTTACGATTAAGGCTTTCGGAAGTTTCGATTGAAATCTCCCGATAACACAAAATAATATTGGCACTACCCTTATTTTAGTGGTTAATATTTGTTGAAATGTGGTTTATAAATGTGGTTGAAATATTGTTGAAAAAAACAAAATACAAAATATAAGCTACGTTAAACTATATTTTAACTACATATAAACAAATTGCAAGTTGTCATTAAATTCGTGGTAGAACCATAATATTTAGCCTTTATCTTTGATATCTCATCGCTTTTTAATTACTTTTCAAAAAAAAATGGCCAGGGACAGACAACCATTTATAGGGATATTCGGGAGACGAAACAACGGGAAAAGTACAATCATAAACCGCCTTGCCGGTCAGGAGATCGCAATAGTATCGGACACCCCGGGAACAACAACGGACCCTGTAAAAAAATCGTTCGAAATAACCGGTTTCGGAGCAGTGGTTTTGGTCGATACTGCCGGAACTGACGATATTGGCGACCTGGGGACAAAAAGAGTCTCCAAAACATTACAGTCCATCGATCTTATTGACCTGGCAATTCTGGTTATCACAGACAATCAGTTTGATGAACAGGAACAAACCTTGATTAATGAATTCAGAAAACGGGAGGTACCCTTTATTGTTGTTCACAACAAGGAAGACCTTGGCAAAGCCGCCACGGAAACAAAAGAAAAATATCTGAAAAACGGCGCCGAAGCCTTCCTGCCTCTTTCTCACGGAGAGGATATTGAACCTCTGATTCAAGTTATACGAACCTCAATTCCTGAATCAGCCTTTTCCACCCCGACACTTGTAGGTGACATAATCAAATACGGGGACATCGTTTTACTTATAACACCCATCGACATAGAAGCACCTGCAGGACGATTAATCCTTCCCCAGGTGCAAACAATAAGAGATATTCTGGACAACGATGCCGTTTGCGTTATTTTAAAAGAAAGAGAAACAGACTCATTCCTGGCTGAGACGCATATAAAACCAGCTTTGGCAATAACCGACTCGCAGGTATTTCCAAAAGCCGATGCCTCCATCCCCAGGGATATCCCATTAACCAGTTTTAGTATACTTATGGCCCGGCTAAAAGGGGACTTTGATCATTATATGAAGGGCACACCAGCTATTTCGAATCTAAAAAATGGTGACAGAGTACTAATGCTCGAATCGTGTTCTCATCACGTTTCGTGCGACGATATAGGGAGAGTTAAAATTCCCCGGTGGATAAGAACCTATACCGGTAAAAATCTTGAGTTCGATGTAGTAGCAGGACTGGATGCTGTGAAACGTCCTATTACCGATTATGCACTGGTCATTCAATGCGGAGGTTGTATGATCACCCGCCGCCAGTTACATAACAGGCTTCGCCCCGCCATTGAGGCAGGCATCCCTGTCACCAACTATGGAATGGCTATTGCATGGGTTCATGGCATATACAAAAGAGCTATTGCACCTTTTTCGGTTGGACAAAAGGCACCATACGACGACATTATTTAGTGTCTGACCATAAACAACTTTTGCATAATTTATAGACGGACATTATTTAATCTCTGTCCATAAAAGTCTCTTTTCAGGAACAGACTCATCAATTTATGATTCCACAGAAGCAGTCTGTCCGATAGCATTTTTAACAATACCTCTTTTCGACGCTTTTATGAAAGAAATAATCTGTCCCATTTCCGGGGTTGGATCAAGATAAGCCTGCACGTATTCAATGGCTTGCGAAATATTACGGCCCTGCTGGTAAATAGCACGGTATATTTCATGAATATTATCAATTTGTTCCCTGGAAAAACCACGACGCCGTAGTCCGACAATATTAATTCCGATATAGTATACAGGAACACCAAACACTTTGGTGAAAGGAGCTACATCAGAAAGGACACCGCTCATACCGGAAACCATGGAATGTGCCCCTATCCGGCAAAACTGGTGAACAGCACTCATTCCTCCAATCACTACCCAGTCTTCCAGAACAACCTCTCCTGCAAGCTGGACGCTATTGGAAACAACGCAATGATTTCCCACTTCCACATCATGCCCCAAATGGGTGTAAGCCATCAGTAAAGTATCACTACCAACGCTGGTTACACCCCTGGCAGAGGTGCCTCTGTTTATGGTAACATATTCCCGGACAGTAGTACGATCACCAATCTCTACTGTAGAATACTCACCTTTAAATTTAAGATCCTGAGGCTCGGCCGATATCACGGCTCCGGGGTATATTTTGCATTCCCTGCCAATGCGTGCCCCGGGATATATTATTGCATTCGAACCTACCCAGGTTCCGTCGCCTATCACAACATCTTTATCTATTTTTGCAAAAGCTTCAACTGTAACATTATTCCCGATTTTTGCATCAGGATGAATTTCAGCCCTGTTCGAAATGAGTTGCTCCATCTTTTCTTCGTCTAATCTGTTTAAAAATCGGAGGCTGACATATTTTTATGACAGCCCTCTGTTATCAAATTATTAACATTTCATCAATTTTACCTTATAGATATGACAATTCAGCAAAAAAAGACACGTACGAAAAATTTCGATAAATTCAGCGCAGCTTTCAACAAAAGATGTTAACACATTAATAATCAATTAAATTCAAAATACATTTTTTTAATCATCAACACAAAAAAGCCGGCTTCTTTCAAAGCCGGCATCCAAAATAGGGGAACCAAAAAGTCAAATAACCCCTAACAAATCATTTACTTCGTCGATAAATAATCATGAACATGAAGAGCTGCCTCACGACCTTTCGATATGGCCGTTACTACAAGGCTGGCACCATTGGCTGCATCGCCGGCCGCAAAAATGCTGTCCTTCGTAGTGGCAAACTCCCCGTTGATTTTAACATTTCCGCGATTATCAAGTCCAAGTTCCAGTTCTTCCACCAGCCCCTTATGGATTGGATGAACAAACCCCATTGAGAGAAATACCAGATCAACCTCAATGGTTCTAAGAGTGTCTTCTTTTTCCTGCATAACCCATCTGCCATTGTCCTGCATCCAGTCTACCTCCACAACTTCGACGCCCTTAAGACAGCCTTTTTCGCCTATAAACCTGCGTGTAGACAAGCTCCACATACGTTCGCAGCCCTCTTCGTGCGATGTGGAAACCTTCATCACATTAGGCCAATAAGGCCATGGATTATCGGGCGTTCGTGAGACCGGCGGTTTGGGCATGATCTCAATCTGAGTTACTTTGGAAGCTTTCTGGCGGTTGGCAGTCCCGACACAATCGCTGCCGGTGTCGCCACCTCCTATAACCATAACTTTCTTTCCCCGGGCATCAATTCGTTCATCAGGAGCAAAAGTCTCTCCGCGGTTGACCTTATTCTGTTGTTTCAGGTAATCCATAGCAAAGTATATGCCCTTTAGGTCGCGTCCCTCAACAGGCAGATCCCGCGGCTGCATAGCACCAATAGCCAAAACCACAGCGTCGTATTCATTCAGAATATCAGCTCCCTTTATATCTTTTCCGACGCAGGTATTAGTTCTGAATTCGATTCCTTCTGCTTCAAAAATCCTGAGTCTTCGGTCAATGACTTTTTTGTTGAGTTTAAAATCCGGTATTCCGTACCGCAAAAGTCCCCCAATGGCATCATCCTTCTCAAAAACAGTGACATTGTGCCCCCTCTGATTCAACTGATCGGCAACAGACAATCCTGAAGGCCCCGAACCAATGACAGCCACCTTTTTCCCTGTCCTCTTTTTCGGAGGGCGTGGTTGAATTAAACCAAGCTTAAACGCCTTTTCAACTGTTGAAGCTTCATTTTCACGTATGGTAACCGCCTCATCATGAATAGCCAGCACACATGATTTCTCGCAGGGTGCAGGACAAACACGGCCGGTAAACTCAGGAAAACTGTTTGTAGAATGTAATATTTCACTGGCAAGCTTGTAATCCTTACGGTAAAGAGCATCCTGCCATTCCGGAATTTTACTACCTACCGGGCATGCCCAATGGCAAAAGGGGATACCACAGTCCATACACCGCGATGCCTGTAACCGGCGATCCTCATCATTCAGGGTTTGCTCCACTTCACCATAATCATCAACCCGCTCATTAACAGGACGATTTCCACTCAATTTTCTCTGAACTTCTATGAATCCTCTTGGATCTCCCATAGCTAATAACCATTATATGACTTTTGGATAATAATAAAGTCGTGATTAACATTTGATTTACTCTCTCAGATGCGGAGCATCTTCCGTCTCACGCAATTTTTTCTCCAGTTCTTCAACCTTCTGCTGTTCCAGCACCTTCTTGTATTCAAACGGAATTACTTTTACAAACCGTGGCAGATATTTATCCCAATTGACAAGCACCTCTCTGGCTTTAGCACTGTTGGTATGCAACAAATGCTTATGAAGAAGAAACTGGAGTTCCTGAACATCCTCATAGTCCTGAACGGGCAACAGATCAACCAACCCTTTGTTACAGAAAAAGTCAAAATTTCCTGTTTCATCCAACACATAGGCAATTCCCCCGCTCATTCCTGCAGCAAAATTCCGTCCTGTTGGCCCGATCACTACAACACGACCTCCGGTCATGTATTCGCAGCAATGATCGCCGGTTCCCTCTACTACAGCATTCGCACCCGAATTCCTTACCGCAAAGCGTTCACCGGCGATACCGTGGACATATAAATGACCACTGGTGGCGCCATACAGAACCGTATTACCTATAATAATGTTCTCCTCGGGTTTAAACTTATGCCCCACCGGTGGCACAACAATTATTTTTCCGCCGGAAAGTCCTTTCCCAAGATAATCGTTAGCCTCTCCCTCAAGGCGAAAACTAACCCCGTTGACAAGAAAAGCACCAAAACTCTGACCTGCAGAACCGGAGAACGAACAATTAATCGTATTTTTTGGAAGCCCTTCTTCACCATATATCCTTGAAACTTCGCCTGATAACATGGCTCCGACGGCTCTGTCGGTATTGTTAACCGGATATGCCATCCAGACACGCGATCCGCTTTGAAGGGCAGGATGGGCTTCCTCAATAAGCTTCCTGTCAAGCACATCATCAATTTTATGATCCTGCTCCATGGTATTACGCAGCGGATATTTATGACCTTCTTCCGGGAAGTGCAATAATCCGGATAAATCCAATCCTCCGGTCTTCCAGTTTTTCACATCAGGGTCTCTTTCAAGCAGATCACTCCGGCCAATAATTTCATCAAGGGATCGATATCCCATTTGAGCAAGTATCTCCCTCACTTCCATTGCAATGAAGGTAAAGAAGTTGATAAGATTTTTGTACTTACCGATAAACCGTTTCCTCAAAACCTCATCCTGCGTGGCAATTCCAGCCGGGCATGTATTCAAATGACATTTTCGCATCATTACGCAGCCCAGCACAATAAGGCTGGAGGTGGCAAAGCCATACTCTTCGGCCCCGAGAAGAGCCATTTTTACGACATCATGGCCGGTTTTTAACTGACCGTCGGTCTGCAATTTCACGCGCCCCCTCAGATTGTTGAGCACCAGCGTTTGTTGTGTTTCGGCAAGCCCTAATTCAACAGGTAATCCAGCATGCTTGATAGAGCTGGTGGGACTTGCCCCGGTACCTCCTTCGGTCCCGCTGATCACAATAAGATCGGCATGCGCTTTAGCCACCCCGGCTGCAACAGTACCAACACCGGTCTCGGAGACCAGCTTAACGCTAATTTTGGCCCCTGGGTTTGCATTCTTCAGATCAAAGATCAACTGGGCAAGGTCCTCAATTGAGTAGATATCATGATGCGGCGGAGGTGAAATCAGGGTAATCCCGGGGGTGGAGTGCCTCAGTTTGGCAATTACTTTATCCACTTTATATCCGGGTAACTGTCCGCCTTCTCCAGGCTTCGCTCCCTGAGCAATTTTTATTTGCAACTCATCGGCATTGACAAGGTAATTATTGGTAACCCCAAACCGGCCGCTGGCCACCTGTTTTATGGCGCTTCTGGCCGGAGTGCTAAACCGTTTAGCATCTTCTCCTCCTTCACCTGTATTACTTCTTCCCCCAATTTCATTCATTGCCATAGCGAGGGCTTCATGCGCCTCTTTGGAAATAGAGCCGTAACTCATTGCGCCAGTCACAAATCTTTTCATGATAGACTCAACAGGTTCTACCTCCTCAATATTAATGGGTGTACCGTTTTTAAATTTTAAAAAACCACGTAAAAACAGCGGTTTTCTATTGTCTTCCTCAACCTGGCGTGAATACTGCTTAAATTTATCGTAATCGTTTCTGGAAGTTGCCCATTGGAGTAACCCGATAGATTCGGGATTCCAGGCATGTTTCTCTCCGTATCTTCTGTAAGCATAGGCTCCGGCACTTTCATACGGGCCTTTTGGCAATAACTCATCGAAAGCCTTCTGATGGAATTCAAGCGCCTCTTTAGCAATTTCCTCGAACCCGACCCCGCCAATCCGGGAGGTAGTTCCGGTAAAATATTTGTCAATTACTTCCTGTGAAATCCCGATGGCTTCAAAAATCTGAGCTCCATGATAACTGCGCAGGGTCGAAATGCCCATTTTCGACAGCACTTTCAGCAAACCTTTGTCGACCGCCTTAATGTATCTCTCCCTTGCTTCACTGTAAGAACCTTCAATTTTCCCCTGCTTCACCAGATCGTTAATAGCTGCAAAGCAAACGTAGGGATTAATCACACTGGCTCCATAGCCAAGCAATAATGCAAAATGCATCACCTCACGGGCCTCACCCGTTTCAATAATCAAACCCACCTGCATCCTCCTTTTGGCCTTTATCAGATGATGATGAACTGCCGCGGTAGCGAGTAACGAAGGAATAGCGGCATTTTCAATGCTCACTCCCCTGTCGCTCAGAATAACATAATTATTCCCGTCATCCACGGCTTTCTCGGCCCGTAAGCATATATCCTCCAACGCTTTCTCAAGTCCCATTCCGCCTTCCGAAGCACGGAAGAGCATAGGAATGGTGACATGAGTGAATTCCTCGCGGCGGTAATCTTTTATTTTGCCCAGATCGGTATTGGTAATCAGCGGACTTGTAAATTTAACAGACCTGCAATGTTCAGGGCTTTCCATCAGCAGATTTTTAGACACAGAGCCAATATAATTGGTGAGTGCCATTACAAGTCCTTCCCGGATTGGGTCTATGGCGGGATTTGTCACCTGTGCAAAATGCTGCCTGAAATAACTAAAAAGACGTTGCGGCTTGTCCGAAAAAATGGACATAGGCGTATCGTTACCCATTGATCCCACTGGTTCCACGCCAGTTTGGGCCATGGGAGTTATAATCATACTGAACTCTTCTTTATTGTATCCAAAGGCCTTCAGATACATATCATACTTGTCGCCCAACTGCGATGGTACACGTTGCCGCACTTCAATATCCTTCAGACTGATACGGTTTTCATTCAGCCAGTTCTGGTAAGGATGTCGACGGGATAGCTGGGCTTTAATCTCCTCATCCGGGATTATGATGCCCAACTGAGTATCTACAAGCAACAGTTTCCCCGGTTTTAATCGTCCTTTAGCTACAATTTTTCCGGCCGGAAAAGTTTGTACGCCCACTTCCGATCCCATTACTATAAAATCGTCATCGGTAATTACATAACGTGAAGGGCGAAGTCCGTTCCGGTCCAGCGTTCCGCCAATATACCGGCCGTCGGAAAAAACAACAGAAGCCGGTCCGTCCCATGGTTCCATGATGGTACTGTGATACTCGTAATAAGCCTTCAAGCTGGGTGGGATGGGATTTTTATCGTTCCACGACTCAGGAATCAGCATAGTAAGCGCATGTGGCAAAGAGCGACCGGCCAGAAACAGAAATTCAAGGACATTATCAAGAGATGCCGAATCACTTTTCCCGTCTTCAATGACCGGAAACAATTTTTTAAGGTCTTCACCGAACATGTCCGACGCAAGCAATCCCTCCCTGGCCTGCATCCAAAGGCGGTTCCCTTTAATGGTGTTGATTTCACCGTTGTGGGCTAAAATACGGAAGGGCTGAGCCAAATCCCAGGTGGGAAACGTATTGGTGCTGAACCTGGAGTGAACCAGAGCAATCGCGCTCGCCATGCGTGAATCCTGTAAATCCGTAAAATATTCACCCAGTTGACCGGGCGTAAGCATTCCCTTATAGATAAATACTTTGGAAGACAAACTAACGATGTAAAAACATTTCTTTCCGCTTATATCAGACTTGCGAATTGCATTTTCAGTAACCTTCCGAAGCAAATATAGTTTCCTTTCAAGTGCATCCTGTTCACTGAAATTACCGGTCACAAAAACCTGTTTGATGGCAGGCTCACTGCTTTTGGCAATCTCTCCGATAGCGTCAGAATCAACCGGAACATCCCGGTAACCAATAAGCTCAAGTCCTTCTTCAATAATATTCTTATTCAGAATTTCCAGGCAGGCTTTGGCAGAATTGGCATCAGAAGGCAAAAAGACCAGGCCGGTTCCGTAACTCCCCGCTGCCGGCAAATCGAAATCCAGTGTCCTGAAATAATCATGCGGAACCTGCATAAGAATACCGGCACCGTCACCCGATTTGTTATCGGCACTTTCGGCACCGCGGTGGGTCATATTCACCAGAACCTCCAGGCCTTTCCTGACGATGTCGTTAGACGGTTTTCCTTTAATGTGCGCCACAAATCCAATTCCACAATTGTCATGTTCATTGACCGGATCGTACAGCCCCTGAACTTTCGGAAAACGTTGCTGCATACTGAACAAATTTAATGGAGATAAACAATAGGATAACTTCACATTCTGAAGCATCCTGTTTTACACTATCACATTTTGAGTGAAAAAAATTAATATTCGAAAGCAAAAATAGCTATTTTAATTACATTTATCAAATTTTGAAGCAACTATTCTTACAATTAACTACTTTAATCATGTGTTTGTTCAGAAATGTGCCATATACTGAGTTATGTTTGTCCGAAACGAATAACAGTTAAAAATCGCAGTTCATCAGATTTATTCTCCGGCTTATCGAAATGCCCTGCCAAACAGACAAAAACATTGTATTTTTGTTTCTGGAAACAGACTTTTAAAGGTTTAGAAAAGCACAGTATTGAACCACTCCCTGTTTCGCGTGATTATTAAACAAATGCCGATAAAAATTATAAGACCATGGAACCAAATTTTAAAAATCATTCTTCAAAACGTTGTCATTCAATGACCGGAATCGCCCTAATCCTGATCGGAGCCATTATTTTGGCAGGAAATATTGGATGGATTCCTGCCCCAATATGGGATGTTCTCTATTCCTGGCCATCCATTTTCCTGATTATCGCTTTTATCGACCTGCTGAAACAAAAAATGATTGTACCGCACAGCACGATTTTAAAAGATCGGCATTATATCACGTTTTTCATCATATAATCACCCTTTTTGTCACACTGATACTTTGGTTAGGGGCTTCCTATATGTTGTCTCAATTTTTTATGGGGCATAATGTTGATTATATGACATTTACCAACAACAGTCTTCCTTTCAGGGCAGCAATCGGCTGTCTGTTGTTGATTCTGATAATGACAATGTACCATTTCATCGATTTCTATAAACACCTGGAAGAAAAGAATATAAGAGAAGAACAATTGAAAAAAATGGTAAAGGAGGCAGAACTCAGAGCACTGAAAGCACAACTTAATCCGCATTTTCTTTTCAACAGCCTTAATTCAATAAGTTCGCTGACTATTTCGGAGCCCGACAGTGCCCGTGAGATGCTTACCCAGCTATCCGATTTCCTCCGCTATTCACTTCGTAATAACAACGAGTCGATGTTACCATTGAACGAAGAGATCAAAAATATGCGGAGGTACCTTGAAATAGAAAAAGTAAGATTTGGTGACAGACTTCAATGTGAATTTGAAATACCCCTTGAATGCTATGATATTAATGTTCCGGCAATGTTGTTACAGCCGGTCTATGAAAATGCGATAAAGCACGGCCTTTATGAAAGTGTTGAACCGGTGTGCATACGAACCTATTGCCAGCCCCGTCATGACCACCTGGAGATATCAATCATAAACAACTATGACCCTGATAGCACTCCGGTAAAAGGAGAAGGTGTAGGACTTGAAAACGTCAGAAACAAACTCTTCCTTTTCTACAACAGGAAGGACCTCCTTTCAATAACCCGTGAAAACAACCATTTTGAAGTCAAATTCATTTTGCCTGTAAAACAAAAACCATGAATAAAACCAATTTTACCGCTCTTATTATAGACGACGAACCACCCGCAAGAGCAGTAGTACGTTCTTTTCTACAGCAGCATCCCCAAATATCGGTCGTTGGAGAGTGCGGCAACGGCTTCGAAGCATTAAAAAGCATCCAGGAAAACAATCCCGATATCCTGTTTCTGGATGTTCAAATGCCGAAAGTTTCAGGCCTTGAACTCCTTGAAGTACTGGACGAAGTTCCGGTAGTTGTGTTTTCAACAGCTTACGATCAATACGCGCTGAAAGCTTTTGAAATGAGCGCTGTTGATTATCTTCTAAAGCCTTACTCGCAAACACGGTTCAACCAGGCCATGGAAAAAGTAATGGCCCAACTGAAAAAAGGACAAAAAACCAATGCTGCAGAATTGCTCAAAAACCATTCGGCTGCATCAAACTCCCTGCTTCAGCGCGTGGTGGTTAAAACCGGTAACAAAATGCACGTTATTCCCGTTAATAAAATCCGCTACATTGAAGCGAGCGAAGATTATGTAATGATCTATGCTGAAAATTCAAGACACCTGAAGGCACAAACAATGCGTTATTTTGAAGAACATCTCGAACCTTCGCAATTCGTACGCATACACCGGTCATATATTGTAAACGTCAGTTTCGTGGAACGCCTGGAGCCTTATGATAAGGATACATATGTTGCGATTATGACTGAAGGACAAAGACTTAAAATTAGCCGTACCGGCTACAAAAAACTTAAAGAAACACTCAATTTCTGACCCCTTCTGTAATGTTTCAGTCAATAGTTTTTAGCCTATAGTCAGTAGTACGGCACCTGTTACTGACTATAAACTACCGACTATAAACTAATGACTATAAACTAATGACTAAGCCTGCTCCCCTGAGAATTTGATCATCAATAATTCCTCTATTTAGGTATTAAGGTTCTTAATTATTTATTATTTTAGCGACATTAAAAAGCGACATAAAAAAACATCCCGGTATGTAATTAGTGTCTGTCCATAAAGTGCCATTTACTGTGTTACGCTCGTCCGAAAATTAGTCATTTACGATGAGTAATTTTCGGACTTCGCAAGCCCTGTAAATGACACCTTCTGAACAGACACAACATACTGTAAAAAATTTTTTCGAGTTTATAGACACGCACTAATTACTAATTTTTTTGCTATCTTGAAATACTCAAACATGGAACGTATCAAAAAAATAGTCGACTTTTATGTAACCGGCTTCAGGGAGTTACCGGGCTGGGGAAGAGCTCTTTGGGCCATAATACTCATTAAGCTCTTTATCATGTTTGTGGTATTACGCCTGTTCTTTTTCCCTGATCAGCTACAAACCAATTACAAAACGGATGAAGAACGGGCAAATCATGTTATCGAAAACATAACCAAACCATAGTAAATAATTAACGATTAAACCTCAGATACGATGCTTGAAAACATTGACTTCACCCTGGTCAACTGGTCCCGCGGGCAATTTGCCCTCACCGCCATGTTTCACTGGATATTTGTTCCTCTGACACTGGGACTTTCCTATATCATGGCCTACATGGAGACCATGTATGTAAAGACTGGTGATCCGGAATGGAAAAGGATTACCAAATTTTGGATGAAACTTTTCGGAATTAACTTTGCCATCGGCGTTGCGACCGGGATTATTCTGGAATTTGAATTTGGTACCAACTGGAGTAACTATTCATGGTTTGTTGGAGACATTTTCGGAGCGCCACTTGCCATTGAAGGCATTATGGCATTCTTCCTGGAAAGCACATTCATTGCAGTCATGTTTTTCGGATGGGACAAAGTGAGTAAAAGGTTCCATTTAACAGCTACGTGGCTGACAGCCATCGGCGCAAGCCTGAGTGCTATCTGGATACTGGTAGCCAACGCGTGGATGCAAAATCCCGTTGGCACCTTCTTCAATCCCGAAACTGCCCGCAACGAGATGATCAATTTTTGGGATGTTTTCCTTTCCGAAACAGCCGTTAACAAGTTTGTGCACACCATCACATCGGGTTTTGTTCTGGCATCCATTTTTGTGATCGGGGTCAGCAGCTGGTTTTTAATCAAAAAGCGGGAATTGCTGCTTGCCAAGCGGAGTATTGTCATTGCCTCGGTTTTCGGGCTTATCAGTTCGTTTGTTCTTATCGGCACGGGAGACAGCTCAGCCAAAGAAATTGTAAAGACCCAACCAATGAAACTGGCAGCTATGGAAGCTCTTTATGAAGGGCAAACCAATGCTCCGTTAGTCGCCTTTGGCATCCTGAGTGGAAAAGAAAACCACAAAAATGTTGATGCCGACAGTCAGGCCGACTTCCTCTTTAAAATAGAAATTCCTTCAATGCTTTCGTGGCTCGCCTATGGAGATACCGATAATTTTGTAGCCGGCATAAAAGACCTCATCATGGGTAATGAGGAACAGGGCATCCTCTCATACGAGGAAAAAATAAAACGCGGTTACGAAGCTCAAC
This sequence comes from Anaerophaga thermohalophila str. Valhall, assembly GCF_000250735.1. Taxonomy (GTDB): domain Bacteria; phylum Bacteroidota; class Bacteroidia; order Bacteroidales; family Marinilabiliaceae; genus Anaerophaga; species Anaerophaga thermohalophila_A. The sequence continues at coordinate 24,564 of NZ_AHZV01000366.1, forward strand.
AAGCGCTTCTTGCCTTAAAAAAAGTCCAAAAGAACAATCCGGAGAGCCCCGAAGCAGAAGCGCTGAAGGCCAAATTCAGGGATCCGGATTTTATCGAAAACAATGTTAAATATTTCGGGTACGGAAATTTCTATGATCCCGATCCTGAAGTATTGAAGAAAAACGCATTCAAGATGGTACCTCCAATTTCCATGACCTTTTATGCTTTTCATATCATGGTGATTCTTGGCGGTTTGTTTCTGCTTCTCTTCGCAGTTTTCCTCTATCTGGTCATGAAGGACCAACTGCACAATAAGAAATGGCTCTTATGGGCCGGCGTTTGGACCATTCCACTGGCTTACATCGCGTCTCAGGCCGGCTGGATTGTCGCCGAAGTAGGTCGCCAGCCCTGGGTCATCCAGGACCTTATGCCAACAATGAAGGCCGTAACCCACATAGATGTTGGTTCGGTTATGACCACTTTCATCCTGTTTTCAGTGACTTTTATCGGCCTCTTCATTGCCGAGATCAGGATTATGATTAAACAAATCAAAGTAGGACCCCAAAAGAAGGAGGACATAAACAATGTTTGAATCATTATCGCATCTTGCTTTACAGCAATACTGGTGGATCATTATTTCCGTACTGGGCGGTGCCCTGGTATTCCTGATGTTTGTTCAGGGCGGACAGACGTTGATTTATCAGGTAGGGAAATCCAAAGATGAACGCACCATGCTGATCAATGCTCTGGGGCGTAAATGGGAATTTACTTTTACCACACTTGTTACCTTTGGAGGAGCCTTTTTTGCATCATTTCCCCTCTTTTACAGCACCAGCTTCGGTGGTGCTTACTGGGCATGGATGGTGCTCTTGTTTGCTTTTATTCTGCAGGCCGTCTCTTATGAATTCCGATCCCGTCCGGGGAATGTTTTCGGAGCACGCACCTATGAGACATTTCTCTTTATCAACGGATTGATCGGAACCTTTCTTTTGGGTGTGGTGGTCGCCAGTTTTTTTACAGGCTCACCGTTTACTTTGACCGATCTTAATGAAACTCGATGGGAGTCCCCTTTACGTGGGCTGGAACTCCTGTTCAACCTGCATAATCTCATTCTTGGTTTGGCAGTATTTTTCCTCGGCCGCACACTGGGACTCCTCTACTTTAAAAATACAGTAGAAGATGAAAAAATTGAAAATAACATTCGAAAGCAACTTTGGTATAACGCCTTACCGTTTCTGATACTCTTTGTTGCATTCATAACCTGGCTGATGTTTCGCGACGGATACGCTATAAATCCTGATAACGGGGAAATTTTCATGGAACCGTATAAATACTTCCGTAATCTGATTGAAATGCCGCTGGTACTGATATTGTTTCTGGCAGCTGTTATCCTTGTTATTTATGGCATTGCCATCACTCTTTTCAGGAACAGTTCTGCCGGTATTTGGTTTACCGGGCCGGGGACATTTCTTGCAGTGTTTTCTCTTTTCCTTGTTGCGGGATTCAATAACACCGCCTTTTATCCATCGAGCATCGATCCCCAAAGTTCACTGACAATTATGAAAGCCTCATCCAGTCATTTCACGCTGACAGTCATGAGCTACGTATCACTGATGATTCCAATTGTAGCCGCCTATATCTGGTTTACATGGCGGGCTATCAATAAAAAGAAAATCAGTAAAGATGAATTGTCATCCGGAGAATCACATTTTTATTAGACGATTTTGCGAGGTATTAGATGGATAGAGGTTAGTAACCGACAGGCAGAAGTTTGCCAGGCAAAAGTGTTAAGTTTTGCAGAGAAGAATTTTGCCGTTAGTACCAAAAATTGGCCTGATAAGCAAAAATCCAAATCTGCAAAACAAATAATTGATATAGAGCATTTTGTAATTTGAATTAGATGAAAGAGGTTGGAAGTTGGATAACTTAGACCTTAAACAATTCTCAGGAAAAGGAAGAAAAAACAAAAAACATTAACGATATGAGTTATTTTGGATCCGTTCTGATGTATCTTTTGTGGTTGGCAACTGTTGCCATAGGCTATTTTGCTTCGATGATGGCCATAAAGATATTTGATAAAAAATGGAAAGAAAAAACAGAGGCTGAAGAAGCAACAGGAAATTATCAATAAACCCATCATGGCAAAGGTTTGCCGCAATAAGAATATGTATAATGGAGCCAACGACCTCTGTGCTACTTTTCTGTCGCCGCTCCGCAGCTATATTTCTACCAGCCTGCTAACCTAATAACCTACTTGCCTAATAACCTTATTCCATGCTCTCTGCCCCTTGCCCTCTGCTCTATGCCCCTTGTCCTCAACCGCATTCTTCTGCCTGTCGGTTAACTTATTTCTCTCCCTTCGATTTCTTTATTAAATCAACGAAATCGTCGAAAAGAAACTCTGTATCGGTAGGTCCGCTTGAAGCCTCAGGATGAAACTGGGTAGAAAAAAACGGCTTGGATTTATGACGTATGCCTTCATTGGTGTTGTCGTTAATATTGACAAACAAAGGTTCCCACTCATCACCCAAAGTGTCGGTATCCAGAACATACCCATGGTTCTGACTGGTAATATAACATGTACCGGTACCCGCTTTAATAACAGGGTGATTGTGTGCGCGGTGGCCATATTTTAGTTTATGAGTAGAGCCACCGGCAGCGGTTCCAAGCAATTGATTCCCCAGGCAAATTCCAAAAATCGGCTTGCTGTCGTTTAGGGCTTTGCTGATGTGATTGATGGTAACATCACACATTTGAGGATCGCCGGGGCCGTTGGCAAGCATTATGCCGTCGAACTGATCGTTGTTGAAGTCATAATCCCAGGGAACAAGGGTAACGGTAGTATCCCGCTTCAGAAGACAACGAATGATATTGTATTTACCCCCGGTATCGACCAATACAATCTTGTGTTTTCCATTTCCGTAGGTCACTTTTTCCCTGGTACTGACACGAGATACTAAATTTTCCTTATTGGGATCATAAAAGTCAATTTCTTCCCCGTCCACTTCAATTTTCCCGAGCATTGTTCCCTTTTCACGCAATATTTTCGTCAAGGCCCTGGTATCGATTCCAAAAATTCCCGGAACTTCATTCTGCTTCAGCCAGTCTCCCAGGGAGCCTCTTGCATTCCAGTGACTGTAATCGAAAGAATAATCGGAAATGACAAATCCTGAAACATGAATGCTGTCGGATTCATAAAATTTAGGAATTCCGTTTTCTTTATCATCTTTCGGCACCCCGTAATTTCCCACAAGAGGGTAGGTGGAAACCAAAATCTGCCCTTCGTATGAAGGGTCTGTTAAACTTTCCGGGTAGCCGGTCATAGCGGTATTAAAAACAACTTCTCCGGCTACAGATTTGTGATACCCGAAGGATTTTCCTTTAAAGACCGTTCCGTCCTCCAACACGAGTTTAATAGGCTTAAAATCAGGCATACTAAAATCTTCTTTAAAATTATCACTCGCCTTCCGCAAAAAATGCATTCACCGAAAAACCGGTAAATGCATGTAATTGTGGGACACTATCATGATGCAAAAATAGGAAAATGTTGGCATAAAAACCAGCCGGAAAAGAATAATTTCGAATATTTATTAAATTTGACTCTTACAAATCGAATAAATATACATTCATTATATCTCAGGGTATCCCAAAAACAGCAGAAACACTTCCAGTAAAGAGTTCACAACAGATATTTCCCTTAATTAGTGTCTGTCCATAAAGTACCATTTGCTGTGTTACGCTCGCCGCCAAAATACTCATTTACGAAAAGTAAACTCCGTTTTTGGCGGCTTCGCAAGCCTTGCAACTGGCACTTTCTGAACAGACACTCATATTGTGAAAATTTTTGCGAGTTTATAGACACGCACTTATTAGTGTCTGTCCATAAAGTACCATTTGCTGCGTTACGCTTGTCCGAAAATTACTCATTTACGATGAGTAAACTCGGTATTTTCGGACTTCGCAAGCCTTGTAAATGAAACTTTCTGAACAGACACATGCTAAGTAAGAAATTTTCCAGACTTTATAGACGGGCACTAATTACTGGAGAACATTTTATTCTCTTTTCTCAATCGGGACATATTCCAGTCGCGGATAAACGGCTTTATAGGCGGGACGAATAATCCGACGGCTCGAACAGGTAACTTCTTCTATGCGGTGTGCACACCATCCGGCAATCCTGGCAACAGCAAAAATAGGAGTGTAAATTTCTTCGGGTATCTCAAGACACTGATAAACAAACCCTGAGTAAAAATCAACATTGGCGCAAACCACTTTTGAATTAGACCCTTTAAACTTATAGAATACTTCAGGGGCAAGCCGTTCAATCAGGGTATAGAGTTTGAATTCAGCCAGTCGCCCTTTTTCTTTGGCCAGTTCCTCTGCCTTCTCTTTAAGCAACACGGCCCGGGGATCGGAAAGCGTATAAATGGCGTGTCCTATTCCGTAAATCTTACCTGTTCCGTCATTGGCCTTCTTGTTCAGAATCTTTTCGAGGTATTCGGCCACTTCATTCTCATCCTCCCAGTTTTTGACGTTTTGCTTGATGTTATCCATCATGTTAATCACTTTCAGGTTGGCTCCGCCGTGCAATCCTCCTTTTAGCGAACCAAGAGCAGCAGCAATAGCCGAATAGGTGTCTGTTTGGGCTGAACTAACTACCCTTGTTGTGAACGAGGAGTTGTTTCCGCCGCCGTGTTCGGCATGTAACACCAGTGAAAGGTCAAGCAAATCCGCTTCAAGACTGGTATACTTTTTCCCTTTGAGCATATAAAGAAAATTTTCGGCGGCACTAAGCCCGGGTTGAGGATGACGGATAATCAGTGATTTCCTCTGATAGGAGTGACGCATCCCATAGTAGGCATAAGCCACAATGACAGGAAATTTGGCAATGAGACTGATCGATTGTTTGAGAAGATTTTCGGGTGAATAATTTTCGGCTTCATCGTCGGCGGTATAAAGCCCCAACACCGACCTCGCCAGCATATTCATTACGCAGCGACCCCGCAACGACAAAATCATATTTTTTGAGAAAAATTCCGGAAGTTCACGCTCTTCCGCCAGCATTTCAGAAAATTCCTTTAGTTGCGAAGTATTGGGCAATTTCCCCGAGAGTAACAGATAAGCGGCCTCTTCAAAACCATGCCGCCCGTCTTGCTGAAAACCACGGCAAAGGTCCTTCAATTCAATGCCCCGGTAGTACAGTTCACCGTTGGCCGGGATGATATTTCCCTGTTCATCTTTGTTGTATCCAACCACATCGCCAATGTTGGTCAGCCCGACCAAAACGCCGGAAAAATCGGCATTCCGCAGTCCCCGTTTTACATTGTACTGGACATACAAATCTTTGTCAATCTCACACGACTGAACTGCTGATTTCGCTAATTCTTTCAAAAAGGCCATACACAATATTTTTTGGTTAATTTGTGTCCGTCCATAAAGTGCCAATTACTGTGTTACGCTTGTAGCTGTCACTTTCTGAACAGACACTTGATTAAGTAATTAATTTTTCAATAGCAGCCTCAACCTTCCCGAAGCTAAAACCAAGCATCACTGCATTCATCTTCTCTCTGATTTTATCATTGCAAAGATTACCAATGCTGCCCTCGTGGGTATGCTTCACCCGGGAGGTATCGGGACTGAACTTACCGGCTTCAATTTCAAGCCCTACCTGTTTATATGCATCACGAAACGGAACCCCTTTCAGAACACGCCGGTTTACTTCCTCTACACTGAAAGCATATTTATACATCTCGTTATCCATAATATTATGGACTACTTCCATGCGCTGAAGGGCTAGAGTCATTATATCGAGGCAACTGATTAATTCATCAAAAGCCGGAATAAAAATTTCCTTAATAATCTGCATATCCCTGAAATAACCAGAAGGCAGATTACCGGTTATATATGCGATTTGTTGAGGCATATCCGTCAGTTTGTTGCACCGTGCCCGTAACAATTCAAAAACATCAGGATTCTTTTTATGTGGCATGATACTCGAACCGGTTGTAAAATCATCAGGGAGCCTTATAAATCCGAAATTCTGACTCATATACAGGCAGGCATCCATCGCCAGGCGGGATAAAGTACCGGCAATCGATGACAGTGCCATCGCCGCGGTACGTTCCATTTTTCCACGCCCCATCTGAGCATATACAACATTATAGCTAAGATCGTCAAACCCCAGTAAACCGGTTGTCATTGTTCGATCGAGTGGAAAGGAATTTCCATATCCGGCGGCTGCACCCAGCGGATTTTGGTTCACAATCTTCCATGCTGCCAGCATCAATTGCATATCGTCTGCCAGACTTTCGGCATAAGCACCGAACCACAGTCCGAATGATGAAGGCATTGCTACCTGCAAATGCGTGTAACCGGGGAGAAGATCATTTTTATGCTCTTCACTTTTGTTTTGAAGAGTCTTAAACAATTCCCCAGCCGACCCGGCTACTTCCATAATTTTATGCCTTGTAAAAAGTTTCAGATCGAGCAACACCTGGTCATTTCGAGACCGACCACTGTGAACCTTTTTGCCTATATCTCCAAGTTTGCGCGTCAATTCAAGTTCTACCTGCGAATGAACATCCTCGATTCCTTCTTCGATCCGGAAATTTCCTTTTTTCGCTTCTTTATATAAATCCTTTAGTGCAGGCAATAAAGCGTTCAAATCATCTTCAGACAACAATCCGACTTTCTTTAGCATCATGCTATGAGCTATTGTTCCCATAATATCAAACGGAGCAAGGAAAACATCCAGTTCCCTGTCCTTTCCAATTGTAAAAGATTCTATCTTCTTATCGGTTCCGGTACCTTTATCCCAAAGCTTCATAGCTGCAAATTTTATTAAACAAGTACATCTTAACAGAGGGTTTGAATCTTAAATGTTAGATTAAGATGACTTATATAACCTGAGCCCGGTCTAAAAAGCATCTTTGTTGCCAAACTCTGTGTTGTTTTAAATTTTTGCATCCTCATTAACAATGAGTTAACTCCGGTACAAAAATTTAAAACGCCTTGATTTTGACAAAAATATGCTTTTTATACCGCACTCATAACCTTGTAATACTGCATTTTACCCGGCAAAACCTCTTGAACACAAATTATTGACTTCCATTCTGTTACATGAATATAGCGGAGTATTGGTTTCTGTATCATGGCATTAAATTTCTGTTCCAGGTCAGAAACAACATCCCCTCTCAGCAAAACCACCATTTTCTGAAAGACCTTTTACAACAAAGCTAAATTTTGTTTATCGGGGAAAAAACAGGTGGTAAAACTCTCTCCACAGGTGGGGAAATACTCATTTTCCCAACAGGAAATGCAACGGATATAAGTGAATAATATTCACAAAAAATTCAGAAATCAACTTATTACAGTTTATTCCCAATCTGTAACCATTTTGTTGAAATCATCACAAAAATAAACGATTTATTTTAAAAACACTATAAAATCGTTCAAATTAGCCTTCAAAAAGATGAATTTAAAATCATTTTAAATTGAATGAATATGCAAACCGTCCAGTAATTGATGGTAAATCTTCACGCCTTCAACAATTTCTGAGGGTCTGATGAATTCATCAGAAGTATGAGAACGGGAAGAATCGCCCGGACCAATCTTTACGGTAGTAAACGGCATCCGTGCCTGATCGGAGGTAGTAGGAGAGCCAAATTTTTCAAGCCCCAGCTCTTCGCCCCGCTTCACGAAGGGGTGATTTACAGAGATAGAAGAACTGTTTAGTCTGAAAGACCGAGCCTTCAATTCACAGTTAACATGTTGCCTGATAAGTTGAAATAATTCCTCGTTTTTATAGTGCTCATTTACTCTTATATCGACCATAAACCGGCAAACATCCGGAACTACATTATGTTGGGAGCCTGCCCCGATACCGGTAACAGTCATCTTCACCGGTCCAAGAAACTCTGATTGCAGGGGAAATTGATAATTCCTGAACCATTCAATTGCAGGAATCGCTTCATAAATAGCATTGATGCCTTCGTCACGGGCTGCATGACCACTTTTACCTTTTACCGTTCCGTCGAGCACTATCAGTCCTTTTTCGGCCACAGCCATCTGCATGCGGGTGGGTTCACCCACAACCCCGAGGTCAACAGGTCCGAGTTGGTCAAGAATTGAGGCTACACCCTCATCTCCGGATATTTCCTCCTCCGCAGTTGCAGAAAAAATAAAGTTACACGGTTGTTTCCTTTCCTCCAACATCCTGAAAGTGGCAAGTAATGAAACAACCGATGCACCTGCATCGTTACTTCCGAGCCCGGTTATCTTATCATTTTCTTCTTTGGGGGTGAACGGATCACTTGTCCAGCCCGAAGAGGGTTTAACCGTATCGATGTGAGAATTCAGCAATATGGTAGGTGTTTTTTCGGAGTAGTATTTCGACCTGATCCAGAGGTTATTTCCTTTTCGCTGATAATAATCCAATCCGGTTCTTTTAAAAAAATCTTCAAGCAATGCGGCCACTCCTTCTTCTTCGCGACTAACAGAAGGGACAGCTATCATTCTTTTCAGAAGTTCAATTGCATCGGTTATGTATGGATGAACGGACATATTTAAATTTTCGATAAAACTTATTCGCTAAGCGTAGTGCCCCTTCCGGGAATGGTTAATCCTTCAATATTGGTAATAACCACTTCCAGCACCCCCCGGTTTAAAGCATTAAACCCGTTTTCGAGCTTAGGTACCATTCCTTCTGCAATGATGCCCTCATCACGATACATTTGGAACAATTCACGGTTCAGAAAAGGAATAACAGAACTGTCATCATCCGGATTAACCAAAACGCCAGGCTTTTCGAAACAAAATACCAAACGGGTATCAAAAGCTTCTGCAAATCCTACAGCCAGGGAGGAAGCAATGGTATCGGCATTTGTATTGAGTATATGTCCTTCTCCATCGTGTGTCAAAGGAGCAACCACGGGAACAATACCCTGTTTGATTAAGGTTGTCAAACTACCAATGTTGACATCATCCACATCCCCCACAAAACCATAATCAACTTCGGTTCCTGTTCGCTTATGGGCTTTCACAATATTCATATCTGCTCCGGTAACGCCAAAAGCGTTGACCCCTCTTGCCTGAAGTGCAGCTACCACATTTTTATTGACCAGGCCGCCATAGACCATTGTCACCACCTCAAGCATCTTTTCATCTGTAACCCGGCGTCCTTCCACCATTTTTGTCTCTATTCCCAGTCGCCCTGCAAGGGCCGTAGCCGAACGCCCGCCTCCGTGAACAAGAAGCTTGGCGCCGGGAAGCGCTGCAAAGTCGTCCATAAATATGTTGAGTGTCTGTTCCTCTTCCAGAACTTTCCCTCCTACTTTGACAATGGTTAATTGTTGATCCATAAAAACTATTAACTTATGTTTTGATCAATTGAAGGATAATACCGATTATCAAAATCGAAAACTATTCCAATGCTTCCAGCATCCGTTTCAAAACGGTTTGTGCCGATACAACCCTGTTGGCAGCTTCCTGGATAACAATAGAATCAGGACTGTCAATAACACCATCGCTTACCACCATATTACGGCGCACCGGCAGACAATGCATAAACTTTGCATGATTGGTCAGCGCCATTTTTCTCTCATCAACAGTCCAGCTTCTGTCAGTTGACAACACTTTCCCGTATTCCGAAAAGCTTGCCCAGCTTTTAGCATAAATAAAATCGGCATCTTTGAAAGCCTTGTCCTGGTTGTACTCTACATGTACTTCTTCAATAAATTCAGGCGCAAGTTCATATCCCCTGGGATGGGTAACAGTAAGCTCAACATCTGCCGCCTTCATCCATTCCACAAAAGAATTCGGAACAGCCTGTGGGAGTGCTTTTGGATGCGGTGCCCATGTAAGGACAACCTTGGGGCGGCTTTTTTTCCTGTATTCTTCAATAGTAATTAAATCGGCAAACGCCTGCAACGGGTGGCGTGTTGCAGATTCCATGCTGATAACAGGTCGTCCGGAAAGTTCGATAAACTGGTTCAGCAAACGTTCGCTGTAATCCTCTTCCTTGTCTTCAAATTTAGCGAAGGACCTTACGGCAATAATATCGCAATATTGACCGATTACCGGCACAGCTTCACGAATATGCTCAGGTTTATCTCCATCCATTACCACACCAAATTCCGTTTCCAGTTTCCAGCCGTCTTTATTTATATCCAACACAATTACGTTCATTCCCAAATTTGTCGCCGCCTTTTGTGTACTTAACCGCGTCCGCAAACTGGAATTAAAAAAAATCAATACAACGGTTTTGTTCCTGCCAAGGTGTTGATAACCAAAAGGATTGTTCTTTACTTCGGCAGCTTCATTCAATGCTTGCCGGAGGTCTCCGATATCGGAAGGTGTTAGAAATCTCTTCATTAATATAAATTTAGTCTGATTTATTGGCCTTATAGCCTGCCCATATTTATCGGAAGAATTCGCATGATTGATTTTATCTGCATTTTCGTGCAAATTTTTTACGGCCGTGTAACGCCGTCACTTTCAACGATCCACTTATAGCTGGTCAACTCTTTCAGTCCCATAGGCCCCCGGGCATGAAGTTTCTGTGTACTGATACCAATCTCGGCCCCCAGCCCGAACTGGGCACCATCGGTGAAAGCGGTGGATGTATTGGAATAGACGGCTGCGGCATCCACCTCATTGAAGAACCGGTCAATAGCTGCTCTGTCTTCGGCAATAATTGCTTCACTATGTCTTGAGCTATTTTGAGATATATGAGATACCGCTTCATCAAAATCTTTTACCACTTTTATGGCCATACGCAACGAAAGAAACTCGGTGCCGAAAGATTCGGGTGTAGTTTTCTGCAGAAGTTCTGAAGGATAGTGACCCTGGAGTCGCTGCCAGGCTTTCTCATCAGCTTCGATTACAACATTCTTCATTGCCAGTGCAGCAACCAGTTCCGGTAAGTCGTCAAGACGATCCGCGTGAAGCACCAGACAGTCAAGTGCATTGCAAACACTGGGTCTTCGGGTTTTTGCATTGAATACAATACGTTTTCCTTTTTCCAAATCGCCGGAGGCATCAAAGTAAGTATGCACAATACCTGCTCCCGTCTCTATTACCGGTATTTTAGAACCTTCACGCACCGAATTTATCAGTCCCTGCGAGCCTCTTGGTATGAGCATATCCACATAACCATCGGCATTCATTAAGGCGCGGGCGGCCTCACGGTCGGGCGGAAGCAATTGAATGACATCATAAGAAACGGAATGGGCAGCCAGACATTCACGAATTATTCCGGCAGCAGCCAGGTTAGAATGCCAGGCATCCTGTCCTCCCTTAAGCACCGACACATTTCCCGACTTAAAACAAAGTGAAAAAACGTCGAAGGTTACATTGGGGCGTGCTTCATAGATAACCCCAACAACACCAATCGGAACACTCACTTTTTTAAGGTGCAATCCGGACGGCATGGAACGCTCATCCAATATTTCTCCCAGAGGCGACTGCATATTAGCGACAGAACGCATATCGGCAGCAATCCCTTCTATTCGCTCCTGTGTCAACATAAGCCGGTCGTACCGGGGATCGGACTCATCCATCCGTTCGAGGTCCTTTTTATTGGCACTCAGCAGCAGGGCACTTCGCGCAACCATTTCATCGGCCAGATCAAGCAAAACACTCCTTATGTCATCATCATTCAACCGCACCATTGTTTTGGTTGCTTCAGCCGCTTTCCTGAATTGTTCGAGGTTGGTCATATTGATAGATAATTAAATTTCTCAGATATATCACTAACAATCTGTTACACCAATTAAATCACTCGCCCCACAGGTTTCTATAGCAGATTAGGATACATTGGGGTAAATAAACAGATAATCGTAATGAATCAAAGGCCGGTAACGTTCGTCATTTAGATGTCTTTGAGCCACCGCCCGGTCGTATTGAGCCCTCCCGATGCCTAACAATTGCCCGTTTTCATCTTTTATGCGCAACAGGTCGCCCTTCTTAAAATCATCGTTAAGAGAAATCACGCCAGCCAATAGCAGGCTCCTTGCTTTGGGCCCGGTCAGAGCTGCCCTGGCTCCTTTATTGATGACCACTTCTGCTTTGGCAAACCCGTCGGCATATGCCATCCACTTTTTTATGGCTGGTCGCGGACTATTGGGAACAAACCTTGTATGTGGTACATTTACATCTTCAGAGACCAAATCGATAATTATATTATCGCGGGTCCCGTTAGCAATATGAACCGTAACACCGGCAGCAGCAGTCTTCTGGGCTACCCTGCATTTGGTCAGCATCCCGCCCCTGCCAAAATTACTCTTTGTGGCAGATATATAGGCATCAAGGTCGTCCACCCCCTCTCTTATTTCGGAAATAATTTCTGAGCCCGATTCCCCCGGGACGCCTGTAAATATTCCGTCAACATTGCTGAGGATAAACAGGGCATCGGTATCCATCATGGAGGCAACAAGTCCTGCCAGCTCATCATTATCGGTAAACATGAGGGCTGTAACGGAAACCGCGTCATTTTCATTTACCACGGGAACGACTCTGTTTTCAAGTAAAACAGAAAAGCAGTTTTTCATGTTCAGATAATGTTCCCGTGTGCTAAAATCCTGTTTTGTAACCAACACCTGAGCACTAATAAGGCCTAGTTTTTCAAATAAATCAGAATAAATATTAACCAGCTTCACCTGTCCTATTGAAGACAATAATTGCCGCTGTGAAACCGGGTCTTTAGCGGATGCTTTCCTTATGGTATCCCGACCGGCAGCAACAGCACCGGAAGAAACCAATATAACATTAATGCCCTGTTTATGCAACCAGCCAATCTGACCGGCCAAATGTTCGATCCGTTTAACATTTAAACTCCCGTCGTCCTTTGTCAGGACATTGGAACCTACCTTTATAGTTACAGACTTATAAATAAGATTGTTATTTCTCACTTCCTTTTCGTGGCGTTTTCAATTTTTTCGTATGAAGTAAGTAATCCCTTGATCAAGGCTGAGCTGAAGCCCTGGTGCTCCATTTCGTTCAGACCTGAAATGGTGATTCCCCTGGGCGTTGTCACTTTATCAATTTCGGCCTCCGGGTGTGTCTCGCCCCTGATGATCAGTTCCGATGCCCCCTTCACCGTCTGGGAGGCAATTTTCAGGGCAAGTTCTGAGCCAAATCCGATTTCAACACCTCCCTGAGTGGCTGCCCGGATAAACCTTAATGCAAAGGCAATTCCGCAGGCTGCCAAAACCGTAGCCGAAGACATTAATTCTTCGGGGATAAATTGAACGACCCCTACCGGTTCAAATAAGTCACGAATAACTTTATCCTGATCTTCGGTAGACTGAAAAGAAGAAACACAGGTCATCGATTCGCCAATGGAAATAGCCGTGTTAGGCATCGCCCTGAAAATGCCTTTTCTTCCGCCTGCCATCTCAGATATTTGCTGTGAATCTACTCCGGCTGCCAAAGAAATCAGAATCGCCTCCTTCTTAAGAGCAGGCGTAATTTCTTTTATGATATCTGTCATTTGAAACGGCTTTACGGCAAGAATAACTATATCAGCGTTATTAACCGCAACCACATTATCCTGCTGAACTATAATGCCGTATGCTTCAAGTGATTTTATGAGATGTACCCGTCTTCGGGTCACCACCAATTCCCCTTTAAAAGGTTGGTTAGAACTCACCAAACCTTTGGCTATGGACGACCCAAGGTTGCCTCCTCCGATTATAGCAATTTTATTGATCATGAATGTCTTTATTTTTTGTCTCCGGCGACTTCCGGTTCATTAACTTGAATATGCGCCCAGTTTTCACCACGTTTGATCCTGTGCAACTGAATTTCGCTTATCCCGAACTGACGGGCAATAATTTTCAGACGGGTTTTACGGCGCGGGTCCGATATTCTTTTTTTAAGCAACATCACCTGCGTGTCGGTAAGTTTGCCCCCTTCACTCCGCCGGTTTTCCTTCAGGCGTTTGCGCCCTTCCACAACGGTAGGATTTTTTTGCTGATGCTCAAACATATCCTTTTTATTGGCCCAGCACAAATTTTCAACAAAGTTATTGCATTTGTTGTAATCCAGGTGAATCACATACTTCTGGTCATCAGAATCTTTGCCGATAAATTGCTCAGCCACCAGCTTATGCACATAGTAGGTTCGCGAACGTCCAAAAGGTCGAAGGGGTAAGGTCTTATATCCTTTAAGTGTGCCCCCTTTAACAAAAGCAGCATCACTCATATCGTCGGTACAATAGCTGACGACACGGCCGTAATTCGAAACAGCATAACGTTTCCGCAGGGCCCCTTTTTCGAAAGGGATTTCTTTCCATTCTTCATTCCAGTATGATTCAACCATAATTCAAGGGTTTAGGGAGCCAAAAGACGCCTCAGAGCCTTAATAAAAACATTAGCCTCCTTTTGCGTAAGGCTTAGCGGCGGAAGAAGCCGGATGATATTGGTGGAAGAAACGCCGGTAAATATGTACTCATCCTTTAAGAGTGTTTTCCTGAGCTCATTTACCGGTGAGTCAAATTCCATCCCGATCATCAGTCCGCGGCCGCGAACCTCTTTTATACCACTGATTTTCCGGAGCTCTGACAAAAGAAATTTTCCGGTGACATCGGCGTTAATGATCAAATCTTCGGATTCAATGACCTCGAGCACAGCCAACCCGGCGGCACAGGCAAGGTAATTACCACCAAATGTGGCGCCGAGCATCCCGTGCCGGGCTTCAATATCTGGTTTGATCAGAACACCGCCCATCGGAAAACCATTGGCCATTCCTTTGGCTACAGTTACTATATCTGGTTCAATATTTGCTTCCTGAAATGCAAAAAACTTTCCACTCCGTCCGTATCCCGACTGAATCTCATCCAGAATGAGCTTACATCCTGCTTTATCACACAACACCTGTAGGTTTTGCAAGAATGAAATCTCGGGGATGCGTATTCCCCCGATTCCCTGAATGCCCTCTACTATAACAGCACAAACGTCACCTTTTTGCAACTCTTTCTCAACAGCCCCAATATCATTAAGAGGAATAAAAGTAACATCCTGTCCACGATTTAATGCTGCGCGAATATTATCGTTATCGGTTACTCCCACTGCTGCCGAGGTTCTTCCGTGAAAGGCTCTCGAAAAAGCAATGACACGACGTTTTCCTGTGGCAAAAGAAGCCAGCTTCAAAGCATTTTCGTTGGCTTCGGCCCCACTGTTGCAAAGGAACAGACGATAATCTTCGAGCCCGGATATTTCACCAAGTTTTTTGGCCAGTTCCTTCTGTAACGGGTTAATGACAGAATTGGAATAAAACCCTATACGGTCGAGCTGTTCTTTAATGCGCCGGACATAATGCGGATGTGAATGGCCTATGGAGATCACAGCATGACCTCCGTACAAATCCAGATATTCAAAACCCCGATCGTCGGTAATGTAACAACCATTAGCCGAAACGGGGATCACGTCCATCAGCGGATAAACATCGAACAACTCCATTACTCTTATCGTTTAATAATATTTACTTTCAGCACTGGTAAACTTTGCCTGCTTTTTTTTTCGGTTATAAATGGCCCGGAAATGTCGCTGTACTCATCTGAGCACAGCGACAAACAAACAGGAGGGAGTGGGATTGAAAAAAATGAACACCTAAATTTAAACCGTAAAAAAACAACCCTTTATCTATCTCAAAAAGCCACTGGCTTCAGTCGTAGCCCCTCCTGTTCGTCCAGACCAAACATCAGATTCATATTTTGAACAGCCTGCCCCGATGCACCTTTGGTAAGATTGTCAATAACACTTACCACATGGAGTTTACTGCCATACTTTTTCACATGTAACAAACATTTATTGGTATTAACCACCTGCTTTACATCAACAGGTTTTGTCGATATTGTAACAAATGGATGAGTACTGTAAAATTTCCCGAACAAATCAATTGCTTCAGTCTCACCTATCGGGCAATTCAAATAAACCGAAGCCAGAATTCCCCGGGAAAAATTTCCCCTGACAGGAATAAAATTGAAGGCTTCATTAAAGCCAGGCATCAGTTCTTTCATGGTCTCGTTCATTTCATTAAGATGCTGATGACCAAAGGCCCTGTATACCGAAACATTGCCATTTCGCCAGCTAAAATGGGTGGTACCCGACGGTGCCTGTCCTGCACCTGTAGAACCGGTAATGGCATGTACATGTATCTCATCAAGCAGATGACTGGCTGCAAGGGGAAGCAATGCCAACTGAATGGAGGTTGCAAAACAACCCGGATTAGCCAGATACCGGCAATCTTTTATTTTTGGCCGGTTAACCTCGGGCAGGCCGTAGACAAACTCATTGTTTTGCCTGTCCAGCCTGAAATCATTGCTCAGGTCAATCACTTTCAAATGATCCGGCAGGGTATGCTCTTTCATAAAGGTTGCTGATCGACCATGCCCCATACATAGAAAAATTACATCTACAGCTTCGAAATCCATCCTCTCGCAAAATTCCAGATTGGTGTCGCCAAGCAGGTCGGTATGAACATCGAACACTTTATTCCCTGCATTACTGCTGCTATTAATCCATACAATCTCTGCCGAAGGATGCCCCAGTAAAATACGGACAAGTTCTCCGGCTGTATACCCGGCTCCACCTACTATGCCTGTTTTTATCATTTTTTTAATCAGGATATTTTGTCAATACTTCGTTAAACTATTGCAATACACTGCTATTGAATGATTTGTATCAAAAAATTTATTTATTAGTGTCTGTCCATAAAGTACCATTTGCTGTGTTACGCTTGCCGCCAAAATCCTCATTTACGATTAGTAAACTCCGGTTTTGGCGGCTTCGCAAGCCTTGCAACTGGTACTTTCTGAACAGACACACATATTGTAAAAATTTTTGCGAGTTTATAGACAGGCACTAATTAAAGTATATCAAAGTTGAACGAAACATCTTATATCTAATAATCTAATAATCTTTTGTTTTGTGCTCGTCTATAAATTCATAAAAACTTTCACAACCGGTCAGATTTAATCTTTAACACCAGTCTCCACATCAAATCCGTTGACTTTATTAAATATTTTCAGATAATTGCTCATCAGCTTAGTAAATCCTTTTACATCATTACCATCCCACTCTCTGTTCACTTCACCGTAATCGCCGAATCCACTGCTCATCAGATCGTGTGGCGAACGAATGCCAATCAATTCAAAGCGGTAAGGATGAAGTTTCAGAATAACGTCGCCCGAAACATTGGCTTGCGAATGTTCCAGGAATGCTTCAATATCCCGCATCACCGGTTCAAGGTATTGAGCCTCATGAAGCAACATACCGTACCAGTTACCCAGCTGCTCTTTCCAATATAACTGCCATTTGGTAAGCGTATGTTTCTCAAGCAAATGATGCGCCTTAATAATCATCAGCGGTGCTGCTGCTTCAAACCCAACGCGTCCTTTTATCCCTATAATAGTATCGCCCACATGTATGTCGCGTCCAATAGCATAAGAGCCCCCTAAAGACTCAACCTTGCGAATGGCATCGACAGGATTGTCAAACGTCTCACCATTAACCGACTTCAGCTCTCCTTTTTCAAAGGAAAGTATCATTTCTTCGCTTCCTTCTTTCCTTAGCCGGCTTGGGTAGGCATCATCTGGAAGAGCCTGGTCGGTAGTAAGCGTTTCTTTACCTCCCACGCTGGTGCCCCATATCCCTTTATTGATGGAATAGGCCATTTTGGTCCAGTCCTTATTAACCCCTCTCTTTTTCAGGTATTCAATCTCCTCATCACGCGACAAAGTCAGATCACGAATAGGAGTCAGTATTTCAATTTCCGGTGCCATTATCTGAAAAGTCAGATCAAAACGAATCTGATCATTTCCGGCCCCGGTACTTCCGTGTGCGATATACCGGGCACCAATTTTTCGCGCATAATCTACAATGGCCATAGCCTGGAAAATACGCTCCGACGAAACCGAAAGCGGATAGGTATTATTCTTGAGTACATTTCCGAAAACCATATAACGGATGCAGTTCCGGTAATAAAGTCCGGTCACATCCAGGGTAACGTGATCGGCCACGCCCAGATGCCGTGCACCTTTTTCTATCTCTTCGAGTTCGTCATCCGAAAAGCCGCCTGTGTTGGCAATTGCCGAATAAACTTCCAGTCCCTTCTCCTCTTTGAGGTATTTAACGCAAAACGATGTATCCAGTCCGCCACTAAAGGCCAGTACTACTTTGTTGTTCATTAGTTTAAAATTTATTTTTCAAGGTCGAATGGAACTCATCCCGGTAAACCGGAACTCGTTTCATTAGTGTCTGTCCATAATGTACCATTTGCTGTGTTACGCTCGCCGCCCAAATCCTCATTTACGATTAGTAAACTCCGGTTTTGGCGGCTTCGCAAGCCTTGCAACCGACACTTTCTGAACAGACACCCATATTGAGAAAATTTTTGCGAGTTTATTGACACGTACTATTTATGTTCATTTCATCTTATATCTAAAAATCTAATGATCTGTTAAGGCAAACCTTGTCATGCTCGTTTCATTAGTATATAATTTACTTAAGTTATTTTAACGGACTATTGCCATCTAAAAACTACCCGCAAAGCCGGCCCTCCAAAACCTGATGAATCAGGCGAAGAGAACAGTAAACAGGCTTTTCAGCAAATTTTTTTTCCCATCGGATGGCTTGTTTTTGTTCGACTTTAAGAACACAAACTGCTTAAATTTCAACCATCTGCCGTACACACTCAGCCGCTTTTGAGGAATGGGTTCCGGCTTTGCATCTTTTGCCGGGTCAAAAAGCATTCCGGTGCAAAGGCAATGTTTGCGATTGGTGCGCATCAGGATATCATAATTTACACAACTTTGGCAGCCTTTCCAAAACTCATCATCGTCGGTCAATTCCGAAAAAGTAACCGGTTTGTATCCAAGCTCCGAGTTGATTTTCATCACGGCAAGACCTGTTGTAAGCCCAAATATCTTAGCATTTGGGTATCTTTTGCGGGAGAGTTCGAAAGCCTGCCGCTTGATTTTCTTTGCAAGCCCCTGGCCGCGAAATTTATCCACGACAATTAATCCCGAATTTGCTACAAACTTCTCGTGTCCCCACGATTCTATGTAGCAGAATCCGGCAAACTCATCACCATTTAGCGCAATAATGGCCTTCCCCTCAATAATTTTGTTGCGGATATAATCAGGACTTCTGCGGGCTATTCCTGTTCCCCTAATCTTGGCAGCTTCCGCAATGGTCTCCAGAATGGTATCCACATAAGGCAAATGCTCCTCAGAAGCAATCTGTATTTTTATATTATTTCCCTGTGCCTGTGCCATTAAAACTATATTGTTAGATATTTTATATCAATACTCCATTAAACTTTTACAGATATCTGGTAAGGTAAAGATGCCCAATTTGGGCGTCTCTACCTCTCATAATAAAAACTTTGCGTCATTGCGTCTCTGCGTTTAGGCTTTTATTTAGTGCCCGTCTATAAAGTCGGGAAAGTTTTTTTACTTATCATGTGTCTGTTCAGAAAGTGTCATTTACAAGGCTTGCGAAGCCGCCAAAAACGCAGTTTACTTTTCGTAAATGAGTATTTTGGCGGCAAGCGTAACACAGCAAATGGTACTTTATGGACAGACACTATTTAACTGACTATTGTTTAAAGTATTGTCAAACAATACTTACAATAATTTCTTTTTCAGTCCCGGCATAAACAAAGAAAGGGCATTGATAACATCGGGCCGCGATACCCCTTCCTTACTGATAAGAAGTATGGTGTCATCTCCCGCGATTGTTCCCAGCACCTCAAAAGGAGCATGATTATCGATGACCGAAGCGATACTGTTGGCAAATCCGGGCCGTGTTTTCAGAACCGCCATATTCCCGGAAAACTCAATTGATTCCAGTCCGCTAACGGGAAATACATCTCCGTTCTCGTCTTCTCCACGCTGATCATCGTCTTCCGGCAGAACATAAGCATATCCTCCCTCTATATCGGGCCGTTTGGCTACTTTCAATGCCTTAAGATCGCGTGAAAGCGTAGCCTGAGTTGTCGAAAAACCTTCGGTTTCGAGTAAGTTGAGCAGCTCTTCCTGACTCCCCACCCTGTGGTTTGAAATCAGCTGCCTGATGACATTCAATCTTTGCGTCTTTACCTTCATATCGAAAAATGAAAAGACACCCCCTCATGCCTTAAATACATAAAAGGAATGTTCAGTTCTTGTTATTAACCAATTCCTATCAGGGAATAATTATTCAATATTGATTGCAAAATTATTCAAATTTCATAAATCCCCAAAATTTATCCACTTTTTTTGCATTATTTATTTTCTTTTAAAAGCACCTGAAACAGTGGCAGGACATTTGTCAGTCAAGAAAAACAAAAATTTTCTCTAAAAATCATTTCAGAAAAATATATTCAAAAAATATACAAAAATACCAAGGAAGATTATGGCCATTATCAAAGAATAATGTACCTTTGCAACCCGGAGAACAAGCAAGCCATTTTTTGCATTAAAAAACAATCAATCAATGAAGAAGCACATTAAGAAAGCGGTTATCCTGGGTTCGGGAGCCCTGAAAATCGGAGAAGCAGGTGAGTTTGATTATTCCGGTTCGCAAGCACTGAAAGCACTAAAAGAAGAAGGTATAGAGACCGTTCTTATCAATCCCAACATCGCCACGGTTCAGACCTCGGAAAAAATTGCAGACAAGATATACTTTCTACCGGTCACACCATATTTCGTTGAACAAGTCATTAAAAAGGAAAAGCCCGAAGGTATTCTGCTCGCTTTTGGCGGTCAGACAGCACTGAACTGCGGGATTCAGCTTTTCGAGCAGGGAATACTGAAGAAATACAACCTTGAAGTTCTTGGCACACCAATACAGGCTATCATCGATACTGAAGACCGGGAAATTTTTGCCGGCAAACTGGCCGAAATCAACGTTAAAACGCCCAAAAGTGTGGCTGTAACTTCGGTTCAGGATGCCGTTAAAGCCGCCGACAAAATGGGGTATCCCATCATCATCAGGGCTGCCTATACTCTTGGTGGTATGGGAAGCGGCTTCTGTGCCAACGAGGAAGAACTCATCAAACGGGCCGACAATGCGCTGTCATACTCCAAACAAATATTGGTCGAGGAATCTCTCAAAGGTTGGAAAGAAGTGGAATACGAAGTGGTGCGTGACAGCTACAACAATTGCATCACCGTATGTAACATGGAGAACTTCGATCCGCTCGGAATTCACACAGGTGAAAGCATCGTTGTTGCACCTTCTCAAACACTAAGCAACTCGGAATACCATAAATTAAGGGAACTTGCCATAAAGATCATCAGGCATATTGGAGTGGTTGGCGAATGCAACGTTCAATACGCTCTTGACCCTTACTCAGAGGACTACAGAGTCATTGAGGTAAATGCCCGCCTGTCGCGTTCCAGTGCACTTGCATCCAAGGCTACCGGCTATCCTCTGGCTTTTGTGGCTGCCAAGCTTGGACTGGGTTATGGCCTGTTCGAACTGAAAAACTCTATAACCAAAACAACACCTGCATTTTTTGAACCTGCACTCGATTATATTGTCTGCAAAATACCGCGATGGGACCTGAACAAATTCACGGGCGTCTCCAAACAAATAGGGTCGAGTATGAAAAGTGTGGGCGAAATCATGGCCATCGGTCGAACCTTTGAAGAGTCGATTCAAAAAGGATTACGAATGGTGGGACAAGGGATGCACGGTTTTGTTGCCAATCATCCGCTTAAAGATATCGTGTTGGAAACAGAACTTGCCGAACCTACCGACCAACGCATATTTGCCATTTCAGAGTCGCTTCAGAACGGATCTACGGTTGAAGAAATCCATGACCTCACAAAAATTGACAAATGGTTTCTGGACAAACTAAAAAACATCACCGATCTGAAAAACGAGCTTTCCAAATATGATTCTATCGAAAGCATCCCGGATGAAACGCTGCTTAAAGCTAAACAGATGGGCTATTCCGATTTCCAGATTGCCCGTGTCGTCCTCAATCCTGATGACGACAAGATGGAAGAAAGTCTCCTGAAAGTACGTGAGTACAGAAAGAAACGTAACATCCTGCCTGTCGTCAAACAAATTGACACCATGGCCGGTGAATTTCCTGCCCAAATCAATTATCTATACCTCACCTATAATGGCGAATACCACGATGTGGAATTTGAAAAGGACGGCCGTTCGGTTGTTGTTTTGGGCTCGGGGGCATACCGGATAGGTTCCAGCGTCGAATTTGACTGGTGTAGTGTAAATGCCATTGACACCATCAACAAACAAAAATACCGTTCGGTGATGATCAATTACAATCCCGAAACCGTAAGTACGGATTACGACGTATGCGACCGGCTCTTTTTTGATGAATTAACGCTGGAACGGGTTCTTGATATTACCGATCTTGAAAGCCCCAGAGGCGTTATTGTATCGGTAGGCGGACAAATCCCCAATAATCTGGCCATGCGGTTGCATAAAACCAATGTTCCTATCCTGGGAACATCGCCCGAAGACATCGACCGTGCCGAAAACCGTCAGAAATTCTCATCGTTGCTGGATGATTTGAAAATCGACCAGCCCCGGTGGAATGAGCTTACTTCTATTGAAGATATTTATGCTTTCATCCGCGAAGTAGGGTATCCGGTTCTGGTTCGCCCATCCTATGTATTGTCGGGAGCAGCCATGAATGTTGTTTCCAACGAAGAAGAACTGGAGCATTTTCTGGAACTGGCTGCCAATGTGTCCAAACAACATCCTGTAGTTGTATCGGAATTTATAGAACAGGCCAAAGAGATTGAGATCGATGCTGTGGCCAAAAACGGTGAGATGATTGCCTATGCCATTTCCGAGCACATCGAATTCGCCGGTGTTCACTCGGGAGATGCAACCATTGTATTCCCCCCGCAAAAGCTCTATATCGAAACCATCCGTCGTGTAAAAAGGATAGCGCGACAGATCGCTGCAGCTCTGAATATTTCGGGGCCCTTCAATATGCAGTTGCTGGCCAAAGACAATGACATAAAAGTTATAGAATGTAATTTAAGAGCCTCCCGCAGTTTTCCTTTTGTCTCAAAAGTTCTGAAGATAAACCTTATCGATATCGCTACGAGAGTAATGCTTGGTATGCCTGTCGAACGGCCTGCTAAAAGCATCTTCGAACTCGATTATGTAGGTATTAAAGCCCCTCAGTTTTCATTTGCCCGCTTGCTCAATGCCGACCCGGTGCTTGGTGTTGACATGGCCTCGACAGGGGAAGTTGGCTGTATCGGCGACAACTACTACGACGCGGTATTACAATCCATGCTGGCAGTAGGATATAATATCCCGAAAAAGAACATTCTTATTTCATCCGGTCCGCTAAGGAGCAAAGTGGAAATGCTTCAAAGCGCGAAAATGCTGGTTGAAAAAGGATACAATATTTTTGCAACAGCCGGGACTCACAAATTCTTCAAAGAAAACGGTATCAAATCGACCATGCTACACTGGCCCGACGAACCCGACATGAAACCTAATACCCTGGACTATATCAGGGAAAAGAAAATCGACCTGGTTGTCAACATCCCCAAAAACCTGAGCAAAGGCGAACTTCGAAACGGCTACCGGATTCGAAGAAATGCCGTCGATTTTAACATCCCGCTCATCACCAATGCCCGGTTGGCAAGTGCCTTTATCTATGCTTTCTGCAAAATGGATATTAGTGATATCCCTATTAAGAGCTGGAATGAATACAGGTAGAGGGAGATACTTTTCTTCTAAAAAACGAAAAAACAGGAAACGAATTGCAAAGTTTGTTGGAATAAAAAAGCCCGGACTTGCCGGGCTTTTTTGTTTAATTCTTAATATCAATTTTTGGTTTTACCCCAAGTTTATTTCCATTTTCATTAAACCAATAATTATAATCATATTGATCCATACCATAAGAATCGCTAAATTCCTCAAAACATATTAATGCGCATTCTCCATTCTGGGTTCCAATATTATTAATATTATTATTAACGGGTGATTTATAGACATGAGAACCATCCAAAAAATTTCTTCCATCTCTTACAGCCTCAATTCCTCCTGCAACGCCACCAATTAACCCTCCAGTCAAAGCACCCCATCCACCGGTTTTTAATCCACTTCCGAGTGCATCACCAAAAGATTTTCCTTCCATTAAACCGTTTCCAAAACCAGTGGTAAAACCTCCTGCAAAACCTGCACCGGCACCAACTGCGGCTCCTGTCATAAAACTACTTGTATAGCCCACGGATAATATCGTAGATATTCCCTGTGAAGAACCTACAAAACCAGCCCAAAAAGAAGCACCTGCACTGGCTGTTTGTATTCCAACTCCAACACCAGCCCCTAAAGCACCAGCAGCAGCACCAAAATATCCGAGTTCCTCCCAAGCTAATGGTTTTGTGAATTCCTTGAATAAATCTATTCGGAAAGGGGAATATCAAATCCGTTCAAATCAATTCTTTAAATTTAGTTTCCAATTACTTGTTTTTCTATTAATTTACCATCCTTAAATCTTAACTTCCATATTTCATCCCTTGCAGTTATTGGAGGTGGAAAATCGTTGAATTTTAAATAATATTCATAATCTTCAGGTAAGTAACTTTGCATTATTGATATTAAAGAGCTTTTAGTTAATGCAAAACAATCAACACCTTCAAAAATAAAACCTACTAATTGATCATCTATTGTAAAAAATACTTGTGGGGGATCTAAAAGCAACCTGTTAACGTCAATACAATAGATTAATGAATATTCATTAATAGTATTGTCAATTTTCTTACAATATACAACAACAAATTTATTCTTTACTGATGGTACTTTAACAGTTTTTTGATACAACCTGATTTGAGCAATAAGCTCTTGATTAGTTAATTCTAACCCAAATTCACTTTTCATTTTCAAATCCTGACAATAAAAAGAACCACTTACCAGTATAAATATTAGTATTCCTATTACCTTTTTTACCATCTTCCAATTGTTTTCCAGTTCCACTCACCGCCCCAATACATCGCTGAGTAAACTTTATGGTTATATAAAATATGAATTGGTTTTTTACCCATAAAATTAAACATTCTAACATCTGCTGATTTAGGATTATTGAGTAGTCCAATACCATTCGCTGCTCGGGGATGTGTATGTGCATGTGTTTTAATCGCATAAGTTTTACCATTAAAACTCACATACTTCTTTCCGGACTTAGTACTGAATACTTTCAATGCTCTATTATCACTATAATCCAACCCATTCTTATCATATGGCAACATAATCAAATCACCATTTTCAAGCTCCCAGGCAGAAACTTCTCTGGTGGGAATTCCATTTTCAAATGAATTATTCCACATATCGCTATACCCGGCTTTTTTATTCGCATAGTATCTTGCGCCAGCTTCTCCCACCATCGCTTGCAGGTGATTTAACCCAGCATTCATTACGCCAATAGCTGCACCTTCCCAAAAGCTGCCCCCCGTCAATTCAGACCCTAATCCTCCTGCCAAACCCGAGAAAGAATATGTACCTGCCGAACTACTTGCGAACTTTCCTCCATACATCATAAAAGCAGAACCTCCTAAAGAACCTAATCCACCAGCAGCAAAACCGGTCATGAAATCACCACCAAATGCTTCTGATATCATACCTTGTGCAAAACCATGTGTATATGCTCTGGCTATTTCTCCTCCAAAACCCATACTTCCAACTGGGCCAAACATTTGGCCAACACCCCCTGTGACAGCCCCTGAAATTGCGCCAACACCAACTGAGTTCCAAAATTGACCCCAATTCCAGTTATTAAAGCCTCCATCACTAAAAGCGACACTTGCAGTATAGCCTGCACCTCCAATTACAGCTCCCCAACAAGCTGCATCAATTATCGCTCCAACAGGACCTAAGAAGGCAGTAAAAAAGAACTCCCCATCCGGATCCGTATAAATCAGCGGGTTATTCAACGCATAACTATACCTGTTAAAATTCTGCGTAAAATCCGGTGCCTGAACATAAGGGTCGGGACTAAGAAAACGACCAAGGGCCGGATCATATAGTCGAGCATTTCCCGATACACTCCGTTGTCGCTATCGGGATTAGTTCGGCTAATAGTTTTGCTTTGGAGCAAAACCAAAGGCCTCACTGAACATATTTATCAGGCCGAAGGCCAATAAATGTTCATGCCCGGTATAGCCTGAGATTCTTTTACCATTTTTTTTGTTTTGTAACTACTCCAAAACAGCAAATTACCCAATAAAAACCACTGCTTTTTCACCTTTTCTACAAGGCTTACAGTCATGGGAAACTTAAGCTATTATATCCTTAACATATAAATTGATTCAACCTCTTTTTCTTTCTGTTTTGCTGGCTTAAAATGAAGCTTCTTCAGTTCTTCAATAAAAATTGCCTTTATCTCCGGCCTTAGTTTTTGTTTAAATCTAAAACAAATAGGAGCTCCTTTAGGGTTAATTATCAAATCAACAAAAATATACGAATAATGAGTATGCTTTTTTACTAACTCTTTTAAAGCACTAATATTTTTCAGGGAACATTCTCTTATGGAAGGAGGAGTATCCCAGACAACAATTAAACTCTCTCCAAATAAATCATCATAATACTCGAAAGACTTATCACAATCTAAAGAGTCTGTCTGTGCATTAACAAGGGCATTAACAAACAGCATTAATGTCAGTATAACAACTCTTACCATCTTCTTGGGATTTTATAAATAAAATGCCACCACTTAGAGCTAAAATATTGTGATGAGCTTAGTTTTAATGATTGTAATTGATAATAGTTAATATTACTCATCAAATTAGTCCCATGGGAAGGATATAATCCTTGGTTTTTATATGCATCTATAAACCCTAATCTTTCTTCTGGAAAATATTTTGTATGCTTACCCAGTGTAGTATTTTGAGTTTCTAAAGGAATTCCCCTTTTTACTCGTAAACTATGATACATTTCTTTGTTATAAGTCATTTTTAATTTATCATACGTGTCAAATGCAAGGTCTCCATATTCAATGGCTCCTGTTTGGGGATTAGTACTACCTAAAAAGCTTTTTCCTTTGCCACCACCATTTACATAATTGGGACCACTGGTAGTTCCCGTGTACGTACCTTCAAATCCAAAATAATTAAGAATTGCCTGCTTATTCATTCCTTTATCCATCATTCTATTGAAAACATTCTCATTTGTACGAAAACCTTCACCTTTTGTCAAGTTACTAAAATTTTCGGAAGTAAGTGTTGTAAATAAAGCTCCAGTCGCTGCCCCCCACAACAGACCTTCTCCTATGTCATTCCCCCAAATTACTGCATCTAATCCACCTGTTACAGCACCCTCTGCTGTTCCTAAGGCAAAATTTGCTCCGAATGTCATACCTGCACCACCGATCATTGATAAAGCACCCCCAACAGCACCAACAGCAGCACCTTTCAATGCTCCTCCCCAAAAACCGACTTCTGAATTTGCCCCCCTAATTCCTCCAGTAATTGCTCCAATATCTGCACCAATTGCAATAGGGAGTAAAAACTGAGCTCCAGGAATTATTGCACACAAGGCAGTAAAAAAGAACTCCCCATCCGGATCCGTATAAACCAGCGGGTTATTCAACGCATAACTATACCGGTTAAAATTCTGCGTAAAATCCGGTGCCTGAACATAAGGGTCGGGACTAAGAAAACGACCAAGGGCCGGATCATATAGTCGAGCATTCATATTTATCAGGCCGAAGGCCAATAAATGTTCATGCCCGGTATAGCCGCGACCAAACATAAGTTCGGGTTCACTTCCTATGGCATACGTTTGCCAATTGGCAGGATTGCGAAGCTGCCCCCAGGCCGTATAACTGTACTCTGCTTCTAAGTTACCACTTTGATTGGAAATACAGGTAATGCTTCCCAGATAATCTCTGTGCAGATACCAGGTTAGCCAAAAAAAAGGACCGGCATTCGCCAGTCCTTTTCTGATCCTTAAAAATAAAATATTTTTTACTCCTCGGCCGGCCACCAGCCGTCAACCAAAGCTTTGTTGTTCTGGTAGAACTGTTCGGCTCCTTGAAGCGGATCATCTGCATTTTCAACAGCATCCATTAACTCGTAAAGCTTATTTTCTTCAAACTGAAAGTTCTTAAAGAATTTGGCGAGTTTTGGAAAATCTTCGGTAAATCCTTGGCGGGCCAAAATTCTCATCTCATCGGTGGGATAGATACCTTTAGGATCCTCCAGATATTTGATATCGTAGCGTGCCCACTTAAAGTGGGGTTTCCACCCGGTAATAACTACCCACTCGTTAGCATCTACGGCCTTTTCAAGAGCGGCAACCATAGCTGTACCAGAAGAAGTTACCTGCTTAAAGTCGAGGTCGTATTCTTCAATGGCCTTGAGGGTATTTTTATGAATACCGGCGCCACTCCCAATGCCGATGATCTCTCCGTTAAACTTGTCGACATGATCATTCATTTGAGTAATGGAGTCGATGGTGACATAACTTGGCACAACCAGTCCGGTAGTACCTCCCGGGAAAGCAGTACCAATATGATCAATCTGCTCTCCGAAACGTTCCCAATACTCAGCATGAGTGTAAGGCAACCATGCATCCAAAAAGACATCGGCATCACCTTTAGAAAGAGAAGCATAGATTGGACCCGGCTCAATGGGCTTAATTTCCACATCGTATCCCTGCTTATCGAGGAATGCTTTAGCCAGGTGGGTCATTGCAATTCCTTCCGACCAGTTAGGATAAGGAATAAAAACTTCTTTTTTCTGCTGATCACCTGCACATGAAACTACTGCCAGAGTAAGGGCAGCAGCGACGGTCAGATTCAATACTTTTTTCATTTTGTTTTTCATAATCATCTCCTTTTAAGGTTTGATATGTCGAATAAAATTCAACAAAATTCTCGTAAATCACAAATATTTGATTAGATCATTAGATTATTAGATTGAAAGATTTAACCTG
>NZ_AHZV01000365.1 GCF_000250735.1 Anaerophaga thermohalophila str. Valhall
AAAAACTCTCCCGAAGATGTTCGGGACAAGCTGTGATACCCGTTGCATCCTTTGTGCCGTTCTCTGTATTTTTTTGTTTCAGAGAGCTTCACGGAGTAGACACATCGTCTCACAGAGTAAAAAATAGTCTTTTCAGACAACCTCATCCACAGGGTTTATCAATTAATAATTTTCACGTTGCGGAAAATCATCTTTATTGGTAATAGCGTCAAGAAAATCCTGCGGATAGGGACGCACAGTATGTCCTTCGTTGATATTGGGAGCGGCATCGGGATTATGAGCTCTGACACGTTCTACCAGTTTTCCGGTACGTTTCAGGTCGAACCAGCGAAGCTGTTCCCCCACAAACTCACGGGCTCTTTCGTCAAGAAGGAAATCGATATTGAGGTCACCGGCCGTGACTTCCATGGCTGCTTCGTGCCCCGGAACAGCCCTTTGCCGGCGCAACCGGTTCAGATAATCAAGCGCTTCTGTTGGGTTGCTGTCCATTAATCCTTCGGCCACAATCAGGTACATTTCCGAGATACGTATAACAAAAGCATCGCGGGAACTGCGATCTTCACCTTTGGAAGCCCTTGTGGGATCACTGAACTTGTCTATCTGAACATATTGCTTACGATTTTTAACAGAGCCGTCTTCATCATAAACATCACTGAGATCAAAAATCTGGTAACGGCCTTCGGCCCGGGCCCGTTGCCCGGGGGTGGCATATCCGTTAATGGTCCAGATAGCCGTGTCGGTCATATTCGGATACTCCTCTCCCCTGTTTTCAGGCGCATTCATAATCCATATCCACTTAAACGAGCCCGCCCATCTTTGATCATTTTCCTGATCCATCAACTCCAACATAAACCTGGTTGGCATGTAACGGTTAAACGGCCGACCATTCAATACATCGCGTGTCATGCCCGGCTGATCGTCATATTTCATGGCATACATCAGGTGAAGGTTGTTTCCCCCGTTCCGAATCTGTGCTTCATTGTCGAGTTCGAGATTCAGTAAATGATCGGTGGAATAATTGACGTACCAGATCACCTCACTGTTGGCTGACCCCTCGCTGTTGCTCATATCCCACAACGCTTCATAATCGTCGAACAGCTCAAAAGGGCCTGAATTTATCACCTCTTTGGCCAGGGTTGCAGCATCTTCTCCCTGACCACGGGTCAACAACATTCTTGCTTTAAAGGCTTTGGCAGCCCAACGGGTGATGCGACCGCCTCTTTCTTTCTCCCCGGGGCAGTTGGCTATGGCAACATCCAGGTCATCGAATATCTGATCATATATAGCGTTCACCTCTGTCGCATTGGCCGTGGTAATAACACCTTGCGACTCCCCGGTAGAGAAATGCGTTTTTTCCCACATTTCAACCACATGCCAGTAATAGAAAGCCCGGAGAAACGAAACTTCTCCAACGCGAACGTCATTGTTCTCCATCTCCACTTCTTCAAGGCGTGCCAGGGCAGTATTGCAGAAGTTAATGGCTTTGTAGAGCCATGCCCACAAATTGTTAAGCCCACCATTATCGGCCTTGAAATCGGTTGAATAATCATTGACCGGTGTATTGGTGTGTCCGGCGGCTTTGGTAACAATATCGGTACCGGTAGCTGTAAAATTGGAAGCCTCTTCTCTTCCATACCAATATCTCAGCGGTGTGTAGCAGGCATTCACCAGGCTCTCAACTCCATCGGGGGTCGTGTAATACGGATCGCTTGTTAAACCGCTCTTATTGGTTTCCTTCAGAAAATCCTCGCAGGATAAAAATGTGAAGGTTATCAATATGGTTATCAGAATTTTAATTTTCATTTGTACAAAATTTTAACTAAGTTATTGGTCTGATGAAACTCGCATATAAGATTTATACATAATATTTTTGTGGTAAACCTATCTATGTTCATTTCATCTTACATCTTACATCTTATATCTAAAAATCTAATGATCTGTTGTAGCAAAACCTTGCCATGCACGTTTCATGTTTGCTTTTTTTAACGGACTAATGATACCCGAATCAAAATTTACTCAGCGTTTTAGCATCTTTGCGTCTAAAAGCCTTCCTGTCATTAAAACTCCAGGTTGAAACCGAACACGGTTTGCTTCGTCAGCGGATAGTTAAGGCTTCCGCCCCGTTCGGGGTCATAGTCGTCCAGGTCGCTGAATGTAAAATGGTTTTTGAGTGTTACATAAAACCGGAGTTTAGACAAGTTGAGTGAACTAAGCACTTTATCGGGAAAATTATAGGCCAGGCTAATGTCCCTGATCTTCCAGAAATCGCCTTTCACATGTCCTAAGGAACTGTAATAAGCCCTGTTCTTGTAACTCAGGTCCTTATTGGCACCGGGGAACTTATCGGAAGGATTGTCTTCGGTCCAGTAATCAACGGCTGCGCCGTTTTCGAGGGCATCTGACTTAAACAAACGGTAATACTCGTAATCGAAATAATGACCGAACCGACCGTAAATAAAAACAGACAAATCTACATTCTTGTATGATACGCGGTTGGTAAGTCCAAAGGTATACTTAGGCGAACGGTTAAACACGACACGATCGTCGGGAGTAATTTCCCCGTCACCATCCACATCGGCCACTTTAATATCACCGGGCTGTTGTCCATGCACAGCAGCCTCGTCGGCCTCATCAAGTTGCCAGATACCTGTTTGGTCGTAATCATAATTCACCGAGATAGGTTCACCAACAAACCAGTTATTGGCTACATCGCGATCGACACCGCCACTCAGCTGCACAATTTCGTTCCTGTTCCAGGTAAAAGTAAAATCGGTATTCCAGCTGACATCGGAAGTATTAACGTTAACAGACGACAGAGAAAAATCAACGCCTTCGCCTTCGGTCTTCCCTACATTTTCCATTACGGACGAAAATCCGGTAGTATTAGGTAATAACCTGGACATAAGCAAATCGCGTGTTTTCGATTGATAGTAATCGATGGTAGCCGAAAGTCTGTTGCCCCGGAAACCAAAATCGAGCCCGACATCCATTACCTCGGTTGTCTCCCATTTCAGATCGGGGTTGGAAATATCGCGGGGATAGTATCCATAAGCAGGCGCATCGTAAAAAGCATACGTGGAAGGACCTAAACCGCCCAGTGTTGAATAGGGCTCGATGGCACTCTGGCCGGATTCTCCCCAGCTCAGACGAAGTTTCAGGTTCGACAATGCAGAGGCACCCGACATAAATCCTTCTTCACTAATACGCCAGGCTGCTGCCACAGAGGGGAAATAGCCCCATTTGTTGCCCTCGGCCAGAACCGAAGAACCATCGGCTCGTACAGATGCAGTGAGCAAATATCTATCGGCATATTTGTAGTTAAGCCGCCCGAAGAAAGAGGCCATCTGTTCTTCAACAAGCTCACTGTCAATCTGTATCTCACCCGCATTAGAACTCAGGTCGTAAAACCCGGTGGTGGGTGAAGCCTGATCACGGCCCGATGAGGTAAAATACTCCCTGCGCCGGTCAATAGTACTGGTGCCGGCCAGTGCATTCAAATCGTGATATCTGCCGAGGTTGACCTGATAATTAAGCGTATTCTCCCAGGTAAGATTCCGGTTTGTCGTAATTTCCGCCCCCGACATAGAGCTTTTGTCTTCGCCATTAAGGGTTTGTTTGGCATAAAATAACCGTGCCTCAGTGTTTTATGATCTACCCCCAGGTTGGTCTCAATGGTAAGACCGTTAACAATATCCCAGCGAATAAACGAAGTGCCGAAAAAACGGCTGGTCTCGTAATTATCGGTAACCGCGCCATCCACATCGTCGAGCAAAGGATTCATTTGGGAAGTATAGCCGGGTGCCGGATATGGATTAACCGTACCATCGTCGTTATAGGGTTTTGCAATCGGCAGTATTTTTCCGGCCATATTAAAGGGGGCATATCTCTGGTCCTGGTCTTTAAATGTGTACAGAATACTTGCCCCTGCCTGGAGATTATCCTTCACGTGATGATCAAGAGTAAGGCGTCCGTTGTATCTCCTGAACGCATCATTGGTTTCAAGCAATCCCTGCTCATCCATAAGTCCGAAAGAAAGCTGATAAACGGTTTTATCGTTACCACCGCTCATGGCCACTTCATAGTTTTGCGTAGCTCCGTCGTGAAAGATCAGGTCCATCCAGTCGACAAATCGCTCATCCTGGATATATTCCAGTTCGAGAGGCGCGAAAATGTTAGCATCATCCTCCGGGCCGTTCCATTCACCGGCTGATGCATACGCATCGCGCTTCAGTTGCACATACTCCGGGCCGCTCATAAACCGGGGCATACCGCTAAGGGTATTGAAGGAATAATAGGCATTTACCGATATTTTAGTATCGCCCGGCCTCCCTCGTTTGGTGGTGATCAGAATTACGCCGTTGGCACCACGTGATCCGTAGATTGCCGTAGAAGAAGCATCTTTCAATACCTCCACCGATTGAATGTCAGTCGGATTTATATCCATACTTGAACCATATTCAATACCATCCACCAGTATCAACGGGGCATTGGAAGCCTGCAACGACCGTTCGCCACGGAGAAGAAAGCTGAGACCTGAACCTGCCTGACCGCTGGTACGTGTCATATCCAGTCCGCTGATCTTTCCCTGAAGCGCTTCCAGGGCATTATTGGAAGGATTGTTGGCAATTTCTTCGGCTTTGATAGAAGATACAGCGCCGGTAAGGTCGCTTTTGCGCATTACACCATAACCTACGGCTACCACCTCATCAAGGCCAATGACATCTTCTTCCATCACCACGTCGATTCGCGACTGTCCGTTAACAGGTATTTCGCTATCGGCAAATCCTATAAACTTAAATACCAATACGGCATTGAAAGGGTCGGGAACATTCAGTTCATAATTGCCATCTACATCTGTAATGGTGCCGGTTGTGGTTCCTTTTACAACAATGTTAACACCCGGCAGGGGCTCACCCTGAGTATCGGTAACACGGCCGCTTACTGTCCGGCCGTTTTGACCTGTCTGCCCCGGTAATATAGACCCGGACAGCAGAAACAGTAGTAACAATATACCTTTCAGGCAGGTATGTAAATTTTGTTTCATTTTCATAGACTTCTTATTTTTAAAATGTTGATTAATAATTGTTTGATTGGAAAAAATTACTTCACATAAGGACATAGCAAGGCCACTAATGAGAGATATCTGATTTAAGAAATGAGAGAATGAGAGAGTTACTGAATGAGAGAATTATTAAATGAGAGAATAATATATTTTCATTCAATCACTCATTTATTCAATCATTATCTCCCTCGTTCCATCTTTGAGGATTAACTTAGAGGCTGCCGAAAAAATCTGGTCCGCTTAAACCTGGCTCCCAGCGAAAGCCAAAATTTCCGGCCATTGCACAAGGCCATGAACGTCGCCCATTTTGGCTTCCCGCCATCCGCCGGCCCGGAAAGCGGACGGGCCACCGCGCCTTTTAAATAGATAAAGTCGTTCATTATTACAACATTCTTTTGAATTGTGATAGGTTGACAATTAACATTTACACAATAATTTGTTAAATTTTGTAATACACTGCAAGTCAATTGTTTGCGTCTAAAGAGGTTTGTTTATTTAAATGCAGTATATTAATGTTGTAAAAATCATCTTACATCTTATATCTAAAAATCTCACGATCTATTGATTTACAGGTGAAAACATTTTTAATGATTTGCATGAAAAACCTTGCACCTTAAATGTAGTTATGCGACTTAAATAATTTATTATTAATTATTTAAGTATTATTCAGCAAACCCTAACTTAACCGATTCTTGAGATTAAGGCTTTCGGAAGTTTCGATTAAGGCTTTCGGAAATTCCGATTAACTTAATCGATCGAGAAGGACGGGCGGGCAGGGAAATGTGATGGTGAGCCTCTCTAACTTCCAGCATCCAGCCTCCAGCCTATAACTTCTAACTTCTCAGTATCCTCAACCACAATTCATTCACTCATTCAATAATTCCCTCATTCTCTCATTAATATATATCTCCCGGTAAGTTCAATTCATGGAGGGGAATGGGAAGCAGCACACACCGGTAACTGTCCCATGAAGTATGAGAAAAATTTCATAATTTTGAAGTGTTAATTAAACATCATTTGTTGATTAATAAGCCTGCTGCATGTCGCCAAACAGTTGCAGCGGGCTTTTTTTGTTAAGTTAAATGCTTCATAAGCAGAGTGGTTGTTAA
>NZ_AHZV01000364.1 GCF_000250735.1 Anaerophaga thermohalophila str. Valhall
TCGTAATAGATAATTTATGAATAATGCAGGTTATAATCTTTAGGGCTTTTGCGTGGAAAATTTTATCAGCCGGAACAAAGTAGCATAATCCTCTTTATCCCTTTACTCAAACCTCCTTTAAACTTTTACAAATAACTGGTAATTAATTGTTTGTAAAACTAAAGAGCAAACAGCAACTCTCTAATATTAAAAACTTTGTGTCATTGCGTCTCTGCGTTTAGGCTTTTTAACTTCCTATTATTTACAATACTCCTTTAATTTTTTGCAATACACTGTAAACCAATTGTTTGTGTACAAGAATGTTCGTTTATTAAAATGCAGTATATCAATGTTATATGAATCATCTTATATCTAACAAAACCATAAATCGCTTAAAATATGTCATTTATGCACTTTTGTCAGCTTCTGGAATATGTCAGTACCTCTAAAACATTGCTATTGACTATTGACTAAAAACTACTGACTAAATTACTTATATCTATAAATCTAACGATCTATTGAATTACTTTTTCGAATTTAATTTCAGGCGTTTTTTAATATTCTTTATAGAAATGGCGTGCTTAGCCGTTCCCTGATCCCCCAGCAAAAAAGCATAAGGCTTCATAGAATCAATATGTGACAAAACAATCCTTGTAATGGCCAGAAAAGGCACAATAAGCAACATTCCGGGAATACCCCAGACAATACTTGCTGCCACCAGTCCGGTGATGATAAAAAAAGGATTGACCCGAACATTACCCCCTACAATGTTGGGCGTTAAGATATTGTTTTCGATAAACTGAATAATAATAAAAAGAATGACCACTCTGAAAGCCAGCGCCGGATCATTCTCTCCTATCAGTGCAAATAACAAGGGTACAGCACCACCAAGAAGAGTTCCGAAATAAGGAATAAAATTAAACAGAGCCGAAATAATTCCCAATGCGATTGGGTAACGTAGCCCGATTATCATTAGCCCGGATGAATTAATGATACACAAGATAAAAACAACAGCAAGTACACCTGCCATATACCGTGCAAAAACCCTGGATATCTCTCTAAGTATGGTAATTACTTCCTGACGATGCTCCCGCCCAAAAATCATCATCAAAAAATAAGCAAACTTAGTTCGGTAATACAAAAACAGAAAAATATAGACCGGAAGCAGACCGAAATTAACAATCGTACTGGTTGTAGCATTAAAAATGTCCTGAACATACTGACCACCTGATGCCAGCAAATTACCCGCCTGCTCTTTAATCAGGTTTCTTGTCTCCTCCTTGTCGAATCCGAAATGTTCGCTGATTCCGGACACCGAATCGGCAAGATTCCTCAAACCTGCCTCGGCAAGCCTTGGAAAATCTCCGGCAATCGGTGTAATTTTACTGTAAGCCAAAAGAGCTAAACTAATCAGGATACCAAGCCCGGTAATAATGGCAATAAAATTGGCCAGTATTCTTGGAATTTTGTGTTTCTCAAGCCAATTAACAACCGGATAAAACAAATATGACAATAAAAAACCGAAAGCTATAGGCCATAAGAAATCACGTACAGCAATAAGACCATAAACAAAAAGAATAATCGCCAGTAATGAATAACTGACACGCTGTACCATCAAGTATCTTCGTTCCGATCGGTTATATTCTACTCCTGATTTCATCAGTATAAAAGTTAGTCTAAGATATTGGTCTGATGGAACTCGCATGATTGGGTTTATACATGTTCACTTGTAACAAACCTTTGTCATACTTGTTTCATCAACCTGATTGATCTATTTCCGGACAACGAAGTTAGTGAAAGTCTTGAAGGATGTAACTAAAGGTTACATTGTTTTTTTTCAACAAATAATCTCTATCATTTCTTGATCCATAATAGAATCAATAAATCAGCAGGTCTTTAGATATAAGATGTTAGATGATTTTTACAACCTTGATATACTGTATTTTAAGAAACAAGCCTGTTTAGATACAAACAATTGGTTTGCAGGTTATTGCAAAAGTTTAATGAAGTATTGAGAATAGTTGGTTAATTTTTAGGATAAAGGTGACAGACAGAAGTTTAACAGACAGAAGGCAGAAGTAATAAATTTTGCAGAAAAGAATTTTTCAGTTTGTTCCGGAAATTTGCGTGATAAGCAAGCATAGATGAGTGCGGTATAAAAAGCATATTTTTGTCAAAATCAAGGCGTTTTAAATTTTTGTACCGGAGTTAACTCGTTGTTAATGAGGATGCAAAAATTTAAAACAACACAGAGTTTGGCAACAAAGATGCTTTTTAGACCGGGCTCATAGATGTTTTAAGATTACTTTATCTGTTTATCCTTTTTAATTATCTTTGCAGAAACTAACGTAGCTGGTTTTCCACATTAAGAATATGAATAAATGCCTGCATGCGAGTTTTATTCGATCTTAATAAATAAATTTTATACTAATGAAACAAGCATGACAAGGTTTGCCTTAATAGATCATTAGATTTTTAGAGATGTAAGATGAAATGAACATAAATAGTACGTGTCTATAAACTCGCAAAAAAATTTTTACAGTATGTGTGTCTGCTCAGAAAGTGCCGGTTGCAAGGCTTGCGAAGCCGCCAAAACCGCAGTTTACTAATCGTAAATAAGTGTTTTGGCGGCAAGCGTAACACAGCAAATGGGACCTTATGGACAAACACTAAATAGGTTTACCACGATAAGAATACGAATAAATGCTTACATGCGAGTTCCATCAGACCAATAACTTAGACTAATTTTATACTGATGAAATACCATCTGATAACACTGGGATGCCAGATGAATATTGCCGACAGTGAAAGGGTAAGTGCTGTGCTGGAAAAAATGGGCTATGAATGGACCGAAAAAGAAGAAGAGGCCAACCTCCTGGGAATGCTGGCCTGCTCAGTACGTCAGAAACCGATAGATAAGGTCTATAATAAAATAGCCGAATGGAACCGTTGGAAGAACCGGCGCAATCTCATAACATTTATCTCAGGCTGTATATTGCCTGCGGACAAAGAAAAACTACTGAAACAATTCGACATCATATTTGCCATGAGCGAATTGTCACAGTTGCCCGACATGATCCGAAACTACGGTGTGGTCAACGAAGCTTCGGTGCATATTCCCGAACTTCGAACACCAGAAAACAAAAATATTGTAGGTCTTTGGGGAATTAAGCCTAAATATCAGTCTACATTCGAAGCATTTGTTCCAATCCAGAATGGTTGCGACAAATTCTGCACTTTCTGTGCTGTTCCTTATACCCGGGGACGGGAAGTTTCGCGCCCATCGGGCGAAATTATTGATGAAGTGCGCCACCTGGTGAATCAAGGCTATAAATCAATTACTTTGCTGGGACAAAATGTTAACTCCTACGGCCTGGATAAAAAAGGAAAAGAAATAGGGTTTGCCGAATTGCTGCGCAGAATTGGAGAATTTGGCAATAATTCGGGAAAAAAATTCTGGACATACTTCACCTCTCCGCATCCACAAGATATGAACAGGGAAGTAATTGAAGTAATTGCTCAATATCCTTGCCTGGCCAAACAAATTCATCTTCCAATGCAAACCGGAGACGATAAAGTATTGATTAAGATGAACCGCAAACACTCCATGGCAAAATACCGGAAAATAATCAATGACATCCGTGAACTTATTCCACAGGCCACCTTGTTTACTGATATTATCGTCGGTTTTACAGGGGAAGATGAGAAAGCATTTCAAAACACTGTAGCTGCAGTCAATGAATTCAAATTCAATATGGCTTTTATTGCCATGTATTCACCAAGACCGGGAGCTGCCAGCTACAGGTGGGACGACGATGTGCCACAGGAGGTAAAAAAGGAACGTCACCACAAATTGTCAGAAGTCATGAAACATCACACCAGAGCTTACAATGAAAGCCTGATTGGAAAAACACTGAAAGTCCTGGTCAACGGGCAGGATCGCAAAACCGGCTTCAGCAAAGGACTTACCGAAGGCAAAATTACTGTGCGGCTCGATCGTTATGTCCCGGATATTACAGGTAGTATTATAGATGTGAGAATTACTTCAGCTGCTGACATGTCGCTCAGTGGAGAAATTATTAAAAACGTCAGGATTAATCACGAACAACCCGTTGCAAACCCAATGACAGACTAAAACAACAGAAAAGAATCAATGGAAATCATTACAAACAATAAACTTCATCAGAAAATATCCATGCTCCCCGGAACAGGCCGCAGAGTAGCATTCAAGACGCTGGGTTGCAGGCTCAATCAATACGAAACGGATGCACTGGCCACCCAGTTCGATCAGGCCGGTTACCAAATTGTTGATTTCAATGACCAGGCCGATGTAGTGGTTGTCAACACCTGCACTGTAACTAACAAAAGTGATCAGAAATCGCGCAACCTCATCAATCAGGCAGCCCGAAACAACAAAGGTGCAGTGGTGGTTGTTACCGGTTGCATGGCAAACAACCATAAGGAACAACTTGAAAGTGAAAAGAAAATAACCTACGTAGTCGAAAATAACCGAAAAGGCAATATCAGGGAACTGGTAGATGCCCACCTGCGTGGAGAAATCGTTCATCCATCCGGAATAGCGGGCGACGTATTTCATTACAGCAGTGTGGATAAAAGTCTGCATACCCGCAGTGCCATTAAAATACAGGACGGCTGCGATAATTACTGTACCTTTTGTATTATTCCCACTGTTAGAGGCCGTGCCGTCAGCCGGCCATTGCCCCAAATTGTTGAGTATGTTCGTCAAACACTTGACAACGGTTTTAAAGAATTGGTAATAACAGGTGTTAACATAGGCCGGTACCATTGGAAGGACAAAAGATTTGAAGACGTAGTTGAAGCCATCCTGGAAATTCCCGGTGATTTCAGAGTACGTATTTCATCTTTGGAACCCGACGGTTTTGGAGACCGTTTTTACGATCTCTTTAAACACCCTAAACTTGCTCCTCATCTACACCTTTGCCTGCAAAGCGGATCGGACAAAGTGCTGCTTCGTATGCGCCGGATGTATAGTCTGAAACAATTTGCAGACATCCTGGAACGGTTCAGAAGCATTCGCCCCAACTTTAACTTCACTACGGACATGATCGTTGGCTTTCCGGGTGAGACCGATGCCGATTTCAGGGCCAGCCTGGAAGCTGTACAACGCTTTCAATTCAGCCACGTTCATACTTTCAAATATTCGGTACGCCAGGGAACCCGTGCTGAACGTATGGAAAACCAGGTCCCTGAAAAATTGAAGGCCGAACGTTCTGCAATACTCAGAGAATTATCAGAAAAAAATCAAATGAAAATCTATTCGTCGTTCATCGGAAAAACTCAGCGGGTTCTTATTGAAAAAATCGACAGAAACGGTTTTGCAACCGGATATGGTGAACATTACATTCCATTTCGCTTTTATGCCAGGCAACTCGAAAAAAACACCTTTCATAATGTTAGAGCCGTCCGAACAGAAGTTTTCGATGAAAAAGTGAGATTGTTCGGGCAAATTGTTCAGACAAGAAGCAGCAAAGAATTCAAATTAGACCGATTACAATAAAAACTCCTTACAATCGCCTTCACCCAGTTCATAAACTTTATCCACAAAACCAATTTGAATCTGAGGCGAACGCCCCGACTCAAAGGAGACTTCAACACGTCGCTGAGTAAAGTGCAGCCATATCCAATGACCACGATACCTGATACGCATATTGAATCCTTTAATCTCCCTCGGGAGCCTGGGGTTCAGCCAAAGTATGCCGCCCCGGATTTCCAGTCCGGTATAGCAACGCTAAATCATATCTACCGTTCCGGCCATGGCTCCAAGGTGAATGCCCTCAGCCGTTGTTCCGCCCTGAATATCTTCGAAATCGCTTTTGAGCGACTCCTGGAAAATATGATAAGATTCTTCGCGATCGGTACGTGAAAAGACCCAGGAATAAACCAGACGGCTTAAAGTAGAGCCATGTGAGCTTCTTTTAATATAATAGTCCACCATATCAGGAATAGTTTCCCTGTTAAACTGATATCCTATGCGGCGGAACAAAGATTCAAGCTCGTCGGCCGAAAGCAGATAGAACAACATCAACACATCGGCCTGTTTACTGACTTTGTAACGGTTAGGACTATCCCCTTCGGCTTTCAATATTCTGTCGAGACGCTGTATATCGCCATATTTCTTACGATACTTTTCAAAATCCAGTTCTTTAAGCTTTTCATATCCTTCGAACTGGCTGATAATTCCGTTATCCATGAATGGGACAAACATATTTCGACTGATCTCCTCCCAACGTTCAATTTCTTCGTCATCAATCTTAAGGTCGGTAAATAATTCACGTTTGCGGGTATCCGAAAGCAGATCAATGAAGTCCAGAGCAGTACGCAAGACCCAAACCGCCATCACATTGGTGTAGGCATTATTGCTGAGTCCCGGTTTATCAGAATCAGGGTATTGAGTGTGAAATTCATCGGGCCCGACCACTCCATTAATTTCAAATTTTTCCCGTTTTTCGTTGTAGGTTGCCAGGCTCGACCAAAAACGGGCAATCTCGAACATCATTTCAGAACCATAAGCTGTCAGAAATTCAATATCCCGGGTTGCTTCGTAATACTGATAAATATTAAAAGCAATGGCAACACCCACGTGACGCTGAAGGTAGGTGTTATCCGGATCCCACTTCCCGGATTTGGGATTGAGGTGAACCACCTGACTCTCTTCTCTTCCATTGCTCCCGCTCTGCCAGGGATACATAGCCCCTCTGCACCCTGCTTTCCGGGCTGCTCTCCGGGCTGCCGGAAGACGGTGATAACGATACATCAGTAATGAGCGTGCCAACTCTGGCAACTGTAGGTTCAAAAAAGGAAAAACAAACAATTCATCCCAGAAAATATGTCCCCGGTATGCTTCTCCATGCCAGCCACGAGCAGGAATCCCCACATCTAGCCCTATGGTATTATTGGAAGCTGTTTGAAGAATATGAAAAATATGAAGGCGCAAAATCATCTGGGTAGTATCCCCGTCCTTGATATCAATATCGCACCTGTGCCACAATTCGGCCCAGGCATGAGCATGAGATTCCAGTAGTTCTTCGAACATACCCGCATCCGATAATACATTTCGAGCCTCAAGAACCGGCTCCGTGATTGCCCTGTCACGTGAAGAAAAGAAAGAAACAATTTTTTCTATTCTCACTGCTTGCTTTTCATAGCATTGCAAGTCAAAGAGATGAGCTACATAGCCTACTTTTTTGAAATATTGCCGCTCAACAAAAATTTCCTTTTCACCGTGATAAGCTCTTGTTCTTGCAGCCTGAACCACCCTGGTTTTAGACTGATTGGCCTGAACCCTCAAATAAATGCTTTCATCATCAAATTGTCCTATTTCGAGAGGCTGAAGATGCGCTGAACTCAGATCTCTGTATCGCGGTACACCGCTGTTTATGACTGTTCCATCCAATGCAGAACGAATCTGAATCTTTCCTGACCAGTTTTCAGGCGTAATTGTCCACTCAATCCCTGCAAAATGTGGATTATTCATATCAACAAACCTGCGACTAATCAACGATGTTTCCTTCCCATCTTCTTCCCTGAATTTTAATGTACGTTTGATTACGCCACGATATAAATCAAGCTCTTGCCTGAAATGCAATAATTCAACATCATCAATTCTAAACCAGTTGCCATTCTCATGTCTGAAAGTAAGACTCAACCAATTGGGCCAATTCACCAAATCTTCATTCTCAACAATACGGCCCGAAACTTCGGAACGTGCCCTGTTGTATCCGCCGGCCAGATAAGTTCCGGGATAATGACAACCACCTGCATCACATTCTTCGGCTGCCCCGCGTGTAGCGAAATAGCCATTCCCCAAGGTAAACAATGCTTCCCGAAGGGGCTCATGATCGGGAATATAATCCTCGTATATTACTTTCCAAAGGTCGTTTTGATTCATATCATTATATTTTTAAGCAGAAAGAAAATTTCTTAGCCTGATGGTAAAAAAAATGTACCAAACCCCATGAAATTATAACCTTTTTGTCCGATAACGGTTAGTTTTATGTTGTCAAATAAAAAAGGTCATATTTGAAGATTCTTAATTGAGAATATCGAAAAAACGAATCCGATTTTCTTAAAATTAGTAAAAATTGTTAGGATTCCAATAATATCTTTGCACCAAAAGAGTAAATAAAAATGGCAATGAAAGACTACAGAAACCTTAGACGCATACTGGGAGAACAGGAAAAATGGCCACAATTGTATATGTTCAAATTTATTGTTCCCAACCAGCATGGGAAAGTGGACAGAGTAGTGTCAATGCTGCCGAAGAAAGGAGAATTTTCTTTTAACCACACGAAAAGCATGCGTCATGTGGCCGTGACTTGCAAAGCGGTAATGAAACACCCTGATGAAGTAATTAAAATAACAGAGGAAATAACAACAATAGAAGGCGTGATTGACCTGTAGACTCAGGTAGTTTAAAGGAAATTGGCCTTCAACTATGAAACGAGCATGGAAAAGATTGCCATAGCAAGAATATGTATAAGTTCTTGCATGCGAGTTCCATTCGATCATATTAAACAAATTTTATACGAATGAAATACATCTTCATAATAGCTGCTTTTCATGCATTTTTTTTTGCGGCATTGTTATTTCTGAAAAAACCAAAACATCTACACGACAAAACACTGACTTACTGGCTAATATATCTTGGGTTATTTGCAGCTGCTTATGCATGGACTTCAAATACTCTGTTTCTTCAGAACCACTTTTTCTCCGGATTGCTGGTATCATTATTCATGCTTCACGGACCATTTTTGTATATGTATTTATCCGCTTTAGCTTCTAAAAAACACAATCTTAAAAAAACGTGATTATCTGCATTTTCTTCCGTTTGTTCTTTTCGTGATGTATTTGCTCATCTCTTTCAAATTCCCGGAGTATTCCGAGAGAATTAGAATGGATCATGTTTCACATAGCATCAGTCCACCAACATTATTCAGCATTTTTCTTATTCTCACAGCTCTGTCTGGCCCCTTTTATTT
The DNA here is from genome assembly GCF_000250735.1 of Anaerophaga thermohalophila str. Valhall. Classification (GTDB taxonomy): domain Bacteria; phylum Bacteroidota; class Bacteroidia; order Bacteroidales; family Marinilabiliaceae; genus Anaerophaga; species Anaerophaga thermohalophila_A. Next base: position 9,000 of record NZ_AHZV01000364.1, read on the forward strand.
TGTATTGTCTGCCAAATTGTTTAAAAAGTTCGACATCAATATTTTCAATAACTTTTCGTTTTCCGAAAATATAGATCTTGACTGGTTAAGAAAGCTCGTATTAATTTTTGGAATAATCTGGTCAGCCTTGATTTTCATTGCTGTCATTCATCATGTGTTTCATCTGTTTTCCATGATTTTTTGCACTGACGGGTTGTTTCTTTCTTTGTCTCTCTTCATAATTCTTGTAGGATTTTTTGGTCTTAGACAGAAAGCCATCTTCATTAATTACTCCGCCGAAAATCAGGATTTTGTAACAAAACCCAAAAAAAGTGTTTCTGGATTGCACCTGAATGAATCGGATATTTCACGGTATACAAAACAAATAAAGAACTATATGAATTCTGAGAAGCCTTACCTTAACCCAAACCTTACACTCCCACAACTATCCAACGAATTAAATATTCCAACACACCATCTTTCTAAAGTAATCAATGAAAACTTTGAAATGAACTTCTTTGAATTCGTAAACCATTATAGAATTGATGAAGTGAAGAAAAAAATGAGCGAACCTGAAACAAACAGCCTTTCATTACTGGGCATCGCTTATGAAAGTGGTTTTAACTCTAAATCTGCTTTCAACAGGGTATTTAAAAATATCACCAACATGACACCGAGTGAATTCAAAAAAACAATAGACGCCTAACACTCAACTCATCAACTACATTCCAAACAACCTTTTTTACAAACAGGCACTAATTATTTCTCACAAAGAGGTCTTACTTTATGAAGTAGGTCGCACAAACTTAAACTCACCTATACTTTTGCTTCACAAGAATTATTAAAACCACTTAAAATTTAATGATTATGAATGCAAAAGTAAGAGTTACTAAAAGCCTAAAAATTAAGAGTTTTCTCCCCTTCTTTGTAATGATTGTTCTGTTAACAGCAGGAACAATACCAGGTTATGCTCATTGCGACTCATTGGATGGACCTGTTATCAAAGATGCAGAAGCAGCACTGAAAACAAACAACGTCAGTCTGGTGTTTAAATGGATTAATGAAGAACAGGAACAGGAGATTACATCACTATTCAAGAAAACATACGATCTACAGGATGGCGATCCTGAAATCTATGAACTGGTGAAAAACCATTTTTTTGAAACACTGGTTAGATGGCACCGGGAAACAGAGAATGCCCCTTATACAGGGCTAAAAGCAGCCGGAACAACAGAAAAAATAATACAGTTGAGTGATAAAGCTATAAAAGATAAAGACATTAACGATCTTATCAACAAGCTTAACAACCACACTGAACAGGTGATAAAAGACAGATTCGAAAAAGTACTGTTGTTGAATGAAATCAAAAATGAATCTGAACAAAAAGGCAGAAAATTTGTCGAAGCCTATGTGGATTACACACATACCATTGAAGCCCTGCATGATGTTTTGGAGCATGGCACATCACATTGAACAACATGTTTATTTACCTGGATGACAGGCTCTTTGCCTTTTATTCGGTGAAGTACCTGTCATCTATACTACAAATAAATTATGCATACAAAAGAAACAATTACAAACTCAGACATCAATCATAACAAAAAGCAAGTCATTGTAGTCGGGGGCGGGTTTGCAGGACTACAGTTGGCAAGAAACCTGGACAAACGATATTTTAATGTGTTGCTGATCGACAAGATCAATCATCATCAGTTTCAGCCCCTTTTTTACCAGGTGGCTACCTCACAAATAGAACCAGCCAGCATTTCTTTTCCTTTCAGGAATATCTTTAAAGGTCAAAAACACATCCAAATCAGAATGGCAGAGCTGTTACGGGTGAAGCCCGACCAACAAACCATAACCACAACAACAGGAGATTTTGAATACGATTACCTGATTATTGCCACTGGATGCAAAACCAACTATTTTGGAAATCCCAACATCCAAAATAATTCATTTTCATTAAAAACAACTTTTGATTCCATTACCATTCGGAATCATATCCTGCTTACCTTCGAAAAAGTGATTGCGGCAAAAAAAGAAGATCGTGAAAGCTTGCTCAATCTCGCCATTGTTGGTGGAGGGCCTACCGGGGTTGAACTTGCAGGCGCTTTCTCGGAAATAAAAAATGAGATTCTCCCAAAAGATTATCATGATGTGGACTTCTCAACATTCACCATACGTCTGATTGAAGGTAGCGACCGCATTCTGGGAAATATGAGTCCGCAATCGGGAAAAGCGGCTGCCCGGTACCTAAAAAAAATGGGAGTAATTCTTCAGACCAACACATTTGTGAAAAATTACGATGGAGAAACCATTACTCTTAGCACGGGAGAAACCATTAAAACAAAAAATGTTATCTGGGCTGCAGGTGTAACAGGAAATCCAATTGAAGGATTGTCAGAAAATGTTTTAGTTCCGGGCAACAGAATAAAAGTTGACCGCCAAAACAAAGTTAATAGATTCAGTAACATTTTCGCGGTTGGAGACATTGCCTACATGGAAACCCCAAAATATCCGAAAGGGCATCCGCAAGTAGCCAATGTAGCCATTAATCAGGCCAGACTATTGGCAAAAAATCTGAAACGAGCATTACTCAACAAACCGTTGAAAGATTATGAATATGTAGACCTGGGTTCCATGGCCACTATTGGGAGAAATAAAGCGGTTGTAGACCTCCCATTTATTAAATTCAAAGGATACCCGGCATGGCTGGTTTGGATGTTCCTGCACCTGATGCTCATTTTGAGCGTCAGAAACCGGCTCATCATTTTTATTAACTGGGCATGGCTTTATATCACCAAGAACACATCGCTTCGGCTGATACTGACCCCCGGCAGAAATACCCGAAACAACCACTAAACTATATCAGACTCTTCCCGACAACACCTTACAATTTCATTTATATGAATTTTTGTAGTATTAAGAACCGGTATGCCGTAATATTCATCATCGGGCAGAATCAATGGCAATTCGGTACAACCCATAATGACACCATCTATTCCATTGGTCTGCTTCATCTCATCTATAATCTGAAGGATTCCGTCCCGTGTTTCGTTTTTGAAGATCCCCAGCTCTATTTCTGAGAAAAGTTTTGTATTTAGATACTTTTTTTGAGTTTCACCGGGAACCGTAATTTCCATCCCCGACTTTTTAAATACATCACTAAAAAATGAGTTATTCATGGTTATACCTGTACCCAACAAGCCGCAATTCTTCAACTTCAAACGTCTGGCTTCGGAAGCAGTGGCATCAACAATACTAAGCATAGGCACATCAACCCTGCTTTGCAACTCGTCAAAAAACAAATGAGGCGTATTGGCTGTCAATGCAATAAAGTCGGGACCAGCTTTTTCAACTTTTTTTGAGTTTTTCCGACAGATAATCTACTGCGCCGCGCTCATCACCGGAATTTACCAATCCTATGAATCTGGAGAGATTGACGCTGTAAATAATGATATCCGGATAGTTTAAATCGTCACTTTCAGCTTTAAACTTATCAATAATCCCCTGATAATATTCCACTGTTGATTCAGGCCCCATTCCACCGATTAATCCAATTTTATTCATAATATTCTATTTTTCAGAAGTGTTATAAAACACAACCACGATAATTCATCTTTGTAACAGCAGACGCCATTTAAAGGCAAGCATTATCAAAGAAAAAACCTTCAACAATTCAAGCAATATGTAGTACAAATGTACTGGTGATTTGGAAACAGAATTGCCATCAATAATAGCCATTGCTCTTTCCGAGAGCACCGGCAATAAAACAAAGGTCTGCAAAATCAGCACAAGAATCACTACCCCTGAGAATAATTTCACTTCTCTGTTCAAATCGCCAAATTGCTGAATAACTATAAGCAAATAACCGAAAACCAGAACCCATTCAAGCAAATTGAGCGCCCGAAAAACTTTCATTCCGATACCAAGCCCTATTGACAGAGTAACCCCAGGAGCCTGGAACTTGAGCCATGCTTCCATAAAACTTATGGAACTAACAGCCCCGGCCCAAAACACCAATATTATTACAGCAAAAAAAGCAGATAATCTCATCAGTATAAAATTCATCTAAGTTATTGGTCTGATGGAACTCGCATGATTGAAGGTTATACATGTTCTTTAGTGACAAACCTTGCCATGCTCGTTTCATTTAGAAATACTTTTTATTTCAGCACAAAAATAAAAAGACCATTAATAAAGGACAATTTTATCCTTTATTTTTTACTATTTGTTTTTCATATTTGTTTTTCACACCCTCCTCTAAATCAATACACCGTTAACCTTTTACAGATGTATGGTGATTAATTGTTTACGCAATTAATGACACAAGCCGCAACTCTCTCATAATAAAAATTTTGCGTCATTATATCTCTGTGTTTAGGCTTTTTTTAACTGACTATTGCTAAATTTAAAGAAATCGAAAAAGCAGGGGTCATTTCAAGAAGTGTTATCCAACAATTTACAAAACCAAGTTGTTATGATGGAATAAAAGATGGTTCTATATTCAGAAGATAGATGCCAGACTATTGATGCCAATTTCACCAAATAAAAAATAAACTATGAGCAACCAACTGAACAAATACAGCCGTCTAATAACGCAGGACGAAAGTCTGCCGGCAGCTCAGGCGATGCTTTATGCCATCGGAATGAATGAAGATGACCGAAAAAAGCCCAGGTAGGCATCGTGAGTACCGGCTTCCAGGGAAACCCCTGTAACATGCATTTGAACGATATTGCCGCATTAGTAAAGAAAGAAGTCGACCGGCAGAAAAATCTTTACGGTCTCATTTTTCACACCATAGGGGTAAGCGATGGCATTACCAACGGAACTGAAGGCATGAAGTATTCACTTCCGTCGAGAGAGCTTATTGCAGACTCCATCGAAACCGTAGTCAGTGCCCAATTCTATGATGCTGTCATCCCCATTGTGGGTTGCGACAAAAACATGCCCGGGGCCATGATTGCGCTGGGCAGGCTCAATCGTCCAGCCATTCTAATGTATGGCGGAACAGTAAAGAAAGGACACTGGAAAAATAAAGACCTGAACATTGTATCGGCCTTTGAAGCCTATGGAGAAAAGCTGCGTGGAAACATTTCCGAATTCGACTATAAAGGTATTATTAAACACAGCATCCCCGGTGCCGGCGCTTGCGGAGGAATGTACACCGCCAACTCAATGGCCGCTGCAATAGAATGCATGGGAATGAGCCTGCCATTTACATCATCCAACCCGGCCGTTAGTCAACAAAAAAGAGATGAAGCCCACACCATCGCTTCAGCTATAAAAACAGTGCTTGAGAAAGACATCAAACCACGGGACATAATGACGAGCAAAGCTTTCGAAAACGCTATCACCCTCATTATGGCACTCGGTGGTTCTACCAATGCAGTGATGCATCTTATCGCCATGGCTAAATCGGTAGATGTCCCCCTTACTATAGACGATTTCCAGAAAATCAGCAATAAAACACCATACCTTGCTGATCTTAAACCAAGCGGCACCTTTCTCATGGAAGACTTGCATAACATTGGCGGTATTCCTTCGGTTATGAAATTTTTGCTCAAAGAAGGTTTTTTAGACGGCAACCCTATGACAGTTACCGGCAAAACAGTCGGAGAAAATCTTGAAGGTGTTCCAGATTTGAAAAAGGGACAGAAAATTATTTTTCCGGTCAGCAAACCCATCAAAACAAGCGGACATATTCAAATTCTTTATGGCAATCTGGCCACCGAAGGAGCCGTTGCCAAGATCACCGGTAAAGAAGGCGATTACTTCAATGGTCCTGCCCGTGTATTTGAGGATGAAAAATCGGCCATTGAAGGGATTCGCTCCGAGGTAAAGCCTGGCGAAGTCATCGTTATCCGCAACAGTGGCCCCAAAGGTGCACCGGGAATGCCCGAGATGCTCAAGCCGACAGGAGCCGTCATGGGAGCAGGTCTGGGAAAAGATGTGGCACTCATCACCGATGGTCGCTTTTCTGGTGGCTCGCATGGATTTGTGGTCGGACACATCACCCCCGAAGCCTATAGCGGCGGACTAATAGGCTTGCTTAAAAACGGAGACATCATTACCATTGACATCAATAAAAATTTGATTGAAGCCAAGCTGAGTAAAGAAGAAATTGAGATGCGTAAAAAATCATGGAACGGCCCAGTCCAAAACCCTGCAACAGGTATTCTCAAAAAATTCAGAGAACAGGTATCATCTGCTTCCGAAGGTTGCGTAACCGATGGTTAAAAATATAATCAAACACCAACATTATCATTAATTAGTGTCTGTCCATAATTACTTGATTAGCCTGAGGTTGAACGGGTACCGGTAGGAACGCCCTTCATTGGTTTCCATAATAGCCTTTATCACAAAAATGATGGTCAGAATTACAATTGCAATTAAAAGCGGAATACCAATTAAAACGACGCTCAGTAGTCCGGCAATCATGGCAGCAATCGCCACAGTGATCTGGAAATTCAGAGATTCTTTTCCTTCCTGATCAACAAAAGGATACTCATCTTTCTTTATTGCCCAGATGATCAGTGGTCCAATTACATTCCCAAACGGGATTATTAACCCGGCAAATGCTGCCAGATGGCAATACATCCCCCAGTTTTTTTCATCTGGAGTCATGGTTGGATAAATTTCATTTTGCATAATCGATTCACTTTATCATCTTATTAAATCTGTTTTAGACGGCAGCTCATTTTATGGGATATTCCAAATCCCCCTGTAAAATTATTATCTTTTTCTGACAAGTAAATAATAATTACGTCAGATTATTAGATTTTTAAATATAAGTAGTGTTTGTCCATATAGTACCATCTGCTGTGTTACGCTTGCCGCCAAAATACTCATTTACGAAAAGTAAACTGCGTTTTTGGCGACTTCGCAAGCCTTGCAACCGGCACTTTCTGAACAGACACAAATATTGTGAAAATTTTTGCGAGTTTATAGACGAGCACTAAGTAGTGCCTGTCTGTAAAGTAGGAAAGGTTTCCTGCTTATCATGTGTAAGGAAAATATTGTAAGCCCCCCTTTCTGTCCCATAAAAAATTAATTACCAGTAACGTGCAAAAGTTTAACGAACTATTATAATAATCAATAAATTTTAAAGAAAAACACTAACTTTGTTTTAACCTGCATTATTCATAAATTATCTATTACGATGCTCAACTATCGGTAAAACACAAGCGTCCTCATCAAATTTGATTTGAAAATAGTTCACTATTTCCTGCATCAAATTTGTCTGCGGTTGCTTGCGGTTTTTGATATTTGAACATCTCATGACGAAAACTTATGAATAAAGCAGGTTAAAGAAACGAGAATATCAAAAATTACCATAAAGATTATCAGATTTTTAGATACAAGATTTAAGATGTAGTGAAACGAACCCCGATTACTCCCCTATAAATCGGGGCAGGCAGGGACAAATTTCATTTTACCAATAAATTAGACATATTTCATACTGCTGAAAACCCAAATTAATGCATCCAACCAAACTAACCATACTGATTGCCGATGACATGGACAGTATTGCCGAATTTATTAAGGCGCAGCTGACCACGTTGAACGATAATATCGAGTTTTTGCGTGCTAAAGACGGCTATGAGACCTATCGTATTGCTCTTGAGTCGGCCCCCGACCTGATCTTACTTGATTGGGAAATGCCGGAAATTTCAGGGATGGATGCATTGAAAAACCTAAAGCTCAATTGTGAAACACAAGATATCCCGGTTATTATTATATCAAGCTTTTCGAGTTCAGACAAAGTTAAAGAAGCACTTGAGACCGGGGCCATAGATTATGTTCGCAAACCCATAGAAACCGATGAACTCATTGCGCGTGCCCGTTCGGCAATGACGCTTGCCAATACGCTTAAAGAACTCAAATATCAGAAACAGCAATTGGAAGCAGAACAGAAAAAAACCCACCGGATTCTGAAGAATATTCTTCCAGCCGAAGTAGTAAAATCGTTGAAAAGCGGTGAGGTCATTCAACCCAGACCCTACAGAAATGTCACCATACTCATAGCCGATCTGGTCAACTTCACAGAAAAGGCAACACGTATGTCTCCCAGAAAGCTACTGGACGAATTGCGTATTATATTCACCAAATTCGACGAAATATCTCAAAAGCATAATTGCGTGAGAATAAAAACAATAGGGGATGCCTATATGGCTGTGAGCGGAATGTTTAGCAACTCAAAAGAGCATGCACTGCGGGCAGCTAAAGCCGCCAATGAGATGCGCGATTTCATAGTGGAACGTAACCGGAAAAACGGCGTGCAATGGGAAGTCAGAATCGGCCTTAATTCAGGGGAAATTATTGCCGGTTTCATCAGCGAACACAATCTTTCTTACGACATTTTTGGCGATAATGTTAACATTGCTGCCAGAATGCAAACATATAGCGGTCCCATGCAGATCAATATTTCCGAAACGACCAAAAAACTGCTGGAACCTCATTATACATTTGTACGCCGGGTTCCACAAAAAGTAAAGGGTAAAGGCATGATAGAAATGTATTATCTTCACAAACCCAAAATGCCTGAGGGGACGAATGGTAAAAAGCAAAACCCTGAATCAACGCCTAAAGTTATTTAATCAGATTTTCAGGATGTAAGATTCATCTTAGTTCTTATATCTAAATATCTTTGATAAAATAACATCATCCTTTCTTCTGAAGCGGCCTGTATTTTATCCGATGTGGCGTATCATCTCCAATACGACGTTTCTTGTTTTCCTCGTAATCGGAATAACCTCCCTCGAAAAAGTATACGTTTGAATTTCCTTCGAATGCCAGAATATGAGTTGCTACCCGGTCGAGGAACCAGCGATCGTGAGACACAATAACGGCACATCCTGCAAAATCATCAAGCCCTTCTTCAAGTGCCCGTAAAGTATTCACATCAATATCGTTGGTGGGCTCATCGAGCAAAAGGACATTGGCCTCTTCCTTCAGAGTCATAGCCAGATGCAGCCGATTGCGCTCACCGCCAGAAAGCATTCCGCACTTCTTTTGCTGATCCACTCCCGAAAAATTGAATCTTGCAATATAGGCTCTGGCATTGATTTCGCGTCCCCCCATTCTCAGTGTTTCATGGCCTTCCGATATTACTTCATAGACCGTTTTCTCCGGGTCAATATCCGTATGCGATTGATCAACATACCCTGTTTTCACAGTGTCGCCTATTTCGAAAACACCGCTGTCAACAGTCTCCTGTCCCATAATCATGCGGAAAAGCGTAGTTTTTCCTGCTCCATTGGGACCAATAACCCCGACAATTCCGTTGCGTGGCAATTTAAAATTAAGATTATCAAACAACAACCGGTCACCATAAGCTTTGGCAACATTATGTGCTTCGATGACCTTTTCGCCCAGTCGGGGTCCGTTGGGTATAAAAATCTCCAGTTTTTCCTCCTTTTGCTTAACATCTTCCTGCATCAAACTTTCATACGCAGAGAGGCGGGCTTTAGACTTGGCCTGACGGGCTTTGGGGGCCATGCGCACCCATTCAAGCTCTCTTTCGAGCGTTTTTCTCCTTTTCGAGGCATGCTTCTCTTCCATTTCAAGCCTTTTGGCTTTCTGTTCAAGCCATCCTGAATAATTACCTTTCCATGGAATACCTTCTCCGCGGTCGAGTTCCAGTATCCAGCCGGCAACGTTATCCAGAAAATAACGGTCGTGAGTAATGGCAATAACAGTTCCTTTATATTGCTGCAAATAGTATTCGAGCCATTGCACCGATTCAGCATCCAGATGGTTGGTAGGCTCATCAAGCAATAGAATATCGGGTTCCTGAAGTAACAACCGGCACAAAGCAACACGACGGCGTTCCCCACCCGACAACTCGCTAACCGGCTGATCTTCGGGTGGACAGCGCAATGCATCCATCGCTCTCTCGAGGCGGGTATCAAGATTCCAGGCGTCGTACTGATCGATTTTCTCCTGCAGTTTAGCCTGCTCATCCATAAGGGACTGCATTTTATCGGGATTTTCCAGCACCTCAGGATCACCAAATTTCAGGTTTACTTCCTCGTAGGCATTAAGGATGTCAACAATATCCCTGACCCCTTCCTCTACAACCTGTTTTACAGTCTTTGAATCATCAAGAACCGGTTCCTGCTCAAGAAATCCAACCGAATAGCCGGGAGAAAAAACCACCTCTCCCTGATATTCTTTCTCCACTCCGGCAATTATCCTGAGCAACGTGGATTTTCCTGACCCGTTAAGCCCGATAATACCGATTTTGGCCCCATAAAAAAAGGAGAGGTATATATTATTTAATACTTTTTTTGCGGGGGGAAAATTTTGCTCACCCCCACCATGCTGAAAATTACTTTCTTATCTTCTGACATAAAAATTCAAGAGTTTATCAAACAGTCACGAAACATCAAAAAATTCCTGCAAATGACCATTACCGTATCTTTTTCAGATCTTTTTCCTGAAAAGCGTCATCTGCTGCTTTTTTGGCCATTTCGTAATCGAAGTAGTAAATAGTGGGCTCTCCGGCTCCCACAAGCATTTTGTAGACTCTTGCTCTGATGCGGGTATGCTCAGGTCCTACTTTATGTAAAAATACAACATCTTCACGTCTGTCCTTTATCGCTTGTGCCACTTCCTCACGCGTAACAATTTCGAATTCATGAGGATAAATATCTTTGATCTCGGCTTCTGTATCGATCTCTTTTGCCAGTTCATCTTTCACCAGATAAAGCGTTTTGCTCTGCAACTCATCTTTTTTCTTCCGGTTGTAAAAATTAAACGGATCGCTTCCAATCAAAGAAGGATCCTCAAGCATCAATTTAACATGGTTTTGCATAAACCTGAGAAATGCTTCGAGCTTATAACTGTAAGTGTCGTCTTCTACATCGACATATCCCAGCGGAAGTGAACACAAATCGGGCATGTTGCCGACACTTTTGGCCCTTTCGGCCATGAGCAGGCTAAGAAACTTATAGCGTGCTTTTGTCCTGTCTTTTTCAAACGAGGCTATGGTAATCATCAAAAAAGAATAATCGGAATTGTTGCGATAAGCTTCAAATTCGGCATCATCAATAAATTCATAAGGCGTAATGGTCCATGTATTCTCCATTATGTTCCTGATGACCAGATTGAAGTCACTCATCGGATTTTTCTCAAGTAAAACGAGCGTTTTACTTTTCATAAAATTCTGATAATCTTCCAGTTCAGGAACATGCTCCTGAGCAGGAGAGTATGCCTGAAAAGCTATCAGCATCAATAAAAGTAAGGACAGCTGCTTCATGTTATTTCTTTTTTATCAGTTTAAAATTAATCGAATTCAATGCTCTGTTAAACTTTCACGAATGTCTGAAATTAATTATTTGCACAATCAATGACACAAATCACAACTCTCTCATAATAAAAACTTTGTGCCTTTGCGTCTTTGCGTTTAGGCTTTTTTTAACTGACTATTGAATTCAATCAGTCGCCAAAATAAACAAAAAAATTGCGATATTTAAGTTCTGATTGCAACATTTGATCATTTAGACAGGAATGCATCTGATTATATAGTGTCTGTCCATAAAGTGCCATTTACGGTGTTACGCTCGTCCGAAAATTACTCATTTACGATGAGTAAACTCCGTATTTTCGGACTTCGCAAGCCTTGTAAATAACACTTTCTGAACAGACACATGATAAGTAGGAAATTTTTCCTACTTTATAGACATGCACTATATATAGTGTCTGTCCATAAAGAACATTTGCTGTGTTACGCTTGCCGCCAAAATACTCATTTACGAGTAGTAAATTCCGTTTTTGGAGGCTTCGTAAGCCCTGCAACCGGCACTTTCTGAACAGACACACATATTGAAAAAATTTATGCGAATTTATACAACAGTCCGTTAAACTTTTACAATACGTTGCAAACCAATTGTTTGTGATTAATAGGTTATATTAATTAAAATGCAGTATATCAAGATTATATGAATCGTCTTATATCTTATATCTAAAAATCTAACGATCTATTGTTATAGATACGCAGTATATAAAGAGGTATTTTTGTCAAAGCTATGTTGTTAAGGGTATGTAATAAACTTGTATGGATTTTTTCGCTTTCGAATCGCCACGTATTACACACCCGGATTTTTGAACACAGATTGCCACATTATTAATGAGCGGTAATAATTCTCGTTAACACTGAGATTGAAAAAGAATTTTTTAGGTGAAAATCAGGAGTAATTTAATTAATAACCAGGACCATGCTCACAAATTTTTTAAACAGAATTGTCAGCTTGTTTATACCGGAAAGAGAAGACAATGCCGACATGGATTCCAAGACCAAGACCTTACTTATTAATATCACCAACTTTCTTTTCTTCTTCATCGTACTGGTTGAGGGTATTATTTCTCTCATTGATGAAAACCTTGTATTAGCAGCGCCGCTGTTGTTTATTGTTTTAACATTTGCCCTTAATTATTATTTCAGCTCACGCGACGAACAGGACGTAAATTTCCAGAACTTTTATCTGCTTCTTCTTTTCCTGACTTTTCTGATTTTCACCCTCACCGGCGGAAATTCAGGTTTCGATGGTTACTGGTCTGTTTTTTTCCCTTTACTTTCGATTACTATTGCCGGCAGAAAAAGAGGCGGAGTTTGGGCGCTCTCACTGCTTGCCGCCATGCTGCTGTTTTTTGTGATCCCGATTAAAACTATTTCATGGATAACGGAGTACTCAACCGGACAAAAAATTTTTCTAACCGGCTCTTACATTATCGCCTTTGTTATAGGCTATACTTTTCAGTTTATTCGCTCTGAAGTATCTCTTGAAAAAGACCGGCAAATTCTCGAATCGGAAAACCAAAACCGTGCACAGGAAAGTTTAATCAATAAATTATCGTATCAAATCAGAACCCCGTTGAACAACATTACCGGCATCCTTGAGTTGCTCGATAACTCGGTAATGAACGATAAGCAACGCGACTACATTAATACCATTCAGGCTTCAACCAATAATCTGGTAGATGTTGTCAATAATCTTGTTTTTTCATCAAAGACCGTCTCTCATGAGCCGGAGAATATTACCAGTTTTAATCTGTATACGGTACTAAACAATACCATCAGACTTTTTTCTGGCAAACCCGGTATGGACAGAACAAGATTTAATCTTTCTCTCTCTGCGGGTATCCCGACATCTATTACCGGAAACAGCGTGAAGATCAAACAAATTTTTCTGAATATTATAAACAGTATTCTAAAAAATAATGACATGCCAAACCGGTTTGTCACTATAGAAGTCAACCGAATGGACGGGATGCCCGGAAAAGTGGAGTTGTTGTTTCGCATTATTACCAATATGACGATTCGGGCAGAGAACTCAGGACTTTCAGATGAAGGATTTTATAATTCAAAAGACATTGACAGGATCAATAACAGCCGTCTTATTGATTATCTGGATCTGGGTATAACTATGAAAATTATTGAATCGGAAGGCAAGTCGTTTTCCATCTTCACCGAAGAAAACAAAACCATTTTCGAATTTAGCTCCACCCTCTCGGAAAAAATCGACACTGAAGACACCATTAGCGACAAACACAAAAATTACCTGAACGAAGAAACACAAAAGCCTGGTATTGATTTAAAAGATGCAAATATTCTTCTTGCTGAAGATAACCTTAGTAACCAGCAAATAATCATTCTGTACATCAAAAATGCTGTAAAAAAGGTTGATGTTGCCCTTAACGGTAAAGAAGCCCTGGAAAAGTTCGGGCGAACTAAATACGACCTGGTGCTCATGGACATTCAAATGCCTGTGATGGACGGCATTAAGGCCACTCAGAAAATAAGGGAAATTGAACAAAGTACCAGCTCACATACACCAATCATCACCGTAACAGCCAACGCTTTTCCCGAGGACAAAGAACGATGTCTTGCTGCGGGAATGGATGATTACATCAGCAAACCTTTCCAGCCCGATGAATTATTGCAGATGATAAAAAAACATCTGCAGTAGAGACGCATGATTGTGCGTCTCTACTGCAGACTCACGACTCATGCGTCTCTACATATTTTTTTATTTTCAATGGCTTAAAACCAATAACCAGCATGTCATCGACCTGTTCATTTTCTCCATTCATCCATTCTTCAATTTTTTGATGCAGAATAGACTTCTGATCTGAAAAAGAAAGACGATGAATATTCAGCAGCAGTAATCGGAATCTCCTGTATTTGAATTTTTTATGATCGGGACCTCCAAACTGATCAGGCAAACCGTCGGAAAAGAGATAAATAACATCGTCTTCTTTCAGCATTATTTCTTTCTCTGTAAAAACGGGTGATTCGCCGTCTTTTAAATATCCGACGGGGAATCGGTCACCTTTGTAACTGTGAATTTCATTATCTCTGATTAAATAGAACCCGTTATATGCACCTGAGAACTCTAATTTTTTATTTTTCCGGTCAATCACGATCAGAGCCATATCCATGCCGTCGCTGATATTAACTTCAAAAGATTCGGAAGGTTGTTCCCGGTGAAGCGTACGAATGAGTTCACTATTCATGGTTTTCAGAATCCCGGAAGGTGACTCAACGCCCTGAATTTCTACAATATTTTTCAGCAGGTCTATACCTATAATCGACATAAAAGCCCCGGATACACCATGTCCTGTACAATCGACAGCGGTTACAAAAATTTTCTCATCTTTCTCAAGAAACCAGAAGAAATCGCCGCTTACAATATCTCTTGCTCTTAAATAAACAAATGACTCGGGGAAAACATACTGAAAAGATGTCTCGAAAGGAAGCATTGCCCTCTGGATTCGACGTGCATAATTAATACTGTCTGTCAAACTGCGATTTATCCTGGTAAGTACCTCCCGCTGAGCTTCAATTTGCTTTTTATTTAACTGTTTTTTCCTGAAGTTCCTTGTTTGCCTTCCGATAATGCCGAATACGGTAATTAATGAAAAGATGGATGCAAAAATGAGAGCAAAGACATAGAATGCAATAGCATAATTTGACATCCAAAGAGGAGGATTCACGATAATCTCCATTTCGAGAGGATCGTTATTCCAGGTAAAATCATTGTTCGAAGCAATAATTTTCAGGGTATAATCCCCCGGCAGTAAGTTGGAAAAAGAAACTTTATTTTCGGAAGTGACGGGTCTCCAGTCAGGATCATATCCCTCCAAAAATACTTTATATCTGTTTTTTGAAGGCTGAGTGAATTCAAGGCCTGAGTACTCAATTTCAACACTTGTAAAAGGTCTGTATTTGATTTCCAATTGTTTGCAATTGGGCCAATAAACATCTGTATCATCCCCTCGTTGGGTAACCATTATATTCGTCAGAGCAATTAATGGTTTGGTGAGATTGTAGTCAATCGAGTCGGGATGAAATCTGCATAAACCATCGGTGCTTCCAAAGAACAAAGTTCCCGCGCGATTCTTAAAAACACTGTTATTATTGAAGACGTACCCTGGTAAGCCGTCAACAATATCAAAATTATAAACCGTTCCATCCGGATTTAGACAGGATATTCCTTTATTTGTTGATACCCACGTACGATTGGTATTGTCTGATATTACAGCTTTTATCATGTCGTTATCCAGTGCCGAATTGCCTTGTATGAGTTGTGGATAAAACTCAGGAGATACAACCTCCCAAACACCCGATCTGGTGCCCACCAATATCTTTCCATGATAGGACAAACTGATTGACAAAACCGAGGTTCTTAACCTGATGTCATTTCCTCCGATAAACGGCAAACTTCTTATTCTTTTGCTGTCACGCTCCAGATAGTTTAATCCATCTGAAGTACCAATCCATAAATTTCCTTCCTCGTCAAGGCAAAGAGCATTAATATGGTCACTTAATAAACCTGTTGAATCTCTTCTGTCAGAAAAATAGCTGAACACATTTCTGCCATCAAACCGGTATAGACCAAAACGGGTTCCAATCCACAAATTACCATCAAAATCGTTTTGAAGCGCATAGATGTGATTTTTTTGAAGAAGGTTTTCAACGCCAAAGTCAAGTCCGTTCTCAAACTCTACAAACTTGTCGCCAACAGCTTTGTAATAATACAATCCGCAATTGGTACCCGCCCACAGTCTTCCCGAATTGTCTTTATACAATTCGTATACAGCAAAAGGCCCGGCATGGGCGTCATTTTCACACTGGATAAAATAGTTCTTCACCCTTTTGCTTTTAGGATAATACCTTAAAATGCCGGAATCGATGGTCCCGAGCCAAAGACTTCCATCCTCCTCCTGATAGACACTTTGAAAATTGCAGGAGTTTAAATCATTCTGAACAAGCGTACTGTTGCATGGAATGGAGTGAAACTTTGGTGGCGACAGATTAATTTTAAACACTCCGTTAAAACGACTCCCGGCCCATATAATACCCGACCTGTCTTTAATAACGGTTGTGATGTGGTTATTTATTTTCCTTCCCCGCGGATCAGGAAAGTCCATTCTGCGTCCTGTTTTTGGATTTATTACTTCTATACCCCGATTGGATGCAGCAAAAACAGAACCATCCTCAATATGAAGCAATTCATTTATTGTTAATTCCTCGCTACCGGGTGAAAAAGAAAAATTCTGGTCAAACAAAACACTATCCCCAATTTGCAGCAATTTCAACCCTGTTGACGAGGCCACCAAATACTTGTCTGAATCTGACGGGCAACGCAATATATCGTATATAGCCGCCTGACACGAAAACCCGTCATCGGAACGGTCCGAAAAGCGTGTAAAATGCCTGTTCAGGATGTTAAATCTGTTCAGGCCATCCTTGGTTCCAACCAGTAAGGAAGTATCGGATTCCTGAATCAGTGGTGACCTCGATATTTCAGTTACATTAAATACATTGCTGAAATGTCCGTAATTCTCAAAACCAGCTGCTTTTCCCTTATATAAAGAAAGATAAGTTTGTGTCTTTACCCATATCCGTCCTTGATTATCAACCAGTAATCCAAAAACTGTATTTTCGGGGAGAGAATTTATCGAATCGGGATCTGCAAGAAAACAGGAAAATTCTCCGGTCGAATAGTCAAGCTTGTTGAGACCACTGTTTCTGGTACCTATCCATAAGTCATTATTCTTATCCTGAGTGATGGCAAGAATGTGATTTCCGGAAATTGAATTCTCGTCCGAAGGATCATGCCTGAATGTTTTAAATTCATATCCGTCATAACGGTTCAGGCCATCTTCCGTTCCGATCCACAGAAAACCGAAACTATCCTGAAATACCACAGTTACAGAATTATTTGAAAGGCCTTCCCTGATTGTAAAATTAGGGATATCTCCTTTACTCGTGGCAAAAGCAGTGATAAAGTGAAATGTCACCAACAACAATAACAGAATGGAGTATGTAGACACTTTTCTCACAGAATAATGGTTTGGTATTAACAACTATGCAATATAGCCAATATATCACTACTACAGATTAATTCGTGTATCTTATTCATGAGTCCACTCCTAAAAGCCTCTTTTTGCCAATCTCATTGTTGCAGAAATATTTTACACCCTCATTAACAACCAGTAAACTCCGATTCAAAAATTTCCTACGCCTCAACCTCAATAAAAACATCTTTTTGGGAAGCAGAATCATTCATGAGCCCGGTCTAAAAAGCATCTTTGTTGCCAAACTCTGTGTTGTTTTAAGTTTTTGCATCCTCATTAACAATAAGTTAACTCCGGAACAAAAATTTAAAACGCCTTAATTTTGACAAAAATATGCTTTTTATACCGCACTCATTCATACAGAAGGCATCACGAAAATATAAAAAAACTAAATTAAAAAATCCGGTAATGCTCATTAAAAAAGCACCACCGGATTTTGACCAATTTAACCTGCTTCATTCTTAAAGCAGGTTTAGATGTCTGGTTATTTCGCTTCAGCGGCCGGGCTATTAAAACCAACCTTATCCATAAACCATTCAAGGTTCTGCGATTTGGGCCGTTCAATAGGCAGACCGTACAACCTGTCCCATATAAGCTGGGTGAGTACTCCCAATGCCCTGGAAACTCCAAAAAGCATTGTATACACAGGATACTCTGTAATACCATAGCTCGATAACAAACTTCCGGATATAGCATCGACATTAGGCCATGGATTTTTTACTTTCCCTGTCCGCCCCAAAATATCCGGAACAACCTCATAAACCTGCTTGACCAGCTTAATCAAAGGTGCTTCGGGAATATACTTATTGGCAAAATCGAGCTGAACAGCAAAACGGGGATCGGTTTTACGCAAAACAGCGTGGCCATACCCGGGTATTACCCTGCCCGAATCAAGAGTTTTTTGGGCATACTCCCGAACCTGATCCGTTGTGGGGGCGTCAGTGCCCAACTCATCAATCATCCGCTGGAGCCAGTGCATAACATTCTGGTTGGCCATACCGTGAAGCGGGCCTGCAAGACCGTTCATACCGGCAGAAAAGCTGTAATAAGGATTGGATAGTGCCGAGCCCACCAGATGTGTGGTATGTGCCGAAACATTACCGCCTTCATGATCCGCATGGATTACCATATACAACCGCATCAGACGCTTTACCTCCTCGCTGTCGAACCCCATCATATGGGCAAGATTCCCTGCCCAGTCAATCGAAGGATCGATATCTATATACTGCTCATCGTGAAAAACCCGCCTGTAAATATAGGCTGCAATCACCGGCAGGCGGCTGATCAAATCCATTACACCTTCATACATAGGGTCCCAGTAATCCTTTTTATCCATTCCTGCAAGATAGGCGCGCCTAAAGTGAGATTCGGTGCTCATAGCCAAAATAGCAGCATTAAACTGAATCATTGGATGAGCACTTTTGGGCAATGCATTAATGACATCAAATGCATGCGGCGGTATGTTTTGAGCTCTTTGGGCCCAGGATTCACTAAGAAACTTCACATCATCATCTGTGGGAAGCTCTCCAAGCAACATCAGATAAAATAATCCTTCGGGTAATGGTTCTCCACCTTCATTGATTTTGGGAAGTTTTTCACGTAATTCGGGAATTGAATACCCTCTGAAACGGATTCCTTCGTCAGGATCGAGTTTTGAGGTACAGGTAAGTAATGAAACCACACCTTTCATCCCGGAAAACACTTGATCGAGGGTAACTTCCTGAATAACCTTGTCGCCATGTTCCTTCTGGATTTTTTTTACCAATTCGGCCTGAGGCCGTCCAATGGTGATGAGTTTTTCTTTAATATAATCCATATTCTAAAAAATTATAATTAGTTAAATTGGTTGATTCGGCAATAAAGAAATAAGAAGTCAAAACCTGCTAATCAAACAAAAAAAAATTAAAATTGTTCTGCCTCCCCCGGGTGAGACAAAAAAGCCGGACAGGGAAATTCCGCTGTCCGGCCTCTTTGTGTTAGATGTGGGATAGTTATTAAAACTACCTTACAGATGTCAAACAAAAAAATTATTTTCTTACAATTTTCTTGTATCCATAAACGGCTGCATCGCCAAGTTCTTCTTCAATGCGAAGCAGTTGATTGTATTTAGCCATACGATCCGAACGGCTCAGAGAACCGGTCTTAATCTGTCCGCTGTTAGTAGCAACAGCAATGTCGGCAATGGTTGCATCTTCTGTTTCACCAGAGCGATGGGAAGTCACAGAAGTATATCCGGCACGGTGAGCCATTTCAATAGCATTAAGGGTTTCTGTAAGCGTACCAATCTGGTTAACTTTAATAAGTATTGAATTGGCTGCTCCCATCTCGATGCCTTTTTGAAGGTATTCAACATTCGTTACAAAAAGGTCGTCACCAACAAGCTGGCACTTATCGCCAATTTTCTTATTTAAATTGACCCAACCATCCCAGTCGCCTTCATCGCAACCATCTTCAATAGAATCAATAGGATATTTTCCGATCAGTTCAGCAAGATAATCGGCCTGTTCTGTAGAATTACGCTTGGCTCCGTTCGGCCCTTCAAACTTGGTATAATCGTAAACCCCGTTCTCAAAGAACTCTGAAGCAGCGCAGTCAAGAGCAATCGAAACCTGACCGCCTTCCTCGAGGCGTCCGGGCTTATACCCGGCATTTTCGATAGCCTTAATAATGCAATTCAAAGCATCTTCGGTACCTTCCAGTTCAGGAGCAAAACCACCCTCATCACCAACGGCAGTACTAAGTCCGCGGTCTTTAAGGACTTTCTTCAACGCATGGAAAACTTCTGCTCCCATACGGAGACCTTCGCGGAAACTCTTAGCACCAACAGGACGGATCATGAACTCCTGGAAAGCGATAGGAGCATCGGAGTGTGAACCTCCGTTAATAATATTCATCATAGGAACAGGAAGCGTTACAGCATTGGTTCCGCCGATATAACGATAAAGAGGCAGATCAAGATATTCTGCAGCAGCTTTGGCTGTTGCAAGAGAGACCCCGAGGATTGCATTGGCACCAAGCTTGCTTTTTGTTTTGGTGCCGTCCATCTCCAGCATTTTATTATCAATTCCTACCTGGTCAAGCGAGTTCATTCCAACCAAAGCAGGTGCGATTACATTATTGACATTTTCAACAGCTTTCAGAACTCCTTTTCCAAGGTAACGGTTCTTATCACCGTCACGCAATTCAAGAGCTTCATTCTCGCCGGTCGACGCTCCGGAAGGAACGGCAGCCCGGCCGATAATACCGCAGTCGAGAGTTACTTCCACTTCAACGGTAGGGTTACCTCGTGAATCAAGAATCTCACGGGCGTGAACATTCGCAATTTGTCCCATAACTTTTTTGTTTTATATCAGTTAATTATCAATTTTCCGAATGAAATAGAATATCCGGTTTTTCCGGCATTCAAATATCATAACATCCTGGCAATTTGTCAAAAAAAAAGGATAAAGCTATAACCCTTTATCCCCTTTTTAAGAATTTTTAAATCAAAAAACCTTAAACCGGTTTATTATTCTTTCTTTTCTTCTTGTTCGCTATCGGAAGCCTGCTCTTTCGAGGTTTCTGCAGATTCATTTTTTACCTCCTCAGTATTTTCCTCTGATGCTTTGGAAGATGAATTTTCTGCAGCAACTCCGGCAGAAGCAGTTTCAGTCGAAGTTTCAGAAGGTGTATCGGCAGATGAATCAACCTTAGTTTCAGCTACTGGCTGAGCACCTGACTTTTTAGCCCCACCACGACGACCTCTTCTGGTGCGTTTTTTCTCGGCACCATCGGATTTGGCCGACAACATGTTTTCGTTATAGTCAACAAGTTCTATATAACAAATTTCTGCAGCATCACCCTGGCGATTCCCAAGCTTCAGAATCCTTGTGTATCCACCGGGACGATTGGCCACCTTCTCTGATACATCACGAAACAATTCGGATACAGCTTCTTTGTTCTGCAAATGGCTGAATACAACCCTGCGTGAATGGGTGTTGTCGGTTTTGGACTTATTGATCAGAGGCTCCACATACATGCGCAAGGCTTTTGCTTTGGCAACCGTAGTTTTTATTCTCTTATGAATGATAAGAGAACTCGCCATATTGGAGAGCATGGCCTTACGATGAGCACTCGTGCGGCTTAAGTGATTAAATTTCTTTCTATGTCTCATTTCAATTATTCCTTGTCTAATTTATACTTCGAAATATCCATACCGAAATTCAGACCCATGTTATCCAGAAGGTCATCCAGTTCGGTAAGCGACTTTTTCCCGAAATTGCGGAATTTCAGCAAGTCGTTCCGGTTATATTGAACCAACTCACCAAGTGTTTCAACATCTGCAGCCTTAAGACAGTTAAGGGCACGTACAGAAAGATCCAGATCCACAAGTTTGGTCTTCAGCATCTGACGCATATGAAGTACTTCCTCGTCGAACTCATCACCACTGGTCTTTTCTTCAGAATCCAAGGTAATTTTTTCGTCCGAGAACAACATAAAGTGCTGAATCAATATTTTGGAAGCTTCTTTCAGTGCATCCTTCGGATGGATAGATCCATCGGTCTGGATTTCCAGAATTAGTTTTTCGTAGTCGGTTTTCTGCTCTACCCTGAAGTTCTCGACATCGTATTTCACATTACGTATTGGCGTATAGATAGAGTCAATGGCAATAGTACCAAGCTCCTGGTCGGCGTTCGCATTTTCGCTGGCCGGAACATACCCTCTTCCTTTGCCGATGGTAAGTGTCATTTGAATCTTAACATCAGGGTCCATGTGAGCAATCTCGAGTTCGGGATTAAGCACTTTAAACCCGTTAAGAAATTGCTCGAAATCACCAGCTTTCAGAACTTCCTTACCGGTTATATTAACGGTAATTTTTTCCTGATCGTGGTCTTCTACAGATTGCTTAAACCTGACCTGCTTAAGATTCAGAATAATTTCGGTAACATCATCCACAACCCCCGGAATGCTGGAGAACTCATGGTCAACACCCTCAATCTTCACAGTTGTTATCGCATATCCCTCGAGTGAGGACAACAAGATTCTTCTTAAGGCATTTCCAATAGTAATACCATATCCCGGCTCAAGAGGACGAAATTCGAATCGCCCGAATTTATCGTCAGCCTCGAGCATAATGACTTTGTCAGGTTTTTGGAACGCTAATATTGCCATAAGAATATATTATTTAGAGTACAATTCAACGATCAACTGTTCTTTAATATTTTCGGGTATTTCAGACCTTTCAGGCACATTAAGAAATTTACCCTGCATGGAACTTTCGTCCCACTCCAGCCAGGAATATTTCTGAACACTTGAATTACTTAACGAAGTATTAATCACTTCGAGCGATTTTGATTTTTCACGAACTCCGACAATCTGGTCGGGTTTAAGTGTATAAGAAGGAATATTAACAACATTCCCGTCTACTGTGATATGGCGATGCAAGACCAACTGCCGTGCAGCAGCACGTGTAGGTGCTAACCCCATACGATAAACCACATTATCGAGTCGTGATTCAAGCAATCCGAGTAAAACTTCACCGGTAATTCCCTTTTTACTGGTAGCCTTTTTAAATAAATTGCGGAACTGCTTTTCCAGCAAACCATAAGTATACTTAGCCTTTTGTTTTTCCTTCAGCTGTACACCATATTCGCTGGTTTTCCGGCGACGTGAATTTCCATGTTGTCCGGGAGGATAATTTTTCCTTTCGAAATACTTATCAGGTCCGTAAATGGACTCCCCAAATTTACGGGCGATTTTGGTTTTTGGACCAATATATCTAGCCATTCTACTAAATTTTTGATTTTAAATTTTTGATTTCAAATGATGAATATGACAGCCGCAAGATTATAGAGAGGAGGTTAATAATATAACCCACCATAATTCAAAACTCAAAATCAAAAACTTATGGTTAACAACTAGTTAAACAATTAAACTCTTCTTCTTTTGGGAGGACGGCATCCGTTATGTGGAAGCGGAGTTACATCAACAATTTCTGTAACATCGATGCCACTGGAATGAATCGCACGAATAGCTGATTCACGACCATTACCGGGGCCTTTAACAAATACTTTAACTTTTCTCAGTCCAAGGTCGTGTGCCACTTTTGCACAATCGCTGGCGGCAATCTGTGCAGCATACGGTGTGTTCTTTTTAGAACCACGGAAACCCATTTTACCGGCACTGGACCACGAAATCACCTGACCGTTGTTATTGGTCAGTGAGACAATGATATTGTTAAAGGAAGAATGAATGTGGGCCTGTCCCACGGCTTCCACTTTAACAACTTTTTTTCTTTGACTTCCCGTCTTTTTTGCCATAACTCACTAATTATTTCTTCTTGTTAGCAACAGTTTTCTTCTTGCCTTTACGTGTACGGGCATTGTTTTTTGTCGACTGACCATTTACCGGAAGGCCGATACGGTGGCGAATACCACGGTAACATCCAATATCCATCAATCGTTTGATGTTAAGCTGAACCTGAGACCTCAGTTCTCCTTCGGTAGTAACACTTGAACTAATAATCTCACGAATCTTTGTCAACTGTTCATCGGACCAGTCCTTGACTTTGGTATCACGGCTAACACCGGCCTTATCAAGCACCTTTCCGGCAGTGCTCCGTCCGATACCATAAATGTAGGTCAGAGCAACTTCTCCTCTTTTATGGGTAGGAATATCTACACCTGCAATTCTTGCCATATTCGAAAATTTTATCCTTGACGTTGTTTAAACTTCGGGTTTTTCTTATTAATCACATATAAGCGTCCCTTGCGCCGAACTATTTTGCAGTCGGAGCTACGCTTCTTAACGGATGCTTTAACTTTCATGTCAATATTTCTTTGATTATTTGTACCTGTAACTAATTCTCCCTTTGGTCAGGTCGTAAGGCGACATTTCCACCTTAACCCTGTCGCCCGGCAAAATTTTAATATAATGCATTCTCATTTTGCCGGATATATGGGCTGTAATGATATGCCCGTTTTCCAATTCCACGCGGAACATGGCATTGGACAGTGCTTCGATAATTGTACCGTCTTGTTCTATAGAAGCTTGTTTGGCCATAAGCTGTGTATCTTTTTATTTTTCAGACTGCAAATGTAATACTTCTTCTACAAATTTAAAACTGGATAATATATCAGCTTCATTTTTCCCTACTGCAACAGTATGCTCAAAATGAGCAGAAACCTTACGGTCTTTTGTACGAATAGTCCAACCATCGGCTTCCTGTACAATGTGTCTCTTGCCAAAATTGATCATTGGTTCAATGGCAATTACCATTCCTTCTTTAAGTTTCACGCCATTGCCTCTTCGGCCGTAATTTGGAACCTCGGGCGATTCATGAAGGTTTTTACCGACACCGTGACCAACCATTTCTCTGACAACAGAGAAACCGTATTTTTCGGCATACGACTGAACAGCATATCCAATATCACCTACTCTTTTCCCTTCTACTGCCTGTTCAATCCCTTTGTACAAAGATGTTTTTGTTACATCAAGGAGCGTCCGGATTTCTTCATCAACATTGCCAACGCAAAAGGTATAGGCAGAATCTCCATAGAAACCGTTAAGTAAAACACCACAATCAACAGAAACAATATCTCCATCCTTTAACGGTGTATCGTTCGGAATGCCATGAACAACCTGATCATTGACCGACGTACACAGAGAATTGGGAAACCCCTGATAATTCAGAAAAGCAGGAACACCTCCATGATCTCTGATAAACTCTTCTGCAACTTTATCCAGCTTTAACGTGGTAACACCTGGTTCTATCATTCTGGCAATTTCGCCATGTGTTTTAGCTACCAGCATGTTACTTTCACGAAGCAACTCTATCTCTTCTTTCGTCTTCAAATAGATCATTCCAAATAACCAACCCTTCTGTTAATACATTGCAGCACCTCCGCCGGTACGTCCTTTAATTCTTCCCGATTTCATTAATCCATCATAATGTCTCATCAGCAAATGGCTTTCAATTTGCTGAAGTGTATCTAAAACCACACCAACGAGAATCAGGAGTGATGTACCTCCATAAAACTGCGCAAATGTCTGATCTACACCTGCCAACATAGCAAAAGCAGGAAGAATAGCTACAATGGCCAGAAAAATTGACCCTGGCAGTGTAATTTTTGACATCACCGAATCAAGAAATTCCATTGTTTTTTTCCCCGGTTTCACTCCCGGTATAAATCCGCCGTTACGTTTCATATCCTCAGCCATTTGCTGCGGATTAATTGTTATAGCGGTATAGAAATAAGTAAAAAGGATAATCAATAAAGCAAACGTGAAATTGTACCAAAACCCGGTGAAATCGGCAAAGGTAGCAGCAAAGCCGGTTGCAGCCTCACTTTCGGCAAAACCGGCTATGGTAATAGGGATAAACATAATAGCCTGAGCAAAGATAATAGGCATTACTCCCGCTGCATTAACCTTGAGTGGAATATATTGTCTCACACCACCATATTGTTTATTGCCAACAATCCGTTTAGCATACTGAACCGGCACACGCCGGGTTCCCTGTACCAAAAGTATAGTGCCTGCAAAAACAAAGAACAAAACGACCAACTCAATAAGCAACATTACAAGACCTCCGCCTTCTTCAAGACGTGAAACGAATTCGGCAATTACAGCAAAAGGCAAACGGGCTATAATACCAATCATAATAATCAGTGAAATACCGTTACCAATACCCTTATCTGTAATTCGCTCTCCCAGCCACATAACAAACATTGAACCGGCTGTGAGAATAATAGTAGAAGTTACTGTAAAGCCCCATCCTGAGGTGGCAAAAGCTGTATCGGGCAATTGTGCATGCAGGTTGGCAATATAACCGGGCGCCTGGAACAATAGTATAATAACCGTCAGATAGCGGGTTATCTGATTGATCCTGCGACGTCCGCTCTCACCTTCCCGCTGCAAGCGTTGAAAATATGGTATAGCAATTCCCAGCAACTGAACAACAATAGAGGCAGAGATATAAGGCATAATCCCCAACGCAAAAATCGAAGCATTGGAAAATGCACCTCCGGAAAACATGTTCAATAGTCCGAGAACACCACTGCTGGTTTGGGCCTCCAGATTGGCCAATTGATTTGGATCAATACCCGGAATAACAACAAACGACCCCAAACGGTAGATAAGAATAAAACCAAGTGTGGTCAAAATACGGGACTTTAAGTCCTCTATCTTCCAGATATTTCGGATGGTTTCTAAAAACTTCATGAGTATAATTTTCTATATTAACAGACAAACAAGGGCCCTCACGCATAAAAAACGAGTAAGGGCCTGGCTCTGTCTATAATTCTTCGGCAGTTCCCTGAGCAGCTTCAATGGCTTCCTTAGCTTTCTTTGAAAAGGCATGTGCTTTAACATTCACCTTTGCTTTGAGTTCGCCATCACCTAAAACTTTTACCAGATCATGTTTACCAACAAGACCTGCGTTGTAAAGTACTTCAGGTGTAAAATCCGTTACATTCAGTTTATCAACAAGATATTGAATCGTACGTACATTAATAGATTTATACTCTTTACGGTTAATATTTTTAAACCCGTATTTCGGTACTCTTCTCTGCAAAGGCATTTGGCCACCTTCGAAACCAAGTTTCTTGGAATATCCCGAACGTGATTTGGCCCCTTTATGACCACGGGTAGAGGTACCTCCCAGTCCGGAACCCGGCCCGCGTCCAAGGCGTCTCCTGTAGTGGGTGGAGCCTTTTGCTGGTTTAAGATTATGTAATTCCATGATTTATAGCGATAAAACGTTCAACCAAAATTATCTTTCAACACTCACCAGGTGTTTTACTTTTTCTATCATCCCGAGGATATTAGGAGTGTCCTCATGTTCCACGGTACCGTTCAGTTTCTTCAGGCCAAGTGCATCGAGTGTGCGTTTTTGCTGTTTGTTGCACCTGATGCGACTTTTAACCTGGGTCACTTTTATTTTAGCCATTTTAAAGTATTTTATCCGTTAAAAACTTTATCCAGGGTCACTCCGCGTTGTTGTGCAACAGTGCGGGCATCACGCATTTCACATAATGCGTTAATAGTAGCCTTCACGAGGTTGTGAGGGTTGGCCGAACCTTGAGATTTAGCCAATACATCAGTAACACCTGCACTTTCAAGAACTGCACGCATAGCACCTCCGGCCACAAGACCGGTACCATGCGATGCAGGTTTCATAAAAATTTGTGCACCACCATATTTTGTGACCTGCTCATGGGGAATGGTTCCGTTAAGAACCGGAACGCGCACTAGATTTTTCTTAGCCGCTTCCACGCCTTTGGCAATAGCGGTAGTAACCTCATTGGCTTTCCCGAGGCCCCAGCCTACGATACCATCTTCGTTACCAACCACGACAATAGCAGAAAAGCTGAATGTGCGTCCACCTTTCGTCACTTTGGTAACACGATTAATAGCTACCAGGCGGTCTTTAAGTTCGATATCGTTATTATTCCTAACTTTTTTAGTATTTCCAGCCATAATGTTTAGAATTTAAGACCGGCCTCTCTTGCAGCATCGGCCAATTGTTTAACTCTACCATGATACAAATACCCGTTCCGGTCGAAAACAACATTTTCGATTCCGGCTTTAAGGGCTCTTTCGGCAATCAATTTACCAACCATGGCAGCCTTTTCACTTTTATTTCCACTTTGTGAAGCAATATCCTTAACAAGGGAAGATGCTGCCACCAGTGTATTCCCCGATTTGTCGTCAATCAGTTGAACAGAAATTTGTTTGTTGCTGCGGTAAACCGACATCCGGGGTTTTTCGGCGGTACCGGAAATATTTTTCCGAACACGCTTTTTGATTTTCAGTCTTCTATTTAGTTTTGAAAAAGCCATATCAAATAACTTATTTACTCAGATTAAACCTTAGCACTCTTACCAGCCTTGCGACGAATTTGTTCACCAAGATAGCGAACACCTTTTCCTTTGTAAGGTTCCGGTTTACGCAACGAACGTAATTTGGCACAAACCTGACCCAGAAGCTGCTTATCAGCCGATTCAAGCGTAATCAGGGGATTACTTTTTCTGTCGGTTTTAGCTTCCACTTTAACTTCTTTGGGCAACTCAATATGAATGGCGTGAGAATATCCCAACGAGAGTTCCAGAATTTGCCCGTTATTTTGTGCACGATAACCAACCCCCACAAGCTCAAGCTGTTTCTTGTATCCTTCAGATACGCCAATAACCATGTTATTGATGAGGGAGCGGTACAATCCGTGCATGGCCTTGTGCTTTTTCTCGTCTGAGGGCCTTTTCACTTCTATATTTCCGTCATTAACTTCAACGATCATATCGGGATTAATTTCCTGGTGAAGTTCTCCTTTCGGACCTTTAACGGTAACCACATTATCCTTGACCGTTACGTTAACACCGGAAGGTATGCTGATTGGTAAAATTCCTATCCTTGACATAACTAAAACCTCCTTTTTAATATACGTAACACAAAACTTCACCACCCACCTTTTCATTGCGGGCTTCTTTATCTGTCATAACCCCTTTACTGGTGGATATGATCGCAATACCCAGGCCATTGAGAACACGCGGTACCGAGCGATATCCGGTATATTTTCTCAAACCGGGTGTGGACACACGCATCAACTTTTTAATGGCCGGTTCTTTGGAAGCGGGATCGTACTTCAGGGCAATTTTAATGATACCCTGCTTACCGTCTTCCATGATCTTGTAGTTAAGGATATAACCTTTATCATACAATATTTTGGTCATTTCCTTTTTCAGGTTGGAGGCAGGTACCTCCACAACCCTGTGCCGTGCCATGACGGCGTTCCTGATTCGTGTCAGGTAATCTGCAATTGGATCTGTCATCTTCTTAAGTTTAAATTGATCCCGGAAGCGGGACAATATTTAACACTTACTCTCCTTACCAACTGGCTTTTTTTACACCGGGGATTAATCCGGCAGAAGCCAGTTCACGAAAAGTAATCCTGCTAACACCAAACTGACGCATATATCCTTTAGGACGTCCGGTAATTTTGCACCGGTTATGTTGTCTGACCGGAGAACCATTACGAGGTAATTTTTGCAATGCCTCGTAATCGCCTTCTGCTTTCAGACGCGCCCTTTTCTCTGCGTATTTGGCAATAAGTTTTTCCCGCTTTCTGTCACGGGCTTTCATGGATTCTTTTGCCATATTAACTAATTCTTTTTAAGATTTTTAAACGGTAAGCCGAATTCCCGGAGTAAAGCATAAGCTTCTTCATCGGTTTTTCCTGAGGTGACAAAGGTAATATTCATACCCATAATTTTATTCACCGCGTCAATATTAATTTCAGGAAAAATGATTTGCTCCTCAACGCCGAGGGTATAATTTCCACGCCCGTCGAGTTTGCTGTTCACACCTTTGAAGTCGCGAATACGTGGTAATGCAACACGAATTAAACGTTCCAGAAATTCGTACATATTATCGCGGCGCAGCGTAACGCTTGCACCGATGGGCATTCCTTTACGCAACTTAAAATTGGAGATATCTTTCTTTGAGTATCTGGGTACAGCTTTCTGGCCTGTGATTGTTGTTAATTCATTAACAGCTACATCAACTAATTTCTTATCGGCCACAGCATCACCTACCCCCTGATTAAGAACAATTTTCTCCAATCTGGGTACCTGCATCACCGTTTTGTAGCCAAACTCTTTCATAAGAGCCGGTACAATTTGTTCTTTATACTGTTTTTCTAATGTCGGTGTATAGCTCATTACTTGATCTCCTCTCCTGATTTTTTAGAATAACGAACCAATTTTCCCTGGTCGTTTCGTCTGCGACCAATACGGGTGGCTTCTCCTGAAGAAGGGTCCTTCAGGTTTAGATTGGAAATATGAATCGGGGCCTCCTTCTTGATGATTCCGCCCTGTGGGTTTTCAGAATTGGGTTTGGTATGCTTACTTACCATATTAACCCCTTCCACGATGGCGCGCTTCTTTTCGGGAAAGACCTCCAGGACTCTTCCTTCCTGTCCTTTGTTGACACCGGCATTGACAATAACGATGTCGCCTTTTTTGACATGTAATTTTCCCATAATTTCTTAACTCTTTAAAATTTAAAGCACTTCAGGCGCCAATGAAACAATTTTCATGTATCCGTCGCGTAATTCACGCGGTATGGGGCCGAAGATACGTGTCCCACGCATCTCGCCCAGGTTATTGATAAGCACACAGGCGTTATCGTCGAAACGGATATAAGAGCCGTCGGCGCGCCTAACTTCTTTTTTGGTACGAACGACCACCGCTTTACTAACGGTGCCTTTCTTCATATCGCTTGAAGGCAGGGCACTCTTAACAGTTACCACAATACGGTCGCCTACCGAAGCATATCTGCGTCCGGTACCACCGAGGACCCGGATACAGAGCACTTCTCTGGCGCCACTATTGTCGGCAACATTCAATCTGGATTCTTGCTGTATCATGATTACTTAGCTCTTTCAAGGATTTCAACTAATCTCCAACGTTTGGTTTTGCTCAGGGGCCGGGTTTCCATAATCCGGACGGTATCCCCTATATTGCAGGCATCTTCGGCATCGTGCACGTGAAACTTCTTTGTCTTTTTCACAAATTTCCCGTACATGGGGTGTTTCTCACGAACCACGACAGCAACAACGATGGACTTGTTCATCTTGTCGCTCACGACAACACCTGTTCTTTCTTTTCTAAGATTTCTGGTTTCCATCTACTTACTGTTTTTCATTTAATTGCTTCTGACGCAGAATTGTTTTCATGCGTGCAATGTCACGGCGGGTCTGCTTAATCTTCATAGGATTCTCCAAAGGAGAAATGGTATGATTAAGTTTCATGCGAACCAGCTCCTGACTTAAGGTGTCGATGCGCTCCTCAATTTCCTGAGGTGTCATTTCTCTAATTTCAGAACTTTTCATACCTCTTATTCATTTGAAGATTCAACAAAATCCCGACGCACTACAAACTTGGTAGTAACGGGTAGCTTTTGAGCAGCCAGACGCAGGGCTTCTTTGGCTACATCGTAAGGTACTCCGTCGCATTCAATAAGCATGCGTCCGGGTGTTACCGGGGCAACAAATCCTTCGGGGCTACCTTTCCCTTTTCCCATCCTAACTTCCGCAGGCTTTTTGGTAATTGGTTTATCAGGAAAGATACGTATCCAGATTTGTCCCTGGCGTTGCATATAACGTGTCACTGCAATACGGGCGGCCTCAATCTGACGACCGGTAATCCATTTCGTTTGCAGCGATTTGATTCCAAAAGAGCCGAATGCCAGTTCATGCCCTCTCTGGGCGTTCCCCTTCATTCTTCCCTTTTGTTGCCTTCTGTATTTTACTTTTTTTGGTTGTAACATCGTTAATGTTCAATTAAAGGTTAACGAATGACTACTTTCTTCTCTTTTTGAATCCGCCTTTGCCACGGCCACCACCGGTCTCTTTCACATTGAAGTTGGGTGAAAGATCGGGTTTTCCGTAAATTTCTCCCTTACAAATCCAGACTTTGATTCCAATCAAACCGGTTTTTGTGAGGGCCTCGGCCTTAGCGAAGTCAATATCGGCGCGGAAAGTATGAAGGGGGGTACGACCTTCTTTATACATTTCGGAACGGGCCATTTCGGCACCGTTCAGACGGCCTGAAACCTGAATTTTTATCCCTTCTGCCCCCATTCTCATGGTGGAAGCAATGGCCATTTTTACAGCACGGCGGTAGGCAATACGCCCCTCGAGCTGTCGTGCAATGTTATTGGCCACAATAAGGGCATCCATTTCAGGACGTTTCACTTCGAAAATATTGATCTGTACTTCCTTATCGGTAATTTTTTTCAACTCCTCTTTCAGCTTGTCCACCTCTTGTCCGCCTTTACCAATAATAATACCCGGGCGGGCAGTATATACGGTAATGGTAACAAGCTTGAGTGTACGCTCAATTACAATCCGTGAAACACTGGCCTTGGCCAGACGAGCATTGAGGTAGTTACGTAGCCTGGAGTCCTCCAACAGCTTATCGCCGTAATCTTTCCCACCGAACCAGTTGGAATCCCATCCGCGGATAATTCCTAATCTGTTACTTATTGGATTTACTTTTTGTCCCATCTAGCTCAATTTAATTTTCTTGATTTTCTAACTTACTGTCAACCTTAATGGTAACGTGGTTCGACCGCTTACGTATGCGGTGTGCACGTCCTTGTGGGGCTGGTCTTAATCTCTTTAATATCCGACCTGAGTCCACATAAATCTCTTTAATATAGAGATTGGCATCTTCCAGCCGGACGTCCTCGTTTTTTTCTTTCCAATTGGCGATGGCTGACAACAAAAGTTTCTCAACACGACGGGAGGCCTCCTTGGTGGAAAACTTCAGGACGTCGAGTGCCTGGTTTACTTCCATTCCCCGAACCATATCGGCTACAAGCCTCATCTTACGGGGGGAAGTAGGCACATTGCGAAGCCTGGCCACATATTCCTGTTTCCTGGCTTCCTTTAATTTTTCTGCTCTTATTCTTTTTCTTGCACCCATTTTTTTGTCATTAAAAAATTAGAACTCCCGGGCGATTATTTCTTTTTGCTCCCTGCGTGACCACGGAAGGTACGCGTAGGAGCAAATTCGCCCAACTTATGTCCTACCATATTTTCGGTAATATAAACGGGAATGAATTTATTTCCGTTATGTACCGCAATGGTATGCCCCACAAACTCAGGGGCAATCATCGATGCACGGGCCCATGTTTTAATGACCGACTTCTTGCCGGATTCATTCATTTCTGAAATCTTACGTTCCAGCTTGTAATGAATATAGGGTCCTTTCTTTAACGATCTGCTCATAATTCAAAAACAATTAACCGGTTACTTTTTCCTTCTTTCGAGAATGTACTTGGATGAAGCCTTCTTGCGGTTTCTGGTTTGATAACCTTTGGCAAGAACGCCTTTCCTTGATCTTGGGTGTCCGCCGGAAGCGCGGCCTTCACCACCACCCATCGGGTGATCGACCGGGTTCATAACCACACCACGAACACGCGGACGACGGCCGAGCCAGCGTGAGCGACCGGCTTTACCCGATTGCTCAAGAGCATGGTCGGAATTACCAACTGCACCAACAGTGGCGCGACAAGTGGTAAGTACCATCCTCGATTCTCCGGAAGGTAATTTCACAACGGCATATTTTCCTTCGCGAGCAGAAAGCTGAGCAAAGGTTCCGGCGCTACGGGCCAGTGCACCTCCCTGACCGGGATGCAGTTCTACATTATGGACAATGGTACCCAGTGGAATATCTCCCAATGGAAGTGCATTTCCTATTTCGGGAGGAATTCCTGTTCCTGACTGCACCTTGTGTCCAACCTGCAACCCGTTAGGTGCAAGAATGTACCGTTTTTCACCATCTTCATATACCAGCAAAGCGATTCGTGCACTACGATTGGGATCGTACTGAATGGAATCAACTGTTGCAGGAACACCGTCTTTATTTCGCTTGAAATCGATTACCCGGTACTTCCTCTTGTGGCCGCCGCCGATGTAACGCATGGTCATTTTTCCAGTGTTGTTACGTCCGCCGGACTTTTTCAGTGGCCGCAATAAGGACTTCTCTGGTACATCTGAGGTAATCGTGTCAAATGCACCAATAATTTTGTTTCTCTGCCCCGGTGTTGTGGGCTTTAATTTTCTTACTGCCATGTCAATTAAATATTGCTAAAGAAATCAATCTTATCTCCTTCGGCTAATGTTACAATTGCTTTTTTGAAAGAATTGGTACGCCCGCTGATGATACCGCTTTTGGTATAGCGTGTTTTCTCTTTACCAGAATAATTCATTGTATTTACACTGGTAACTGAAACGCTATACATTTCCTCCACGGCTTTTTTAATCTCAATTTTATTGGCGCTTTTGTCCACTATAAAGCCGTATCGGTTCAGGGTATCGCCAAGCCACGTCATTCTTTCCGTTACTATAGGCTTAATAATTACATCCATGACTCAGTATGTTAAGCGTTAAAATGTTGCGCGATTTCTTCAACCGAACTTTCGGCGAAAACAAGCGACTGGGCATTCATTATATTGTAGGTATTAAGACCTGAAAGCGTAGAAACCTGAGACTTCGGGACATTTCGCGATGAAAGATAGACGTTACGATCCATTTCCTTAAAAACAATCAGTGTCTTTTTACCGTCCAGATTAAGATTCTTGCGAATACTTACAAACTCTTTGGTTTTTGGTGCTTCCAGCTTAAAATCTTCTACTACAACAATGGCGTTGTTTCTGGCCTTATAGGCAAGAGCCGATTTGCGTGCCAGTTGCTTCAACTTTTTATTCAACTTAAACCGGTAGTCCCGGGGTTTCGGGCCGAAAGCACGGCCTCCGCCACGAAAGACGGGAGATTTAATGCTTCCGGCACGGGCAGTACCCGTACCCTTTTGTCTTTTGATCTTTTTGGTACTCCCGGCTATTTCTGCTCGCTCTTTTGTCTTA
This sequence comes from Anaerophaga thermohalophila str. Valhall, assembly GCF_000250735.1. Taxonomy (GTDB): domain Bacteria; phylum Bacteroidota; class Bacteroidia; order Bacteroidales; family Marinilabiliaceae; genus Anaerophaga; species Anaerophaga thermohalophila_A. The sequence continues at coordinate 43,750 of NZ_AHZV01000364.1, forward strand.
TGAGTGCCCTGACGGTTATTGGCCAGATACTGTTTTACATCAAGATAGATGGCATGATCATTGGGCTCAATACCGAAAACAGAGTCGGGCAATTGCACTTTCCTGCCGGTTTCCTGTCCTTGTATGTTAACTACGTTCAGTTCCATTACTTTTCGATAATTAGATATGAACCCTTAGGTCCAGGAACAGACCCTTTAACCATCAACAGGTTATTTTCGGGAATTACTTTAATTACTCTCAGGTTTTCAACTTTAACTCGGTCACCGCCTGTACGGCCGGCCATTCTCATGCCTTTGAACACCCTCGACGGGAAAGAAGACCCTCCCAATGACCCGGGAGCCCTTAGTCGGTTGTGCTGACCATGAGTCTGATCGCCAACGCCACCAAAACCGTGACGTTTTACAACACCCTGAAACCCTTTTCCTTTGGAGATCCCTGTGATATCGACAAAAGTATCTTCATCAAAGATATCCACGGTTAAAACATCACCCAGTTTCAGTTCCTGTTCAAAATCTTTCAATTCAACCAGCTTGGCCTTGGGAGTGGTACCAGCCTTCTTAAAATGCCCTTTCATGGGATTGGTGGTACTTTTCTCTCTCTTTTCGTCAAAAGCCAACTGAACGGCTTCATACCCGTCGGTCTCATTGCTTTTGACCTGGGTGACGATGCAAGGACCAGCTTCGATAACAGTGCATGGAATATTTTTTCCCTCGGCACTGAAAACGGAAGTCATTCCGATTTTTTTTCCAATTAATCCTGGCATTGCTTAAAGATTTAAAAATTCAGATCACACTTTAATTTCAACCTCCACGCCGCTGGGAAGTTCCAGTTTCATGAGGGCATCAATGGTTTTGGCTGTCGAACTGTAAATGTCAATCAACCGTTTGTATGATGCCAGCTCAAACTGCTCGCGGGCCTTCTTGTTAACGAAGGTGGAGCGCAAAACTGTAAAAATCCGCTTATGCGTGGGAAGCGGAATGGGACCGCTGACGACAGCCCCGGTAGTCTTTACCGTCTTCACGATCTTCTCGGCAGATTTATCCACCAAATTGTGATCGTACGACTTTAGTTTGATTCTTATTTTTTGATTCATAATCGTTGATGAGAACTGTTTCTATAATAATTCAACTTTACCTTTTGCCTCTTTTACGACTTCTATGGCGATATTTCTGGACACTTCTTCAAAATGGCTGAATTCCATCGAAGATGTCGCCCTGCCGGATGAAATGGTTCGCAAAGCAGTAACATAACCAAACATTTCTGCAAGCGGTACTTTAGCTTTGACAACCCTGGCTCCGGCCTTGGATTCCATTCCTTCCACCTGACCACGTCGTTTGTTGAAATCAGAAATAATGTCGCCCATATATTCTTCGGGGGTAACCACTTCAACCTTCATAATAGGCTCCAGTAATACCGGCTTAGCTTTCATGCAGGCTGCCTTAAATGCCTGACGAGCAGCAATCTCAAACGAAAGCTGGTCAGAATCAACGGGGTGAAATGAACCATCAAGCAGTTCAACTTTAAGACTGTCGACATTAAAACCGGCCAAAACTCCGTTTTTCATGGCTTCTTTGAAGCCTTTCTCTACTGAAGGAATAAATTCTTTGGGGATATTACCCCCTTTTACAAGATCGATGAACTGAAGGCCATCTTTCCCAGCGGCTTCGTCGGCAGGACCGATGCGAACAATTATATCGGCAAACTTACCACGACCACCGGTCTGTTTCTTAAATACTTCTCGATGTTCGACGGTTTTCGTAATGGCTTCTTTATAGTTAACCTGCGGGCGTCCCTGATTACATTCAACCTTAAACTCTCGCCGCAACCGGTCAATAATGATTTCAAGATGCAATTCACCCATTCCGCTAATTACAGTTTGTCCGCTTTCTTCATCTGTTTCGACACGGAATGTCGGGTCTTCTTCGGCCAGCTTTGAGAGTCCGTTACCCAGCTTGTCCATATCTTTCTGACTTTTGGGCTCAACGGCAATACCAATCACAGGCTCAGGGAATTCCATAGATTCGAGCGCAATGGGGTGTTTTTCATCGCAAAGCGTATCACCGGTTCTGATGTCTTTAAATCCCACACCGGCGCAAATATCTCCGGCAGATATGGTATCTTTGGGTAACTGTTTATTAGACTTCATTTGGTAAAGCCGGGAAATTCTCTCCTTTTTTTGAGTTCGTGAATTCCAGACCTGCGAACCAGCATTTATTACCCCGGAATAAACACGCATAAAAGCCAGCCGTCCTACAAAAGGATCGGTAGCAATCTTAAAGGCAAGAGCGGTAAAGGGAGCGTTCTCATCATGCGGACGGGCTTCTACTTTACCGGTATTGGGGTTGGTACCTTCAATCTCGGCCACATCAATAGGAGAGGGAAGGAAACCGATAATGGCATCAATCAATCGTTGAACACCCTTATTTTTGAAAGCCGAACCACAAAGCATGGGCACAACCTTCATGTCAATAGTTGCCTTTCGAAGGACTTCAATCAGCTGTTCTTTTGTGATGGAATCAGGGTCTTCAAAGTAACGCTCCATCAGTTCGTCATCGTACTCAGCCACTGACTCAATGAGTTTTCCACGCCACTCTTCAACCTCATCAGCCATATCGGCAGGTATATCCTGAAGCGCATAATTTGTTCCCAAAACATCATCGTCGAACCAGACAACAGCCTTATTTTCAATTAAGTCTACAACGCCCCGGAAGTCATCTTCAGCTCCAATAGGTATCTGAACCGGCACCGGATTGGCACCCAGAACCTCTTTCACCTGACGAACTACTTCAAAATAGTTAGCGCCGGAACGGTCCATTTTGTTGACAAATCCCAGGCGGGGTACACCATATTTATTAGCCTGACGCCACACTGTTTCAGATTGCGGCTCAACACCTCCTACAGCACAAAAAACTGCAACCGCACCATCGAGTACCCTGAGTGAACGTTCTACTTCAACAGTAAAGTCAACGTGGCCGGGGGTATCGATGATATTAATTTTATATTCTTCGTTATTATATTTCCATTGAGTGGTAATGGCAGCGGAAGTAATGGTAATACCTCTCTCCTGCTCCTGCTCCATCCAGTCCATCGTAGCAGAACCATCGTGGGTCTCACCAATTTTATGAGTCATACCGGTGTAAAACAAAATCCGCTCGGTAGCGGTTGTTTTTCCGGCATCAATGTGAGCCATGATTCCGATGTTTCTGGTATATTTCAAGTCTGCCTTTGCCATAATATTAAGGTATCCTCTTCTTTTAAGTTAAGTTTAAAATCTAAAATGAGCGAAAGCACGGTTGGCTTCAGCCATCTTGTGCATATCTTCTTTCCTTTTGAAGGCTCCGCCTTCCTGGTTATATGCCGCAACAATTTCAGCAGCCAGTTTTTCAGCCATCGACTTACCGCTGCGCTTACGGGCAAATGCAATCAGGTTTTTCATACTAACCGACACCTTTCTGTCGGGGCGGATTTCCGTTGGAACCTGAAATGTAGCCCCACCAACGCGGCGGCTTTTGACCTCTACTGCCGGGGTAATATTTTCCAATGCCTTTTTGAACATCTCGAGTGGTGACTTACCTTCTTTCTCTGCTTTGTCGGCAATACGGTCTATAGCATCATAGAAAATACCGTAAGCAACAGACTTTTTACCATCGAGCATCAGATTATTCACAAACTGGGTCACCAAAATATCATTGAATCTTGGATCGGGAAGAATAATTCTTCTTTTTGGTTTACTTTTTCTCATCTCTTCTTTTTGTTTATTAGCATTTTTATTGGCTGCATCCGTGTCTTCAACGACCGATGGTCATTTACTCAACCTTTGTTTACAAACCAATAAACAAAACCAAACAGTGAAACATTAATTACTTCTTAGGACGTTTAGTTCCATACTTTGAGCGACGCTGTGTGCGACCTTCAACACCCGAAGCATCCAAGGCACCGCGTACAAGATGGTAACGAACACCCGGTAAATCTTTCACCCTGCCTCCGCGTACAAGCACAATTGAGTGCTCCTGAAGGTTATGACCTTCGCCCGGGATGTAGGCGTTTACCTCTTTACCGTTGGTCAACCTAACACGTGCAACTTTACGCATGGCCGAGTTTGGTTTTTTGGGTGTAGTAGTGTAAACCCTCACACAAACACCACGACGTTGCGGACAAGCATTCAATGCAGGCGACTTACTTTTCTCCACCTGTTTCTTCCGTCCTTTCTTTACTAACTGATGAATTGTTGGCATATATTCAACTATTTTAAACTTAAAATACTCTTTTAAAATGGGTTGCAAAGGTAGTATTTTTCAATTAAAATCTCATTGATTCTCAATATTTTTCACCTCTTTGCACAAAAAAGCGGTGCAAAAGTACTAATTTTCAATTGAAAAATCATAACAACATCTGACTTTTTATTGTAAAGAATTGGTTAAAAATGGTTTTATCCGAAGATTAATGTTCTGGAATTTTTTCCCTGCCCGTATCTTCTGCTTTTTGACGAAGTATTGTATATCTTTTTTACCTTGCAACAAAATTTAAACTTTTCGAATTATGTACCGATATAAAATTTTTCTTGCACTTCTGGTAGTGCCGGCCGGCATCGTTTTCAGCCAAACAGAACAACAGGCAAAAAACAAAGGCTTGCAAAATATAAAGGCAGAAGAAATGGCTGCCGATCTGGAATTTCTTTCAACCGATATTCTTGAAGGAAGAGAAGCCGGCAAAAAAGGCGCTGAACTGGCTGCTTATTACATAGCATCACAGTTCAAAAAATGCGGTTTAATTCCTTTAAATGAAGATCATAGAATACCTTCTTCTCTGACAAACTATTTCCAACCCGTTGATTTGGTCTGGGAAACAGTTGATGAAACAGGTATTACAATTTCTGCTAAAAATAAAAGCATCATTCTTAATGAGGGAGTTGATTTTGCTCATAAACGCGTTGACCATTCTTTTGTCATCTCCGGAAAACTTTTTTTCGGTGGCTTTGGGTTAAATGAGGCCCCGGATGTTACTTTCCCGAAAAACACGGAAAATAAAATTTTGATCAGGGCGGCAGGATATCCGGCTGCAAAAGATTCGCTCTCCGAAGGATTCAAAAAATATAATGAACTATCAACGAGCGAACTTGAGAGACTAAAAGAAGAGAAAGCAAAAGAGGCAGGAGTAATTGCCATCCTGGAATTTGACCCAGAAAATCCTTTCCCTTTCAAAGAAAAAAGAGAGTCGGCTGCTTATGCCGAAAAAGAACTTACCAAATATTCATCGGGAATATACAAGCGAGTTGTAAGAAGGGCGAATACGGTTTCTTCTGAAAAAATTCCGGTATTCACCATTTCACACAGAACACTTTTTTATTTTTTCCCGGAATTAGAAAACAAACAGAAAGATATTATTTCAGGCTCCACCCCAAACATAACGGGAAAGGGGACACAACCCACAATTCAAATGTCGGCTACCATTCATTCCGAACCTTTTGAAAGCTCAAATATTGTGGGAAAAATAGAAGGCAAAAACAAAGATGAATTTATTGTCATCGGTGCCCATTATGATCACCTGGGATTCTATGACGGCTATATATGGAATGGTGCTGACGACAATACCTCAGGTATCGCAGGTGTTTTAGCCCTGGCGAAAGCGTTTTCCGAATCGGGGATCACCCCTGAACACACAATGATTTTTGCTGCATGGACTGCCGAAGAGAGAGGTTTGCACGGCTCCACGCATTTTGTAAAGACTTTCAAGAATCCATCACGGATTAAGCTTTATCACAATTACGATATGATTGGGAGAAGTCCGGACCCGGAAATATCCGATTCTTCAGTCTCTTTAATCTACACATCAAAATTGGATGCGGCTGAAGCACTGAGCAAGCAGCACAATAAGAGCTACCGGTTAGGTTTAAACATTCGATATGCCCCGGTGGAAAATCCGACGGGAGGAAGTGATAATGCCCCTTTTGCGCAAGAGGATATTCCCATTATCTGGTTTCATACCGGAGGGCATCCCGATTATCACGGGCCATTCGACCATTTTGATAAAATAGACTGGTCAAAGCTTGAGAAAATAGTCAGGTTAAGTTATCTGAATTTGTGGGAAATTTCGGCTCCAGCCACTCAAACAGGTCATTAGATTATTGGATTTAAGATATTGACAAAAAGAGTCTTTAAGAGTAATACTCCGTTAAACTTTTACAGATGTCTGGTAATTAGTGCTCGTCTATAAAGTAGGAAAAGTTTCCTACTTATCATGTGTCTGTTCAGAAAGTGTCATTTACAAGGCTTGCGAAGTCCGAAAATACGGACTTTACTCATAGTAAATGAGTAATTTTCGGACGAGCGTAACACAGTAAATGGCACTTTATGGACAGACCTAATTAATTGTTTACACAAATAACAACAAAAGCCACAACTATATCATAATAAAAACATTGCATCATTGCGTCTCTGCGTTTAGGCTTTTTTTTAACTGACTATTGTAAGAGTGAACCCGGTATTTAACCACAAAAGACGGGAACAAATTGTATATTTGCAACCCCGAAAATCAATGTAAATTCATTAAAACCAATAAACAATGAAGGCATACGTATTTCCCGGGCAAGGCGCCCAATACGTTGGAATGGGAAAAGATGTTTATGAGAACGATCCCATAGCCAAAAAACTTTTTGAAGAGGCCAACGAGATTTTAGGCTTTCGCATCACCGATCTTATGTTTGAAGGAACGGAGGAAGACCTGAAACAAACAAAAGTAACACAACCTGCGATTTTCTTACATTCAGTTATTCTGGCCAAAACACTTGGAAACTCGTTTCAACCCGAAATGACAGCCGGCCATTCTTTAGGAGAATTTTCGGCACTGGTGGCTGCCGGGGCATTGTCCTTTGAAGATGGTTTAAAGCTGGTTTACCAGAGAGCCTTAGCCATGCAAAAAGCCTGTGAGATAAAACCGTCAACAATGGCAGCAATTGTGGGGTTGGATGACAACATTGTTGAAGAAGTCTGTGATTCGATTGATGATATTGTCGTTGCAGCCAACTATAATTGCCCGGGGCAGCTGGTGATCTCCGGCACCTTCGAAGGCATTGATAAGGCATGCGAGCTATTGAAAGAAAAGGGGGCCAAAAGAGCACTTAAATTACCCGTTGGCGGAGCCTTTCACTCTCCCCTGATGGAACCTGCTCGTGCCGAGCTTGCCGACGCCATTAACAATACACAATTCAACATCCCGATTTGCCCGGTTTATCAAAACGCAGATGCCAAACCGCAGACCGATCCTGCTAACATTAAACAGAACCTGATTGCGCAGCTCACAGCACCTGTCAGGTGGACACAGACGGTTCAGAATATGCTTGCCGACGGCGCCGATCATTTCACGGAAATCGGTCCTGGAAAAGTGCTGCAGGGATTGATTAAAAAAATTGAAAGAAGTGTGACAACCGAGGGTATTAGTCAACTTCAATAAATTTCTGAAAACGGGTGCGCATCAGCCACCCGTTTTATTTATTCCACATCACCACAGCTTTTTGTTGTTTACCATCCATCAGAATTGTCAAGGGTTTATCAAATCTTACATGAATAAAATAACCTGTGTTATCAATCACCTGCTGATTACTTAAAAATTCAAGGTCGACAAACTCATTTTTGTTTTTGGTGTGTACTGAAAAATAACCGACATTCATTGAAGTCACGTTATGAAAAAAATGTGAACCTAAAGATGCATCCAGCGGAAAATCCGGGAGCCCCATCTCAACAATTACCCGTGCGTGAGAAATTTGCGACCAATATACAGGGATACCTGTAAAGGGATCGCGTGTTCCCCATCTTCCGGGACCTATTAAAACATATTCGCGCTCTTCTTTTTCCATCTTTTTGTTGATTCCGGCCATCTCAGCCGCCATTTCACGGGTCTTTGTCCTGTCGAATTTATCCACATTCATAAAAATAACATCCCGGATATGATTGTACCGGCCATTTCCCATCCCTTTCTCCGATTTCAGGATGACACGTTCGTCTTCGACCTCAGAAAAATCCACATCCAAATGTTTTTCAAGACGAATCAGAGGTTTTATCTGCAACAACCACAGTGTCGGATTGCCTTTATCTCCCTCATCCAGGTCTAAAGCAAACTCAATCTCAACAGGTGCCCCCATTGCCTCTCTGAAGTAACGTAACAACATGTCGAGTGTGCGTGGCAAAGGAACCAAATCATATTTTAAGATATCGGCGAAATTCAATACTCTCGGGCCACGAATGGAAAAATCGTTGACCAGCCGATCGTTATTAATATCATAAACAGTGGCACAATGTTTCAGATTTCCGTCTTCTTCGGCCTCACTAATATCTAATTTTCTGATAAAGGCATCTTCCCCGTCATTCAATAAATCGGCATTGTCTTCTTCCAGGTCTACTGCATAAAAATATTCCTGCGAGTCTTTTATCTGGTCGCTCAGTGAGCTTAGTTCAAGACCCGGATAACGCGGACAAAAACGCCATGCTTTTTCACCGCCAACAACATATTTGCCAAGTCCGACACAAATTACAGCGAAACCGTCGCCGGGTTTCATATATGAAAACGGATAGTAATTGAAAGACTGTGCCACGCCGCTAACGTGAGGATAAAACCTGTTGTGTGCTTTTTGTCCCACCAGTTTCTGAATAATTACCGCCATTTTTTCTTCATCAATTTTATAATGAACCGCATCGAAATAAGCACGGGCAGTAGGACTGAAAATAGAGGCATAAACCAATTTTACAGCCGTTGCAAGCTGGTTAAATCTCACTTCGGGGTTGGGATCATTATTCGGAAGGACATAAGTAGAAAAAACACCGGCAAAAGGTTGTAAAAGGCTGTCCTCAAAAAGTCCTGATGACCTTACAGCAATCGGTGCATCCATGTACTCGATATACTGACGCAGCTTTCTTTCAACTTCATTACTGAGTTTGGCATTTATTATTTTCTGTTTTATCTGATCAAAATCCTTTTCTTCATAGATAGACTTTAAAAGATTATTTTTCTCAAGAAATGTGGTAAACTCAGCGGCCCCGACAATGGTTGTAGGCGGAATTTTTATATTCAGATCAGGAACAATGGAAGCAAAATCAATATTCTCGATAAAATTACTGAGAAATGCCAGGCCCCTTCCTTTCCCTCCGAAAGAACCGTCGCCGATACGCATAACGAACCGATCCATATTTACCATGGCCGGATCGAACTGAACGACACGCCCCCTCATGCGCTCAATCCTGGCCTCCTCAAATACATCAAGAATTTTCTGACGTAATTTTGTTGTGCTTTCAAAATCTTCAATTCTGTATGGTCGCAGTCGTTTGGCTATAGATATCTCTCCACGTGCCATGAGCCAGGTAGAAATTCCGTTTCGACGGGCATGATACAAAAGCGACTCCGGAGGAACTTCCTTCAGGCACCGAATAAACTCCTTCAGGTTTCTTGCGGTAGCCAGGGTTACTCCGCGTGAATTGGTAAACACAAAATTTCCGAAGCCAAGTTTCTGATGGATGAAATTGTAAATATCCATGCTCAGGGTATCGGAATTTTTGTCAATAAAATCGGCACCCACTTCCTCTGCCTTCTTCGCATTGCCGGGATCAGAAGACTGAAGCAGGGTAGGAAGATTAACCTTGCTTTTTACATAGCGAATCAGATCAACACCTGCATTTTCATCCGGTTGCCCGTTGCGTGAATATTTAACATCAGAAATAACACAGATAAGATTATCGAGATATTTGTCCACTATCTCCACTGCTTCTTCGTAGGTACTCACTAAAAGAACTTTGGGACGAACTCTCATTTTGAGTATCTTATGTGTCTGATCCGAGGTTTCTTCGGTAAGAATATTCTGTGTTTGCGTCATTATAATGGAATAGAGCATCGGAAGATACCGGGTGTAATACCTTTGAGAGTCCTCAACCAAAAGAATAATGCGAACATCGCCCACCTTTACATCGTTTTCGGCGTTGAGCTTATCCTCTACATATTTTATCATTGCAAGAAATACCCGTGAATCGCCGTTCCACACAAATACCTTATCAATACTTCCCCCGGGCGAAGAAGGTTCATCGAAATACTTAAGATCTTCGTTATTATTCACCATCAGAAGAATGGGTAAATCGGGATAAGACCTCCGGATTTCCCGGCTTAATGATACGGGCATCTTTTTATCGAGACCGGCCATCAGGATAACCATGTCGAATTTGCGCTCGGCCATAAGCGACAAAGCCTCATCATAAGTGGCAACGCTGGTAATTCGTGGTGCTGAAAAAAGATTGAGTTGAAGATATTCCCCGAAAATTTTGTCGAAAAAACGTCCTTCCCTGACAATCGAATAAGAATCATAATAGGTAGCAACCAAAAGAACCTCGGTTACTTTGAAAGACATCAGTTCCTGAAAAATATCCTGGTCGGTCTTTTTGCGTTTATATATTTTGGAAAGCTCAACATAGTGATTTCCACTGCTCATAATACTTACAAATTAATAGTGAAACTCAAAAACAAGGTAGGCCATTTTGTTGAAAAAACAAAAGTGATCTTGCAGTTATGACTGTCTTCAGATTACAATAGATACGAGATTTTTAAATATAAGATTTAACCTGCTTTATTCATAAATCATCTATTACAAAGTTTACCACTACTTTTCACTGTCTGCCCCGATAATTAGTGTCTGTCCATAAAGAGCCATTTACTGTGTTATGCTCGTCCGAAAATTACTCATTTACGAGGAGTAAACTCCGTATTTTCGGACTTCGCAAGCCTTGTAAATGACACTTTCCGGACAGACACACATACTGTAAAAATTTTTTTGCGAGTTTATTGGGGACTATTCGGGTACAGAAATCACGTATAAATTCTTTCATGCGAATTCTAATTGTTATAAAATACAATACCCGGAACATAACCGGGCATTGCAATCTGTGTGATAAGTTCCTTTAAAAGGCAGGCTAAATTCCCAGATTTTCTTTCATTTCGCGGAGCAGTTTCTGGCGCAGTGGTTTAAGATTGTCACCGGAGAAACCAATAATGAATTTTCCGGTCCAATAAAGATAAATTGTTCCGTTAAAAGGGTCTTTAATAACAAAATCCCCTTCCGCCGGTTCTTCAATTTCCTGCCCGGCAAATTCGTGATACTTATTAATCAGCTCTTTCACCTCGTCATGAGTTTGCCGTTCAATAACAAACATAGTCAGTTTTCCTTTGTCAGTCTTATAATTTGCACGATAAGCACTACCGAGAAATTCAAGCCCCATAAAAGTATTTGAAACAAACTGTCGTGAATTAACAATCAAATTTTCCCGTGGCATGGCTTCGATGATCCCGGGCAGCTGATGGTCCTCATTTAAAGTATCGGCCAGATTACGAGCGGAGGACAAAAGCACACCGCTTCCGGCATCCTTCTCCCTGTAAGAATTCATTTTAACGTAATAGCGTCCTGTTACAAAATTAAGAATCGCCTCCTCGTAATATCCCTGGGCTCCAATACGCTTCACCTTTGCTTCGGGCGGACGTTCCATGCTGTAAATGCCATAAGCATGAACCGGATCTCCATGGTCGTAAACTTCCAGAGTAATTTCGGCATCCCCTTTTGAGTAACGCACAACCCACAACTTCTGAAAGTTGTAGCTAAAGTAAAACTCTGAAGCCCCGTTGATATGATCAAACAGATTGGAAGAATCAAATACTTCTATTTCTCCATCCTGCTCCCAACCGGAAATATGCGGAGCCTGAAACGAATCGGCAAATACTGCAAAAGAGACCAATAATGCCGGTAAAAGAAAGAAAGTTCTCATATAAATAAAGAATTGTTTATACAATCAATGGCACAAGACACAATGCGGATTCGATAAAGTAAATCATCTCATTTGGTCTCATGCTTCACCCAAATGAGTGATTTCCGAAATCGGGGTTAACCTGGCTTTCGTAAAAGTTTTTATCAATAAATATATACCCTCAGCGAAAATTAGGTCTTATATATAAAAATTTTGCGTCATTGCTTTTCTGCGTTTAAGCTTTTCTTAACTGACTATTGGAAATTACCTCAAACCAAAAATTCTGAGGGCACATTCTGAATCCTTGCTATGTCGGAGATCTTTTTTCGCACATCAAATCCCGCACGGCAATGAACAGAACATTCCATACATCCGCTGCAAGGATTATCAGAAACACCCGCGGCCAGCACCGTTTCTCTGGCTTTAGCAGGGTAAGAATAGGCATAATTATACATATAGGAACGCATCAGATCGGAAACCGGCAAATGATGTGAACACTGACCTTCGCACTCATTGCAACCTTTGCAGAACATTCCTGTTTCGTGCAGTGCAAGTTCAAGGTCGTTCTTTTCCTTATTATCCAGTTGAACATCGGAGGCCACCGACCAGTTTTCCATCAACATCTCGTAAGAAACAATGCCTGGAATACAGGTATGCACATGTGGATTGGAGAGTGCCCATTTCAAAGCAGCCTTACAGTTAACAGGCTTTGTTTTCTGCTCATCAAGCCAGCCACCAGCCATGTTTTTCATCCCTATAATGCCGATCCCGGCATCGTGTGCCCGCTTAAGTGCATTATTGAGATGTTCGTCATCAGCATATCGAAAATTGTAGGTGGTAAGAATCACTTCATAAAAACCGTTATCCACGGCAGCATTGATTAAATCGGCCATATTTCGATGCGTAGAAAACCCAACATGTTTTACCTTGCCTTCTGATTTAGCCAGTTTCAGGGCTTCTATAAAATTCTCATTGTAAAGGTGCTTGGTATCACTAACTGCATGCAGGTACAAAATATCAACATACTCCATCTGTAAACGACGAAGACTCACATCAAGCATATCCAGAAAATCACGGGTCGAAGCGTCACGTCCGGGATTGATTTTAGTAGCAATAATAAATGAATCACGAGGTTTGTCTTTAAAAAAGTTACCCACCATTTCTTCATTTCTACCTTCCTGATAACCATGAGCGGTATCAAAATGAGTAATTCCAATATTATAGGCAGCCTTAAGAATATTGGGATTATCTGCACGCATAACGCCCATGCTTACAATTGGCAACCTGATACCCGTGTTGCCAAGGGTACGGTAAATTACATCATTTTTTTTCAGCTGGTTGAAAGAATTAGCAGATGCGTGATTCCGGCCACCGGCCACAAAGCCTGCTGTAGCAGCAGTTCCCAACTTCAGAAAATTGCGGCGATTTAAAGAGGAATTGGTCATAGCGTTTTGATTTAGTTGTTTTCCGGGTTGTTTTATCACTTAAATTTACAGAAGAAATCTGCCAAAAACAAAAAAAGCCATCCTCTCGAAACGAAAGAATGGCTTTCTGTATGTTTATCAATGTTTTATGAATTAAAACTTCACACGTAATAAACAGATGCCGGAGTATAATAATTACACGCCGGGATGAATAATCTGTTTCTGAGTATTGTCGTCATAAAATTTATATTCAAGAAACGCAAGAGAATCGGAGGGTTTCACCTTTATACCAAATCCAAGATCGAACTTCCATTTTAAAATCTGAGATGGAAATCCCTGCTTAAGATAGGCATAAATATAAGGATGAACCCACAGGGTCAACTTCTTCTTATTCAGCTCTTGCACTACAAACCGGATTTTGTCATTCAAAGTATCGGCAAACAGGATAGAGGGAGCAATTTCTCCCTTCCCTTTACATACGGGACACTTTTCACTGGTGTCGATATGCATTTCGGGCCGTACTCTTTGACGGGTGATTTGCATCAGCCCGAACTTACTCAGTGGCAAAATATTATGCTTGGTTCTGTCAGCATCCATGGCTTCTTTCATCTTTTCAAAGACGCGCTGACGATGTTCGGATAATTGCATGTCAATAAAATCGACTACAATGATCCCTCCCATGTCCCGAAGCCTTAATTGCCTGGCAATTTCTTCTGCTGCAGCAAGGTTTACTTCCACAGCATTTGATTCCTGGTCGGATGCCGAGCGCGATCTGTTGCCACTGTTTACGTCAATAACATGCAGCGCTTCGGTATGTTCTATAATAAGATATGCGCCGCTTTTGAATGAGACGGTACGCCCAAAAAGGGCCTTAATTTGTTTTTCAATTCCAAACTGGTCGAAAAGAGGAGCATTCCCCTTATAAAGCTTTACAATTTTTTCTCTTCCGGGAGCAATAAGTTCTACATATTCTTTTACTTCCCTAAAGATTTCGATATCGTTTATATACACCGAATGAAAAGAAGGATTGAGAAGATCTCTCAAAATAGCAGAGGTACGGCCAATTTCACCGAGAACAAGTCCGGGTGCCTTAATATCGCGAACTCTGGCAATGGAATCTTCCCAACGTTTAACAAGAGTCCGAAGCTCTTTATCCAGTTCGGCCACTCTTTTCCCTTCGGCTACAGTACGAATAATGACACCGTAGTTTTTGGGTTTAATACTGAGCAGCAAACGTTTCAGACGGCTTCGTTCTTCTGGAGAATCGATTTTCTGACTCACCGAAACTCGGTCGGAGAAAGGAATAAGAATGAGGTTTCGGCCAGCAATGGAAATCTCGGAAGTGAGCCTGGGCCCTTTGGTTGAAATAGGCTCTTTGGCAACCTGAACGAGCACTTCCTGTCCACCTGTTAGTACTTCGGAGATGGTTCCGTTTTTATTAATATCGTTTTCCGGTTTGAATTTGTGCAATGAGACACTTCCCTTTTTGGCTTTCGACTGTTTGAGATACTTGTTAAGACTTAAGAATTGTGGTCCCAAATCGAGATAATGCAAAAATGCATCCTTCTCATAACCAACATCCACAAACGCAGCATTCAATCCGGGCATTATTTTTTTCACTTTGCCCAGATAAATATCGCCAACTGCAAACTTCACATTGCTTGGTTCACGTCTCAGTTCAACGAGACGTCTGTCTTCGAGCAAGGCAATAACAAGTTCGCCGGGAGTTACATCTACAAATAGTTCTGCACTCACAACATGTATTAAGTTAAATATACATTATTTCAAAGAACGACTCAACAGATACAACAAAAGAACAAACAACACAGTGGCTGTTTGTTCTTCAGTATCTTCTTATGCGGTTAAAAGACTACTTTCTCTTTTTATGGCGGTTCTTCCGCAGTCTTTTTTTCCGCTTATGTGTTGCCATCTTATGCCGCTTTCTTTTTTTTCCACTTGGCATAGTAATTCAATTTAGCAAGTTAAACATTTTTACTTAACGTTGTTCTTCACCTTCGTCACAAAACTTTTTGAAGGTTTGAACGAAGGAATGTAGTGCTCGGGAATAATAATGGTAGTATTCTTCGAAATATTGCGGGCAGTCTTCTCTGCACGCTTTTTCACGATAAAACTACCAAATCCTCTCAGGTATACATTCTTACCTTTTACGAGGTTTCCTTTTACTGTTTCCATGAAGGCTTCAACAGTTTTCTGAACTGTAACCTTCTCAATTCCAGTATTCTTCGAAATTTCGTTAACAATATCAGCCTTTGTCATCTCTTTGTAAAATTATTTAATTATCAACTAATTAGACGTAAATTTTCATTTTCAGTGTGCAAAGATAAAGGAATTCCATAAGAAAAAAAATAAAACCCCTATTTTTGCATAAATTTTTAATAATGACCAATTTCCAAACAATAATCAGAACCTGGTACCAAAAAAATGGAAGACATCTTCCATGGCGCGAAACCAGTGATCCTTACAAAATCTGGATATCGGAAATAATACTTCAACAAACACAGGTTAAACAAGGTTTAAATTATTACCAGCGCTTTATCAGGAAATTTCCTGATGTACAGGCATTGGCCAATGCTTCCGAAAACCAGGTAATGCAACAATGGCAAGGCCTTGGTTATTATTCCAGGGCCAGAAATCTTCACCTTGCTGCAAAAACCATTGTTACTGAATACAATGGCTTGTTTCCACAAACATACAAAAAAATACTGAAATTAAAAGGCATAGGTACATATACTGCAGCAGCAATTGCATCTATTGCTTTCGGAGAACCACGACCAGTCGTCGACGGAAATGTATACAGGGTGCTTTCAAGACTTTTCATGGCAGACATTCCAATTGACCGAACCGAAGGGAAAAAATATTTCGAAAAAAAAGCATCGGAACTCCTGGACCAAAAAAGTCCGGGAACCCATAACCAGGCTATGATGGAACTCGGGGCTCTGATTTGCAGGCCTGCTTCTCCCATCTGCCGGGAATGCCCCGTTTCAGCTTTTTGTAAAGCTGCTGCACATGGGAAACAAACACTCTTCCCTGTCAGAAGTAAAAAAATCTCCAGAAAAAAAAGAATGGCTCCATTTCCTGATTATCTCACAAAACGGACAAACGGTTGTTCAAAAAAGGACGGAAAACGATATATGGAAAGGCCTTTATCAGTTTCCACTCATAGAAACAAAAAAATACAGTTCATCTGATACAATTCGAAAAAGATTGAAAAAAACATTACCTGACGGCATAAGAATTGAAAAAACACATCAGGAAAAGCACTTGCTTACTCATCAGGAGTTGAATGCTACATTTTATAATTTAGTATGTCCAAAAAATGTGGAAATTCCTCAAACTTTTAATCAACTCGAAAACGAATTGATAAAAAACGAAAACATTCTGGGGTTACCTTTCCCCCAACTGATTCAAAAAAATTTATTAAAACTTATTAAGCCTTAAAAATCAACACCCTAAACGATAAAACTTAATAATTTTCATTTCTGATTATGAAACGCGAGCAAAAGTTTAGTATTTTAGCTGATTAGAATCCCAAAAACCCTGTTACAATGATAAACAAAGTAATTTTGGTCGGAAACGTAGGGAAAGACCCCGATGTAAGATATTTCGACAACAACGAAGGCGTTGCCAATTTTCCTCTGGCCACAACCGAACCGGGTTTTACCACCCGCGATGGGAGGCAAATCCCGGAAAGGACCGAATGGCACAACATAACCGTACGTCGCGGACTTGTAAAAGTAGCTGAGTCATATATCAGGAAAGGTACACAGCTATATATTGAAGGTCGGCTTCGCACACGCTCCTATGAACAAGACGGCGTTACCAAATACATTACAGAAGTTATTGCCGACACACTTAAATTGTTAGGAAAAAAATCGGATAATCCGGCGGTCGGGGACAACCAGTCAGCCGCCCAAACAGCATCGCCTTCGGGAGGAAACAATTTCGCACCTCAATCACAAAACGAACCAACGGGTAACGAAGGTTTCAGCGCAGGTGACAATGAAGATACTCCTCAGGAGGACGATTTGCCATTTTAGTTAAATTGATAAATTGTCATTCTTTGGAAACTGACTTATTTCTGTCACATTTTCCCGTGGTGGTTACCAATATTATATTCCACCCTCCAACAACGAGTATTATTATTGCCATCATCGCTACCCTGATGTTATTGGCAGGGTCTGCCCTTGTTTCAGGCTCGGAGGTTGCTTTTTTTTCTCTAAAGCCCGATGATGTAAACCACCTGAGAACTGAAAACTCGAAACGCAGCCAGCAAGTTATTAAACATCTGGAAAACCCGGAGTTACTACTGGCGACCATACTTATCCTCAATAACTTTATAAACGTCGGGATTGTTATACTTTCCGCTTATATTTCTTCCGCAGTAATATCGTTTGGAGAGAATACCACACTCAAATTCATTTTTGATGTTATAATTATCACCAGCATAATACTGTTTTTCGGAGAAATATTTCCAAAGGTTTTTGCAGGGCAGTCGCCACGGAAATTTGCCTCACGAATGGCTCTACCGCTCAGGAATGCAGCAAAAATGTTAAAACCTGTAAGCGTGCTCCTCGTTCGATCATCGGAATACGTAAAAAACAAGGCCGCGCAAAAGGCTAAAAACCTGTCGCTCGACGACCTTTCTGATGCCCTTGACCTTACAGGAGATGAGGTGTTTGAAGAAAAACAAATTCTCAAAAGTATTGTCACTTTCGGAAACATCAATGCCGAAGAAGTTATGACTGCAAGAGTGGATGTTACCGACCTGGAAATAAAAAGCGACTTCAACAAAGTACTTTCGGTTATTGTCGAATCGGGTTATTCGCGGATACCGGTTTTCGAAGAAACCCCAGACAATGTAAAGGGTATTTTGTATGTTAAAGATTTGTTGCCCCACCTTGGTAAAGACAATACTTTCAGATGGCAAAACCTGATCAGACCTGCCTACTATGTACCCGAGACAAAGCGTATTAATGATCTTCTGACTGAATTTCAGGCCAACAAAATACACATGGCCATTGTTGTGGATGAATATGGCGGTACATCCGGAATCGTAACACTGGAGGACATACTAGAAGAAATTGTAGGCGAAATCAGTGATGAATTGGATGAAGAAGAAGATTTTTTCTCTGTTCAACCCGATGGGTCGCTGGCTTTTGAAGGAAAAACGCTCCTGAAAGACTTCTTCAAAATCACCGGAATCGATGAGGACGCATTTGATGATATAAAAGGAGAAGCCGAAACTCTTGCAGGGCTACTTCTCGAAGTGAAAGGCGTCATCCCGGAAAAGCATGAAATTATCGAAATTGGTCCGTATAAGTTTACGATTCTGGCAGCTGATAAACGACGAATCAAAAAAATCAAATTTGTTCAAAAAGGGAAATTATGAAAGAATTCAAAACTGTCGTCCCATACTTCGTACTCCCTATACTGATCATCTTCCTGATGATGTCGTGCAACAATGCACAGCCCCCAAAACCCAGGGGCTATTTCAGAATAGCTCTCCCCGACAAGGAATATGTACCCATCGACACCATACTGCCTTATTGCTTTGAGCGCCCTGTATATTCAAAAATAGTTCCGGACCACAGCTATAACAAAGAGCCATATTGGATCAACCTGAGATTTCCACAATTCAAAGCACAGGTACACATCAGTTACAAGCCCGTTGAAAGCAATCTTTATCAATTACTTGAAGACAACCGTGAGCTGGCTTTTAAACATACCGTTAAAGCCGATGCTATCAGGGAACGCATGTTTGAATCGCCCGAAAAAGATGTTTACGGAATACTTTATGAAATTAAAGGGAATACAGCCTCTCCCGTCCAGTTTTTTGTTACCGACAGCGCAAGGCATTTTCTAAGGGGTTCGTTGTATTTCAATCTTGTGCCCAATAAAGATTCCATCGCCCCGGTACTTGAGTTTATCAAAGATGATATCACCCATTTAATTGAAACCATCGAATGGCAATAGTTGCATTGATGTAAGGAAGTCAGATGATTTATACAGGATGTTAACACATTATAGAAATGGCAATTGTCTTCGAAAACGAAAATTCTCATCAAACCAGAGTCGCAGTATGGGAAATTACAGAAAGCGAAGAAGCGCTAAAACAGATGCTCCCGCCCCTTAAAAAAAATGAAACAGATTTTTTGCAAAGCATTTCTTTTGCCCCCCGCCGAAAAGAATGGCTGGCATCAAGGGTCTTAATATATCGATTGACCGGTCTTTATCCCGAAACCGGATACAAGGACAATGGCCAACCTTTTGTAACTAACTGCCGGGAAAATATCAGCATTTCGCACACCAGAAAATTTGCGGCCATAGTGTTGTCAAAAAGTTCCATGCCCGGTATCGACATAGAATATCCTTCGGATCGGATACGCAAAGTATCCAAACGATTTCTTAACCCGCTTGAAAAAAATTTCATAAAAAATCCATTTACAGAAGTTCAGCTGGGGCTGATATGGTGTTGCAAAGAAGCTATTTTTAAGACTGCCGGCATTCCAGGCCTCGTCTTTAAAGACAATATCATAATATCGCCGTTTACGCCGGTTCATCAACAAGGGAGCATTAATGCCAGCCTGTCTGTCTCGGGTTTAAATAAAACTATTTATTTAAATTACATTTTAGACAAAAACTTTTATTTGGTTTGGACAAAATAATTTTTAAAGGAGTTTAAGAGTTTCAAACTTCATATATTTGTTTTGAAAAAATACCCTAAACAGTTGTTTTGAAAGTACAAATTTATATAGAACGTCACCTCCGCGAATAAAAAAAAGATGCTTGCCCTGCTTATCGATCCCGACAAATGCAGAGGTAAAATTCTGGAGCAACAAGCAGGTCTGATAAATTCTCACCGGCCTCATTTAGTATTGGTTGGAGGCAGTCTTACCAGCTATCCGGTAAATGATGTTGTGAAATATCTTAAAGAAAATACGGATGTTCCGGTTGTACTGTATCCCGGTCATCCCTCTCAAATATCCTTCAGTGCCGATGCCTTGTTGTTTCTTTCCATGATATCCGGCCGAAACCCGGAATTACTTATCGGAGCACATGTCACCTCGGCTCATGCCATCCGCCGGGAAGGTCTTGAGACCATTCCAACCGGTTATATGCTGATAGACGGTGGCGTACCCACCTCGGTTGAATACATCAGTCAAACCAGTCCCATTCCATCCGACAAAACAGACATCGCCACAGCCACTGCGCTTGCAGGAGAAATGCTGGGACTTAAAATGATCTATATGGATGCAGGCAGCGGCGCTCGCAACCCTGTTCCCCCTGAAATGATACGTTCGGTCAGAAAAAACATCCGGATACCTCTTATGATAGGGGGAGGAATCGACACGACTGAAAAATTCAATACTGCACTCAGAAACGGTGCCGATATCGTAGTCGTTGGAAATGCTTTGGAAAAAGACCCGGGGCTGCTATGCAAATTTATGGATATTACCAGTCAGCTATGATTTTCACCATATCGCAGTACATCAACCTTTTCCATTGTAATCAATCCCCCGGAACCTGCTTTATCCATTAACCTGTTAATGATTTGGGCAAAATCCGACAGTCGCTCATCAACGTCCACCAGACCTATTATAACCGGTATATCGCCTGACAAAGCAAAAGTTTTACTGCTGTGCAGCATGCTTTCGGCCCCATAAGACAGTATACCTTTTGATACCGTAGCACCGGCTATCTTATACTTTTTTGCTGCATATATAATGGCCTCGTAAAGCGGCCGCTGATAAACATTGTCGGATTCCCCTACAATAATAATCAGCTTTCTGGCGTTACCGGAGAGATTCATAATTTCACTCATTTAAGTATATAAAATCTACTACTGACATTTTGTTTATAATCTCAAACAAGCTGTACAGTCATTTGAATTGTAGCTAAAGACAAGCATAAAACAGAACCATAAAATCAATTTACATAATTGAATTGACAAATTCAATTTATAAGAACAATTAGTGTTTGTCTGTAAACTCGGGAAAGCTTCTTACTTATCATGTGTCGCAAAACACAAATACTTTTGATAAAAAAAGACATACAAAAAATGCTTCCAGAAAATCATACATGTTGCTTGCATCTTATTAAGGATTTATTAATTTTACGCTCAACCCTTTTTTAACTATTTTTTTAACCTTTTTTAAAATATACTATCATGAAAGTATATCAGGCCGATCAAATCAAAAACATATCGTTGCTTGGAAGCAGCGGCTCGGGGAAAACCACCCTTGCAGAAGCAATGCTTTTCGAGGGTGGTGTTATCAAACGCAGAGGGAATGTAGAGAATAATAATACAATATCGGATTATCACCGGGTAGAGCATGAATATGGCTACTCGGTTTTTTCGTCTGTATTATTCACCGAGTGGGAGGACAAAAAACTGAACTTTATTGATGCTCCAGGATCAGACGATTTCATTAGCGGGGCAATCACCGCTTTGAATGTCACAGATACCTCCTTAATGGTACTTAATGCTTCCCAGGGAGTGGAAGTAGGAACAGAAAATTTATTCAGATATACAGATACCTATCACAAACCGGTTATTTTCGTGGTCAATCAGCTCGACCATGAAAAAGCTAACTTTGAATCAACTTTTGAATCTGCACGTGAAGTGTTTGGTCGTAAGGTAGTTATTATTCAGTACCCGCTTAATGTCGGTCCCGATTTTAACGCGTTGGTTGACGTTCTGAAAATGAAAATGTACAAGTGGGGTCCGGATGGCGGTGTTCCTGAAGTTCTTGAGATTCCTGACGAAGAGAAATCCCGTGCCGAAGAGTTACACAACGAACTGGTTGAAGCTGCAGCCGAAAACGACGAAGACCTGATGGAACTTTTCTTCGAAAAAGGTTCTCTGGATGAAGAAGAGATGCGTCGTGGCATCAGGAAAGGTCTGGTTGCCCGTGACCTTTTTCCCGTATTTTGCGTTTCTGCCGCAAAGGATATGGGCGTGCGGCGCCTGATGGAATTCCTTGGCAACATTATTCCGCTTGTATCGCAAATGCCTCCGAAAAAAACCAGCAAAGGCGAAGTTGTGCCATGCGATCCCAATGGGCCGGCATCCATATTTGTTTTCAAAACAAGCATTGAACCTCATCTGGGCGAAGTAAGCTTTTTCAAAGTTATGTCGGGTAAAGTTTCCGAGGGTATGGATTTGATCAATATGTCCCGGGAAGCCAAAGAAAGGCTTTCTCAACTATATTGTGTTGCAGGCAACACACGGCATAAAGTTGAAGAACTCCAGGCAGGTGACATTGGAGCTACCGTTAAGCTTAAAGAAACAAAAACCAATCATACCCTGAACGAAAAAGGGTGCAATTACATTTTTGAACCTATCAAGTATCCCGATCCCAAATACCGGACAGCCATTAAGCCGGTGAGCGAAAGTGATGATGAACGACTGGGAGAGGTTTTGCAGCGAATGCACGAGGAAGACCCGACAATAATAGTAGAATACTCAAAAGAACTAAAACAGATTATTGTTTACGGACAGGGAGAATTTCACCTGAACACCATGAAATGGCGAATTGAAAACAACGATAAGCTCCCGATAGAGTTTCTCCTGCCAAAAATACCTTATCGCGAGACCATTACAAAGCAGGCCAGAGCAGATTATCGTCACAAGAAACAATCAGGAGGAGCAGGGCAGTTTGGTGAAGTTCATCTCATCATAGAACCCTATTATGACGAAATGCCGGAACCATCCGTATATAAATTTAACGGGCAGGAATATAAAGTAAACGTCAGAAATACCGAGGTAGTGGATCTTGCATGGGGCGGTAAGCTGGTTTTCTGCAACTGCATCGTTGGCGGGGCGATCGACAACCGCTTTATGCCTGCTATCCTGAAAGGATTGATGGAAAAGATGGAAGAGGGACCGCTTACCGGTTCCTATGCCCGGGATATCAGAGTTTGTGTCTATGACGGGAAAATGCACCCGGTCGACTCCAATGAAATCAGTTTTAAACTCGCCGGCAGGAATGCATTTAGTCAGGCTTTTAAAGAAGCAGGGCCCAAAATACTTGAACCTATTTATGATGTTGAAGTACGTGTTCCCTCCGACAGGATGGGAGACGTTATGAGCGACCTGCAGGGAAGAAGAGCTGTAATTGAAGGAATGAACAGTGAAAAAGGTTTTGAAGTAATAAAGGCCAAAGTGCCATTGAAGGAAATGAACAAATATTCAACCTCGTTAAGTTCACTCACTGGTGGCCGTGCATTTTACACTATGAAGTTCAGCAAATACGATAAGGTTCCACCTGAAATTCAGCAGGAACTATTGGCTGCCTACGAAGCTGAAACAAAATCAAAGAAAGAGGAATAAGCTTTTTCATTATTCTGAACTGGGGCTGCCGCAAAAGCAGCCCTTTTTTATTGCAATTTTCTGAACACTATACCAGGTCAAAGAGTTTTATAAATGAGTCAGCTCCAAAAAGTCTCTTTTGTCATTCTCGTTGTTGCAGGAAATTTTTAAGTCCTCATTACCGGTTGATTAACTCCGTTTCAAAAATTTCCTGCGCCTCCACCCTGACAAAAACAGCTCTTTTAGAAGCAGACTCGTAAATTTGTGTCAAAAGCCAGAACTATGAAAATTGCGTTTTTCAACACAAAAAGTTACGATCGCGAATATTTCGATCGATCCAATAAAAACACCGGGATAGAAATAACTTATTTCGACGGAACTCTGAATTGTGAAACAACAGAGTTGACCAAAGGTTATGAAGGGGTCTGCGTTTTTGTGAACGACCAGCTCAATGCCGATGTTATTGCAAAACTTGCAGAGCATGGTACCCGGCTCATTGCTCTAAGGTGTGCCGGGTTCAATAATGTAGACCTTGAAGCAGCCGCAAGGCATAGTATTAAAGTTGTCAGAGTTCCTGCCTATTCGCCCAATGCTGTGGCAGAACATGCAGTTGCTCTGATTCTTACTCTTAATCGCAAAACCCATAAGGCATATAACCGTGTGAGAGAAAGCAATTTTTCGCTGGAACGCCTCACCGGCTTCAACCTGCAGGGTAAAACTGTGGGTGTTATCGGTACCGGCAAAATCGGTGCCACTTTTTGCCGTATAATGCAGGGTTTTCAGTGCAAAGTGCTTGCACAAGACCCCTACCCCAACAAAGACCTGCAAAAGAAAGGTGTTGAATATGTAAAAACGGATGAACTGCTCAGCCGGTCAGATATCATCTCCTTGCACTGCCCGTTAACCCCCGACTCGAAACATCTTATCAACAAAGAATCAATCAAAAAAATGAAACGCGGCGTTATGCTTATCAACACCAGCCGCGGAGCTCTAATCAACACTCAAGACGCTATAAAAGGACTGAAAAAAGGGAGAATAGGTTATCTGGGAATAGATGTTTACGAGCAGGAAGAAGAACTGTTTTTCAAAGACCTGTCAGAAAACATAATACAGGACGAAACCATCATGCGTTTGATGAGTTTCCCTAATGTTCTCATAACTTCGCATCAAGCCTTCTTTACACGCGAAGCCCTCGAACAAATTGCATTCGTTACCCTGCAAAATATACAGGATTTTAAAAATGAACGACCGCTTAAAAATGAAGTTTCAGCTTAGCATTAACTCTTTTATGAGTATATAATTTAACCTGCTTTATTCATAAATTATCTATTACGA
>NZ_AHZV01000363.1 GCF_000250735.1 Anaerophaga thermohalophila str. Valhall
GAAAACTTATGAATAAAGCAGGCTAAAAATCAAACGATCTGTTTCAACGATTTACTCATCAGAAAGGTGAATGAGTACTCTCCGGTATACCGAGAATATCTTCGATTTAGAGACAAACCCCAGATAGCGGCCATTTTCAACAACCGGAAGGTTCCATGCTCCTGTTTCCTCGAATTTTCGCATTACCTGATCCATATTTTCATTTGCTTCAATAAAAGCGGGCGGTATGGTCATCAGAGTCTCCACTTTTGTTGTGTTGTATAGTTCGTTGTTGAACATGATCTCTCTTATGTCGTCGAGCAGTACTATTCCCAGGAGTTTTCCGTCCTCATTCACCACCGGAAAGATATTTCTTCTGGCTTTGGCAATTATTTTCACCAGCTCGCCAAGGGATTGTTCGGGACGAATCGTCATAAAATCGGTTTCGATAACTTTATTGAGGCGCATCAGGGTTAGCACAGCTTTATCTTTATGATGGGTTAGCAGCTCTCCCTTTTTAGCCAGGCGTTTGGTATAGATCGAGTGGGGCTCGAAATACATGATGGTGATATAAGAAACGGTGGATGTAAGGATAAGAGGGATAAACAGTGCGTAGCCGTTGGTAATTTCGGCAATCAGAAAAATGGCGGTCAACGGAGCATGCATTACGCCGGCCATGAGGGCTGCCATCCCGGCAAGGGTGAAATGAGATTCAGGCAGGCTGGCCCAACCGAGTTCTTTTAATAATTTGGCCATAAAAAATACCGGCAACACCTCCGGTAAAAAGGGTTGGTGCAAAAATTCCACCTACGCCCCCGCTGCCGTTGGTAGCTGCAGTGGCCAGAACTTTGAAAATAATCAAAAGGGCCAGAAACCCCATGATTACGAAGTTATTGTCCCTGAAATTGTAAAAGAAAGTATTTTCTACAATGGCATCGGTATTTCCACTCAACAAGGCAGAGATGGTTGTATACCCTTCGCCGTATAACGGAGGGAAAAGAAATATGAGTAAGCTGAGAATTAATCCTCCTGAAAGTAATTTCAAATAAGGGCTTTTGATTTTTGCTATCCGTCCTTCTACATACATGCTGCCCCATGTCATGTACAGTGAAATTAACCCGCCCAGGATGCCAAGTACAATATACCAGGGCAGGTTGTTGAGCAGAAACTGCCCCTGAAGATGAAAGGCAAATTCTGCGCCCTTACCCAGGAAAAAATATGCGATGGTAGTAGCCGTAACCGACGATATGAGTAGCGGTATTACAGATGCCATGGTCAAATCAAGCATCAGCACTTCGAGGGTAAATACCAGGCCGGCAATGGGGGCTTTGAAAATTCCGGCAATAGCTCCGGCAGCTCCGCTTCCCACGAGCAGGGTGATGGTCTTTTGGTTGAGATGAAACATTCTTCCCAGCGACGACCCGATAGAGGCTCCGGTCAGGACAATCGGTGCTTCAGCCCCCACGGAACCTCCAAAGCCGATGGTAAAAGTACTGCCTATTACAGAGGTATAGGTATTGTGCGGTTTTAGAAAGCCACCTTTTCTTGAGAAGGCATGCAGTATTTTTGTGACGCCATGACTGATAGAATCTTTGACTACATACCTGGTAAAGATAACGGTTAAGAAAATGCCTGTAATCGGATAGGCCAGATAGAGCCAGTTTTGATGTTCAAGGACGAATCCTTCGGTTAACAGCCGGTGCGTAAAGTGAATGGTGTTTTTCAGAATAACAGCTGCCATGCCGCTGCCCAATCCTATTATGAAGCTCAGAATCAGGGTGAACTGTTTTTGGGGAACGTGTTTTACACGCCAGATCAAAAAACGTCCTAATAGTTTCGATGCTGTCTCCATTTGGAAAAACTGTAATGAATGAATTTTGTTTCGGTTGCCAAACGCGGTTGGGATATCTGTCGTGTTGATTCAATTAAGTAAGTAATTTGTTTGGCTGTCAGATTTTTACCGGTGTTTGCCGTCCGGGTGTGCAAAGGTATTGTTTTAAGGTCTGATATTCAAAAAAAGTGTGTTAAATAGTGTGTGTCTATAAACTCGCAAAAATTTTTACAATATGTGTGTCTGTTCAGAAAGTGCCAGTTGCAAGGCTTGCGAAGCCGCCAAAAACGGAGTTTACTATTCGTAAATGAGTATTCTTTTCTATTTCGCCTGAATGTTTTCCAGCGTAGCAACCAAAAATTCCCAGAATTTTTGTACGCTTTCCACATTGACCTTTTCATCGGGGGAATGCGGGAAGTTGATGGTGGGGCCAAATGATATCATGTCCCAGTTTGGGTAGGCACTTCCGAGAATACCGCACTCCAGACCTGCATGAATGGCTTTTATTTCGGGTGTTTTTCCCCATTTGTTTTTATATACCCTTTGCATGGTTTTCAATATTTCGGAATCCATATTGGGTTTCCATCCGGGATATTGACCATCGAACCATACATGAGCCCCGGCCAGCAGGAAAATACTTTCGAGCGTTGATTCCACATCTTCTTTGGCCGTATCAACCGATGAGCGTATCAAAGCTTTTACGTGTACTTCTTTGTTCCTGGTCTGCACAATGGCGAGGTTGAGTGAGGTTTCAACCAACCCCGGCATGTCGGTGCTCATTCTGATAACACCGTTTGGACATGCCTGAATGGCATTGATAAGGTCGTCCTGGGTCATCTCATCCATCAAAAAGTGAGGGGCCTTCGTTTCTTCAATTTTGAGTTCGAGATCAGGCTCAACGCTCTTCAATTCATTGGTGAAGATTTCTTTAAAGCGGGCAACTTCCTGTTTTACTTTATTCAGATCTTCTGCGGGTACTCCAATTAATGCAAAGGCTTCGCGGGGAATCGCGTTACGAAGGTTTCCGCCTTCAACGGACGATAGTCTTGCACCATCGTTGGCAACAATATGTTTTAAAAGACGGAACATCAGCTTATTGGCGTTTCCGCGTTCGAGATTGATATCCATCCCCGAATGTCCGCCCTTCAGTCCTGTAAGGCTTATTTTCAGTGCGGTGTAATTTTCGGGGAATTCCTCTTCCATGAATGTGAAAACAGCATTGGCATCTGTTCCGCCGGCACATCCTACATATAATTCGCCCTCATCTTCCGAGTCCATGTTAATCAGTATGTCACCCTTTAAGATGCCGGGTTTAAGGTTATTGGCCCCGGTCATTCCGGATTCTTCATCTACCGTGAAGAGAGCTTCTACAGGACCGTGCTTCAGTTCTTTACTTGCCAGAACGGCGAGTGCAGCTGCTACTCCTATTCCGTTATCGGCTCCCAGGGTGGTTCCGTTTGCTTTTACCCATCCGTCTTCTTCATACGCTTCAATGGGGTCTTTTTCAAAGTCGTGTTGTTTGTCGCTGTTTTTTTGGGGAACCATGTCTAGATGCGCCTGAAGCACTACTCCTTTGGCATTTTCCATTCCTTTAGTGGCGGGTTTTCGGATGATCACATTGCCCACCTCATCTTGTATGGTTTCCAATCCCAGTCTTTTACCTTCTTTTTCTACAAAATCGACAGCAGCAGATTCTTTTTTCGACGGGCGAGGAATTTGAGTAAGGGCATGAAAATAACTCCAAAGGCTTTTAGGTTCCAGATTTTTAATGTTGGTGTTCATTTTTTTGTGATTTATTTTGGTTTCAAAACTATTTTACTTCCGGTATTGATGATTGCTCACTCTCAACCTCAACCTCACCCTTAACCTCAGCCTCAACCTGTTTTGTTGCTGGTTGCTGGTTGCTGGTTGCTGGTTGCTTGTTGCTGGTTCGCTCGGCTCCGCCGCTTGTCTTGCAAAAATTCGTCAATTCGTAAATTGGTAAATTGGTTCATTGATAATTGGTAATTGATAATTGATAATTGATAATTGGTAATTGGTAATTGGTAATTGTTCATTGAAAAATCTGTGATATCTGTGGTGCACTCTCAACCTCAACCTCAACCTCAGCCTCAGCCTTAACCTCAGTCTCAACCTGAGCCTCAACCACTATTTCGTAGTGATCTTCAGCAAAGCTCCCGTTTTCGTGTCCAGTTTCACTTCTGTCACGGAACTGTCGAGGAGTGATGAGGGCAAACGGTGCAAAGTGCCGAACTGTGCAACCAATACTTCGGCCTCATTAAGCAAAACAGTACGGTCGATCACTTTAACATTCACTTTCGCGGGTTTACAATAGACCAGTCCCGATCTTTCAGCATTTTCTTCAAGAGGTTCCAGGCGGTCTTTTTCAACCCCTGTTTCACTTTTTACTTCGATATAAACCGGAGTTCCGGTCATGTCGAGGTTGTCGGTAAACCCTTTTTGTTCTGAAAATCTAAAGAGTACCTGCCCGGCCGGGGTTGAAGCATCAGGAATAAAAGTGAAGGTTTTGGTGACAGAAGTGGTCTCTTTTTTTCCTTTAAATAATGACAGATACTGTTCTTCGAGTTTGTTAATGCCTTCAAGAATCCTTTCGTACGCGCCATTGTCGGGAGGGAGGGTTTGCATATCGCTTTCGAGCAATCGTCGGCGGGCTTCCCTCAGCCGGTATATCTCTGCGGCTACTTCTTCGGCGGTAGCAGCACTTGATGTTTTAATGAGCTGTTCTTCAGTAAACGGAACATCGTCAAAAGAGATGTCTTCGGGTTGTTTGGCGGTTTCAATTTGCGAATTCTGATGCACTGTACCGGTACTTGTTTCATTCAGGTTGAGCCCTTTTAAAATACCGTCAGGTGTGAGGTTTACAGCAGCCCCCGAAGGTGTACCCTCAGACAAAATCCTGAAAACACGATCGGCATCAGGTGCCCCTGAAGTATAGATGCGGGCTTCAGTAATCTCCCATGAAGTGCGGTCCTCGGTGATTATATCGTTGAGGTTCAGAAAACGTTGTGAATAGCGGTAATACGGCCCCCTCTTTTCTATGGTTTTTTTTGCGGTAACTTCGATATTAACAACGGTTACCGGCAGATGGTAGAATATGCCGTTTTGCGGAAGTGGTTGCTGTGCCGCAATTACATTGGCTTCCGAAACATTTTTTTGGGCATTGCATGATGCAAAGGCAACCAGCAATATCAAATAAAAGATGTTTTTCATCCGTATAAAATTTAGTTATTAAGGTCGGATGGAACTCGCGATTTCTTTATACATGCCCTTTTGTGGCAGGTTTCTTTGTAAACAAAGCGGCAGAGCCGAATGAGAAATCAAAGCTCCATGCTCGTTTCATTCGAATAAAATTTAAAACAAAGGTACTTTTCGGGTTCAGTTTTCTTCGTTCAGGGTTAATATGCCGCCGAATGCGGTCATAAGTTTATACCGCACTCAAAGTTAGTAAAAATAAGGCTCCTGGCATTATATTTCTGTTGTTTTAGCAAACGCCGGGCCAAGGTTTTCTATAATTTTAGTTGCAATGGTGCCTCGCTGTCCGTCTTGAGCCGCCAGGTCTCCGGCAAGCCCGTGTACATAAACACCAACCCTTGCGGCATTAAAAGGTTCAATGCCATTGGCCAGCAAAGCCAGGATAATTCCCGTCAGTGCATCTCCGCTTCCGGCTGTTGCCATTCCGGGATTTCCCGTGGGATTAAAGCGCACTTCACCGTGTGGCGAAATCACTGCTGTGTAAGCACCTTTAAGCACCAAAACAATATTGAATTCTTTTGCAAATTCAATTCCTTTTTCCAGGCGCTGATAGTCATTCTCCGAAGGGCCTGCCAGTCTTTCAAACTCTTTGGGGTGAGGTGTCAGAATGGTGGCGGGCCGTAGGTAATTCAGATATTCTTTGTTGGCAGCCAGGATATTCAATCCGTCGGCATCGATAACCATTTTTTTGTTTTGAGCCGCCGAGAGCAGCTCTCTAAATGCTCTTTGTGAATTGGTTTTTGTGCCAAGTCCCGGTCCAATGCCAATGGCAGGGAAGGGTGATAGGTCGGGGAATTCGGTAAACATCAGGTCGGAACGGTCGACACTCATCATGGCTTCAGGGATGGCCGTCTGCAAAATTGATACCGCGCTGTGAGGAACATGTGTGGTAAGAAGTCCGACTCCCGATTTCAGGCAAGCCCTGGAGGCTATCAGGGCGGCACCCGTTTTGCCATAGCTGCCCGCGATAAGTAAAGCATGCCCCATGGTTCCTTTGTGAGCGAAACGATTTGGCGGGGGCAGCATCTTTTTTACTTCCCGTGCTTCGGTAATGTGCCAGGGGGTAATGGTTTCTTCAATTTTTTTGCTGCTTAATCCTATGGGAAGCACTATCCATTGTCCTACCTGCACCTTGTTTTCCGCAAATAGAAAAGCCAGCTTTGGCAATTGAAAGGTTAGCGTATAGGTCGCTTTAACTATGTTTTCACGAATGTTAGCACCATTGTCTTCACAAAAAAGTCCCGAAGGCACATCAACAGATATTTTTTGGTCGTAATTGCTGTTGATAAACGAAACGATGGACGATGCTTTTTCGTTAAGCGGTCTGTTAAGACCCGATCCGAAAAGACCGTCAATGGCCACTGTTCCGGGATTTGTTGAATCCGGCAATGGCTGCCCGGATAAATCTGTTATTTTTGCAAATGATATTTTCCGGAGCCTTTCGAGGTTTGTTGCAGCATCGGGCGATAGCTTTTCCGAACGATACAGGAAAATGTCAACATTCCTGCCTTCGGATATTAGCATTCGTGCGATGGCGAGAGCATCACCACCATTATTGCCCGGACCCGCGAATACACTAAACCCTGCTGCCGGATATTTGTCAGATATCCATCGATAAGCCTGTGTGGCTGCCCTTTCCATTAAATCGATGGACGCAACAGGTTCGTTTTCAATGGTAAAGTGGTCGACTTCACCCGTTTGTTGTGATGTGAGTATTTTCATCTAAATATGAGAAATGACACGTTAAAATTTAATAACAAAATGTATTTTTGTATTTATGAGCCCGGTCTAAAAAGCATCTTTGTTGCCAAACTCTGTGTTGTTTTAAATTTTTGCATCCTCATTAACAACGAGTTAACTCCAG
>NZ_AHZV01000362.1 GCF_000250735.1 Anaerophaga thermohalophila str. Valhall
GAAAACTTATGAATAAAGCAGGTTAAGTTCGAAACAAATATCTGAGTTTGAACAGAAGGTTTTTGTTTTTAGCCATTTTCAAAGGCTGGGGCAGACGGTTAATGGTAACATTGCAATAAGGCACCGGCCTGGCTCCAAAACGGCGATTAAACATGGCTACGTTTGGTAAAACAGAACCTGCAAAATCAATGACCATGTTCTGTCCTGAGTGCTTCTTGATGAAGTAATCAATGATGGCAAATGAGGTTTTAAATCTTCTTCCTTCAGGGGTAGCCAGATGATATGGAATAACCCGTTTTTTGCTCTTGAGGAAGAAGGCTCCGCCAATTAGTTGGTTGTTTTTCCGGACAGAGAGGGTCTCTCCCATATCATTTTCGAGGGCATATTTCGTCATGTTTTCAAAGCGTTTCCGGTATTGAGGAGGCATATAAAGTTCGGGTCGGGTTTTCCCGATTTCTGCTATTAATGAAGTAAAAATACCGGGGAAGGGGGTTGAATCAATGCTGAGGCCGGAATCATGGAAAGCTTTGATATTCCGACGATGCGTTCTTGAATAACTCCGGTATATTTTTTCATAATCGTTATTCAGATACAGTTCAAAAGTCTGTTTTACCCGGCATCCTTGAATTGTTCTAATTTCTGAATAGGACGGACTTCCGTTGTAGTGAATGAATTTGAAAACGGAGAATGCAGGATGATTAAAGATGACGGGAAATGAATCAACAATCCGGGGCTCAGGAGAAAAAATGCCCAGGGAAATAACTTCCTGTGGCATTTGTACGGTTAAAAAACCAAATTGTCTGGCCACAGGTAAAGGCATTACGCCCGTGTAGTCGCCTATTATCACCCCGTACCAGTCAGGAGTCAGGATGTCCAGGATTTCGCAATAGGCAAGTGGAGATTCATTTTTCGATTTCCTGACACAATCATCCCACCGGGTTGCCTCAATGTTGTGCCGTGGCATTATTCTCAAGGGCAGATTATTTAGTTCATCCGGGATAGCAGATAATCCGTTTGTTCTTCTCATCAAAGAATTCCTTTTTTGTATTTGAGGCATTGATGGTGGTCAAAATGTATCAATGGTTTTAGTTGTTGACAACCAAACGGGATTTCCAGGGTGAGATTACTTTCACAATTGGTTTCCAGAATGTGATTAATCGCCCTGAATATGGCAAATCGTTTTTTGCCTTCATCGTTTTCAATGCAGTCGAAAAGAAACAGACGATTGTTGGTTTTAATCATGAAAAGAGCACCGATAAGTTCATTTCGGGGTGAGTAGACACTGTATATGCCTGCACTTTTGTATCGTATGGCATAATTTAATATTCGTGTCAGTTGCATGTTTTGCACTGTCAGTCCCTTTTTTACTTTTCGTCTGAAAAACATATACTCATCGGTTCGGATGGAACGCATAACAAAGGTACCATCGTTCTGAGGCAGAATTTTTTTTGCCTGTTCTGAATAGCGTTCAATAATTTTCTCATAAGGGGCGATCATGTCCAGAACAGGTACTTTTCGAATGCCTTTTTGACGACTTTCCTGAATGCGATTGAGATGATTAAGAGTTAATGTTACATTATGGTAAGGGATGGCCTTCAGGAAACGTATAACTTTTTCGGCCGGAAGATGTTTTGAAGAAAAAACACCAAGAAAAGGAGCCCTGGGGGGTTGTTTTACGGTAAGTATTCCCAGTTTTTTTTGGAGGGGCAGGGGGCAGACGGTTTCATAATCTCCTTCTACCAGCAGGTCCCAGTCGTTACATACCATATCCAGGAACCAGGAGTAGGCAAATACATTGGCATTAAATGATCTTTTGAGGCTGTTGTCGTAACGTACCCTGTTTATGTCCTTGTTTTTGATGTATTTTATTTCCATACGAAAATTTTCCCGGCTCAATTACTGAGCTGCGATTGTTTTTAAGATCAATCATTCGAAGGCGGAAATTTGACCGACGAAAAGATATTTCCACCATAGTGACGCGGGGTTAAAGCTTATATCTGTAATAACCCCTCATCTGCAAAGCTAAAATAGTGGTTTTCGGCAATAATAACATGATCAAGCACATTAATGTCAAGAATTTTTCCGGCATGAGAGAGTTTTTGTGTGATTGAAATATCTGCTTTGCTGGGCTGACGGTTTCCGGAAGGGTGATTGTGGCAGAGAATTAATGAGCTGGCATGTTGATAAAGTGCTTTTTCCATGATCAGACGAACGTCAATAACTGTGCCTGATATTCCGCCTTTGCTGGCATTAAATTGTTGGATAACTTTGTTGGCCTGGTTGAGTATCAGTACCCAGAATTCTTCATGTGGGAGATCGGCCAGAACGGGATGCATCAAAGAAAAAACATCCTGGCTTTGTTTGATTTGCGGACGCTGTAACGGGGCACTTATCTGCCGCCGTCTTCCCAGTTCCAGAGCGGCTACTATGGTTATGGCTTTGGCCTGCCCGATACCGTGATATTTCCGGCACAACGAATCGATGGTAGTTTTGCCAAGTTCATTCAGGTTGTTGCGGGCATCCAGCAGGATTTTTCGTGCAAGGTCAACGGCCGATTCTTTTTGACTACCGGAGCCGATAAGAATGGCAAGAAGTTCGGCGTCGGATAAAGAGGCTATTCCCTTTTGTAGAAGCTTTTCGCGCGGACGGTCCTGAACGGCCCAATGGCGAATACTTACTTTTTGATATTCTTCCATTGTCTTGAGTCTTGGCGACCCGAATACCCTGCAACTGTTTTGCAGTCAGGGCGGGTCAGGTTGGTTGAAAATAATCAATGTTGTGAAGATACAAAAAAAAGCCTTCCCATGAATACATGAGAAGGCTCTCGCAGTCCCTAGGGGAATCGAACCCCTGTTTCAAGAATGAAAATCTTGCGTCCTAACCACTAGACGAAGGGACCGTAAATGACTTGTTCCTTGTTAAGCCATCTTGTTAATATGCTTTGCCAGACTGGATTTCAGGTTGGCAGCATTGTTCTTATGGATGATGTTCTTTTTGGCAAGCTTGTCGATCATTGAGGTAACTTTTGGATACAAAGCCTCAGCTTCCGACTTTTCGGTAGTATTCCTCAACTTCTTGATTGCATTACGAGCTGTCTTTGCGTAATACTTGTTGTGAAGTTTGCGCTTCTCAATTTGACGAATTCTCTTTTTTGCCGATTGATGATTTGCCATCTCTATACTTACTTAATGGTACAACTTTTTCTTTTTAGCAGTCCCTAGGGGAATCGAACCCCTGTTTCAAGAATGAAAATCTTGCGTCCTAACCACTAGACGAAGGGACCTTAAGGCGTGTCAATGATGAAAGTGTCTTTTTCAAACGCGGATGCAAAGATAAATCAAATTTCACTTCCTGCAAATTTCGGTCGCAAAAAATGTTATTGGGCTAAATATTATTTTGAAGTGCTATGAAAATTTTCCACGCAAAAGCCGCAAAACATTATTATGCAAAGGGGGCAAAAGGCTATAAAATTGTTAACCACTCTATGAGTATTATCTTTCAGAGTTTTGCAATTAAAATTCATGAGCCCAGTCTAAAAAGCATCTTTGTTGCCAAACTCTGTGTTGTTTTAAATTTTCGCATCCTCATTAACAGCAAGTTAACTCCGGTACAAAAATTTAAAACGCCTTGATTTTGACAAAAATATGCTTTTTATACCGCACTCATTCATTTATTAAGGTCGAATAGCCTGCCCCGATTTATCGGGGAACTTGTCCCGGGCAATTGGGGTTCGTTTGATAAGTTTACATGGAGGCAATATCAAAATGTGGATTACACATGTTAAATTTAATCTTTTCTGGAATGTTGTTGTTTTTACATTCCTTTAAATTATTGAATTAAGAATTGTGTGTACGAACACAAAATTTGTGTGTATTTTCTTTTTTTCCGGGTTGATAATTCCTATTTTTGTATCGTGAAGAAAAAATTAGATCGATAGATTTTCAGATATATAGTGTCTGTCCATAAAGTACCATTTGCTGTGTTATGCTCGTCCGAAAATTACTCATTTACGATGAGTAAACTCCGTTTTTTCGGACTTCGTAAGCCTTGCAACTGGCACTTTCTGAACAGACACACTTATTGTAAAAATTTTTGCGAGTTTATAGACAAGCACTATATAGATTTAAGATGAATACGATAGAGTTAAAAATTAGTTCTTTAGCCATGGACAATCATCTTGTGTCTAAATCTAATTCTTAGTATCAGTAATTTTTAAAATATTTAGGTTTATGAGTTCTTCTGCAAGTATACAAAGGCACTTAGAAAAGATTGCAACACGTGTTTTTGATTCGAGAGATGAAGGATCGAAATATGTTGCCAGGGAAATTGCCTCCCTGATCAGGGAAAAGAATAAACTGGGCAAGCCAACTGTTTTGGGACTGGCAACCGGTAGTTCTCCTCTTTTGTTGTATAAAGAGTTAATCCGGATACACGAAGAAGAAGGATTAAGTTTTAAAAACGTGATTACGTTCAATTTGGATGAGTATTATCCGATGAGTCCGGATAGTGAAAACAGTTATCACAAATTTATGCATGATAATCTCTTTTCGCACCTTGATATTGATCCGGACAATATATTTATTCCCGATGGCACAGTAACACTGGAAGAGATGGAGGAGTTCTGTTCGGCGTATGAAAACAAAATCAGATCGTTTGGAGGGATAGATATTCAGGTTCTGGGGATTGGACGTACCGGCCATATTGGGTTTAATGAACCCGGTTCTATGTTATCAGATGAAACACGGATGGTGCACCTTAACGAAATCACCATTGAAGATGCTGCAAAGAATTTCGGTGGTGAAGAAAATGTTCCGCGAACTGCAATAACCATGGGCATCAAATCCATATTCCAGGCCAGGAAGATTTTCCTGCTTGGTTGGGGGGAAGGAAAGGCGGATGTTATTAAACAGGCAGTTGAAGGCCCTGAGACAAGTGATGTTCCGGCCTCTTTTCTTCAGAAGCATTCCGATGTATTATTTGTCCTGGATCGTCCTGCAGCAAGCCGTCTTAGCCGTATTGAAAGCCCCTGGCTGACCGGTGAGTGTGAGTGGAATGAAAGAATGAAGAAGAAGGCATTAATCTGGTTGTCACATCAAACAGGAAAGCCTATCCTTAAACTGACCGAGAAAGATTACAAAAACCGGGGGCTTAGCTCATTACTGAAAACGGCCGGTTCTGCTTACGATCTGAACATTGAGATACATAACAGTCTGCAGCGAACCATCACCGGCTGGCCTGGAGGGAAACCGGGAGCAGATGATAAAACCCGTCCCGAACGTTCAGAGCCATTTCCCAAAAGGGTTATTGTTTTCAGTCCTCACCCCGACGATGATGTTATTTCGATGGGAGGAACCCTGTTAAGGCTGGTTGATCAGGGACATGATGTTCATGTAGCATACCAGACTTCCGGCAATATTGCAGTTTTTGATGACGACGCCCGCCGGTTCCTTGATTTCGTTTTGGGATTCTCTAAGAAGTTTGAGGTTGCGCAGGATGAGGTTGAAAAAGTTTACAAAGAAGTAACGGATTATCTGCGCACTCATCCGGATGATGGTAACGGCAGCTCCGATGTTTTGAGCATTAAAGGCCTTATCAGGCAGGGAGAAGCTGCTGCAGCATGTCGTTTTTGCGGCGTAAAGGAGAAAAATATTCATTTTCTTGATCTTCCTTTTTATGAGACAGGTACTGTTGAGAAAAAACCCTTATCTTCGGAAGATACAGATATCATTGTAAATTTGTTGCGCGAGGTAAGGCCGCACCAAATTTATGCTGCAGGAGACCTTCAGGATCCACACGGCACCCATGCTGTTTGCCTGAAGGCCATTTTCCAGGCCCTGTATCAGATTAAGGAAGAAGAATGGGCAAAAGATTGTTATGTCTGGCTTTACAGAGGTGCCTGGCAGGAATGGGATATTGAAGACATTGAAATGGCAGTGCCTATTAGTCCCGATGAACTGATGAAGAAGCGGAAAGCCATTTTCAAGCACCAGTCGCAGAAAGATGTTCCCGTATTTCCGGGTAAAGATTCGAGGGAGTTCTGGGAGCGCGCAGAAGACCGAAACAGGGCTACCGCAAAACTGTACGACCAGCTGGGATTAACAGAATATGAAGCTATTGAGGGGTTTCGGAGGCACCATTTTTTAGACAATGCATAGCTGAGTCTGATTCTAAAAGAGACTTTTTGAGTGGACTCATAGCTTGATATTTTAACCTG
>NZ_AHZV01000361.1 GCF_000250735.1 Anaerophaga thermohalophila str. Valhall
CAGGTTAGGGGCCAGGGGGTAGCGCAAGTAAGAAGATAATCGAATGTTCCTGTTACCCCAGTATCATTCCGATAATTGTAGCTGAGAGCAAAGAAGCAAGTGTCCCTGCAAGCAAAGCCCTCATACCCAGCTGAGAGAGCAGGACTCTTTTGCCGGGAGCCAGGGCACCAATCCCTCCAATCTGGATGCCGATGGAAGCAAAATTGGCAAAACCTGCCAGTACATAAGTGGCCATAATTATCGATTTTTCATGAACGAAGGCACCGGCCTCTTTCAGTTCGCCCAGGCTTACATAGCCAATAAATTCGGTCATGATTATTTTTTCCCCGAGCACACGTCCCACCAGGTCCATGTCTTCTGCAGCAACCCCCAGCAACCACATAAACGGGGCGAATATATATCCCAGTATAAATTCCAGCGACAATTGAGTATATTCCCCGCTGGTAGCAGATGCAATAAGAGAATTCAATGTTGTCCAATCGCCAATTTTTGCAAAAATGAAATTGAGCATGGCAATGAGAGCGATAAAAACCAAAAGCATGCCTGCTACGTTAACAGCCAGCCGGATGCCTTCGGTGGTCCCGTTTGATATAGCATCCAGAACATTCTTCCCGATTTTTTCTTTCGGCACATCGACTTCTTTATCGATTTTTTCTGTTTGCGGTACCAGCATCTTGGCAATAATAATGACTCCTGGTGCAGCCATGATTGACGCTGCCAGCAGGTGTTTGGCATAGATAAGCTCCTGCACCGGATCGCCGCCGCCAAGCACCTTAATGTAAACGGCCAAAACGCCCCCTGCCAGCGTGGCCATGCCTCCCGACATGACCAGCATTATCTCCGACCGGTTCATCTTTTCCAGATATGCCTTGATCATCAACGGCGATTCTGTTTGTCCGAGAAAAATGTTTCCTGCTACCGAAAGACTTTCGGCTCCGGATATTTTCAAAAGTTTCGTCATTCCCAAGGCCAGCCAGTATACAACTTTCTGGATAATTCCAAAATAGAAAAGGATGCTGGTGAGACCGGAAAAGAAAATAATCGTGGGCAGAATGGTAATGGCAAAGTTGAGAAGCGGCTCTTCTATTTCTCCGGTCGAAAGACTTTTAAAAAGAAATTTGGCACCTTCGTCTGAAAAACTCAAAATTTTTACAAATATTTTTCCCAGGACATCGAACACCGACTGAACAAACGGCACGTATAGAATGGCCAGTGCAAGGGAAATCTGAATAGCCAGTCCCGTCAAAACTACTCTCCATGATATGGCTTTCCGGTTGGTGCTGAACACCCACGCAATAAACATGATAATGGCCATTCCCAAAAGACCGCGAAAAAGACTTTGTATGGTGAAACCACCGCCTGAAGATATTACAGGATTATTGGCAAAAAGCGTAGCTGGAATTAAAAAAAGTGCTAACAACACTATTAAAAAAGTTCGGAGCTTTGATGGCTTCATAGATGAGAGTACTTATTTTTTACGTCGTTTTATTTCATCTCTTATTTCGGAAGCTTTTTCATAGTTTTCCTTTTCTACGGCATCATTCAGCATGTCCTTAAGCTCCTGCATTGTTTTGTCTGCCAGAGGACTGCGGGGCCCGGGACTTGTTTTTCCCGAAGATTTTTTTGATGCTTCTGGTGTCGGTTCGTCCTGATCGCCGAAATCTAAAACGATTCCTGCTTTTTGTAAGATATCTTCATAAGTATAAATGGGACAGTTGAAGCGGAGCGCCAGTGATACTGCGTCCGATGTTCGCGAATCAATCCTGACAATTTCATCGTTATATAAACAAACCAGTTCGGAATAAAAGATGCCTTCCTCGAGTTTGTAGATAACAACTTCTATGATATCTATTTTAAAAGCACGGGCAAAATTCAAAAATAAATCGTGTGTCAGCGGTCTTGGAGGCTCAAGCCCTTCCAGTTTGATGGCTATCGACTGAGCTTCAACAGCTCCGATGATAATGGGGATTCGTCTTTCCCCTTCCTCTTCGGCAAGTACCAGGGCATAAGCCCCTGATTGTGTTTGGGAATAGGATAAGCCTAATATGTTGAGTTTTATTTTTGGTTTGTCCATAAATAAAGGGTTTCTACATTCACAAATCTCTCCGTAATCAGATTAAAAATGGCCTGTCGGTAAATTCACATAAATTTTTGCAAGATGTTTTTCTGTTCAGAGACTACCGTTTGCAAGCGTAACGCAACAAATGATACTTTTTGGACAGGCACTAAATAACAAATATAGAAAATTGTTTTGACAAATTGGATATATACTGACTTGTCCTTTTCAGGATAACTTAATCGCTTTAGGAACTGCAATTGTTTTAGACTAATTTGCTATGTTGGAGTTCTGTTATACCGACTTTTCAAATTTGTCAGCGAATAACGGACGGGTTGAGTCAAAAGCGGTGTAATAGCCGGCAATGCAATATTGAAAAACCAGATAAGCATCGTGGCTAAAACTATTCCGGGCCCTGTAACAGCCGTTTCTCCAAAAATGAACAGGGCAATAGCAGATCGTATTCCCACCTCTCCCGCTCCGAATGACGGTAGGAAGGTAATGGCTCCGTAAAAAAGAAAAACCGGAATAAAGCCTGAAGCTGTCGAAGGTAATCCGAAGAAACGCAGTAAAATTATGAACTGAAAAGAAAAAACCAGATACCGGATTAGTGTTAGGGTTCCAATATGTAATATTACTGCAGGTGAGAACTTCCTGAACACTTTAAATGGCTTTTTAATTATTGCGTACACCCTGTTCCCGGCGATAATTTTCCATAGCAACACAATCACCAAAATCAGAAAGAAGAAAGAATAGATAACCATGGAGCTATCGATGGATGAATAATAGTCCGAAATGGTATCAAGGTATTTATCTCCGGTTTGACCGGCCAACGCTATTGCTAAAAGTGTGAATGCGAAAATAACCACATTCTGAAGAAAACTTCCGGCAAAGGAGAGCAAAATAACCCGGGGACGCTCTTTTGAAGCGAAACAAGCTGCTTTCCCTAAAGGGTCACCGGCGCGGGCAGGAGTGATGAGTCCCAACTGAATGCCCTTAATGACCTGTTTTAGTGCCTGCGGGAACGAAACGGAAACAGCCTGGCTGGCCAGTAACTGCCATCTTCTGGTTTCCAGCCCGATATTGATAAGCATTAAAATGAACACCAGTACCAAAACTTCAGGTAAGCCGGAAATGCTTTGCTGAAGAAAAGCTGAAAATGCAGGCCATTCTGTGAATGTCCACATTCTGTAAGTCACCCAGAGCATCGTGGCTATGGAAATGCAGATGGCCAGTGTTTTTTTCCCTTGAATACGTTTATTCATTTAACGGTTTTACTTTATTTACGAGAGGTATGGCTATAAGAGAAAGCAGTCCCGTCACTATGATCATCCCGTTGAGCGAACCATGTACCAGAAGCGCAAAAGCTGCAGCCTGTGTGCCTTCGACACCGAAAAACAGGAGCGTGGAAATAACCAGAAAATGCCACGGCCCAATTCCTCCCTGAACAGGCGCCACCATCCCGAAGCTCCCGAGCACAAAAACAGCGAGTCCTGCCCCCGGCCCTAAGTGGCGTGTGAACGGAAATCCAAAGAAACATACATAAATCATCAGAAAATAGAGCACAAAAATCAAAACCGTATGAATGAAAAACATCGGCTTGTTTTTTACATTACGGTATGAGAAAAGGCCTTCCTTGAATTTTGCCCACAGTTCTTTGAGTTTAAAGAATATTTTTCCGCCAACGATTTTTTTTCTGAAAAGCACAATCAAAGCTGCCAACAACACAACGGAGATATAAAATTTCCATGAAGAGAAAAAATCCGTTATACGTGTCAGTTCCATTTTGTTTTTGACGACCTCTGCAAATACGCCGTATTGTAATATAACCACAAGAAACAGCGATAAAAGCAGCATGATCATGTCGAGTACACGTTCAGTTACTACGGTGCCAACAAGCCTGGAAAATGAAGTGTTCTCGTAGCGGCTCAGGACAGCACATCTGGAAATTTCTCCCATCCGTGGAATGGCAAGATTTGCCAGGTAGCCTATCATGACAGCCAGGAAAGTATTGAGAAGACCCGGTCGTTTTTCGACCGGCTCAATAAGCATTTGCCAGCGAATGGTACGGCTGATATGGCTTAAGAGTCCCATTACCAGCGAAAGGAATATCCATCCGTAACCTACATCCTTCTTAAGTATATCGGTCAGCTTTTGAGGATCCTGGTCCTTATAAAGCCACCAGAGAATGATTAATCCTATTGAAAGAAACAGAAAAAACCGGAGCCCTTTACTTATTACTTTAGCCATCGTTTATTTGTGTTTTCCCATCTTTTAGAGATGAGAAGGACGTTTCATATTAAGTTAGTTTTGACCGGGAAAGACAAAATGTTGGGGAGTGAAAGTTATTCCCCGCATAAAAAGTCTTACCTTTGCGTCACAAACAAAATACAATTTTACAAAATACGGTTCTTTTGGCCAAAAGTTT
Source organism: Anaerophaga thermohalophila str. Valhall (assembly GCF_000250735.1). Classification (GTDB taxonomy): domain Bacteria; phylum Bacteroidota; class Bacteroidia; order Bacteroidales; family Marinilabiliaceae; genus Anaerophaga; species Anaerophaga thermohalophila_A. The sequence goes on from NZ_AHZV01000361.1 coordinate 4,485, forward strand.
TGTAATCCATCAGTGAGTGGATACTCAATGAGGAGGGTCAAAATTACCTTTCAGGAGTGGAATCATTAATTTGTTTGCGATCATGGAAGATGAAGAGAGTCAAACCCAAGAAATACCTCGGACAGCACTTTCTCAACGATCAACATGTTGCCATGCGCATCGTCGAGAGTTTGCCCCTTCCGCCTTATCAGGTGCTTGAAGTAGGGCCCGGAATGGGTGTGCTCACTCAATATCTTTCCCAAATACCAAACATTGAACTTTCCCTCGTCGAGCTGGATGACGAATCCGTTAACTATCTTCATCAGAATTATCCCGGGCTTGCCGGAAAAATAATTTCTGCTGATTTTTTGAAGCTTAATTTATCCGATCTTTTTACCGGCGATATTTCAATTATCGGAAACTTTCCCTACAATATCTCAAGCCAGATATTCTTTAAAGTTCTTGAATACCGCGATCAGGTAAGATGTGTTACCGGAATGGTACAGCGGGAAGTGGGGCGTCGAATAACTTCTGCACCCGGCGGGAGAGATTACGGAATTTTGAGTGTTTTGATGCAGGCATGGTATGATGCCGAGTATCTTTTTACGGTAGATGAGCATGTTTTCAGGCCCCCTCCTAAGGTGAAATCGGCTGTTGTTCGATTTACCAGAAACGGGGTGACGGATATCGGGTGCGATGAAAAAATGTTTTTGAGAGTGGTTAAGACAGCATTCAACCAACGAAGAAAGACTTTACGCAACAGTTTAAAAAGTTTTGGTCTGAAAGAACAGATAGCTGCCAATAGTAACTTGTTTCAAAAAAGACCGGAACAACTTGGTGTCGAAGAGTTTGTCAGACTTACAAAGATGATTGAATCCTCTGTGTGAACGTTTTGTCGTTATTTGTAGAATTCTAAAACCAGGGGCTATGGCCAATTTTGAACTTACCAGAGAGTTTGTCGAAGAACTGAAGAGCCTGATTGAGAATCAGGACAACGAAGCAGTTTCAGGAATTCTTGAGGAGCTCCATCCGGCAGATATTGCCGAATTGTTCGAAGAGTTGAACATAGATGAAGCGAAGTATATCTATTTTTTGCTCGACGATGACAAAGCGGCAGATGTCATAATCGAGCTGGATGAGAACGATCGGTTAAGATTTCTTGAAGCTCTCCCGAGTGAGGTCATTGCCCGCAGGTTTATCGATAAAATGGACTCCGATGATGCTGCCGATGTAATATCGGAGTTCGACCTTGACCGCCAGCAGGAAGTTCTCTCCTATATCGAAGATGTTAATGTTGCCGGCGATATTGTTGATCTTCTGAATTATGACGAGAATTCAGCAGGTGGATTGATGGCTAAGGAGCTTATCAAAGTGAAAGAAAACTGGAGCATACCAACCTGCCTGAGGAGTATGCGGCGTCAGGCTGAAAATATCGATGAGGTTTACTATGTGTATGTTGTCGACAATAACGGAGTGCTGAAGGGAACACTTTCACTGAAAAAGATGCTTTTGAGTTCGACCAATAAGCTGGTAAGCGATATTTATAATCCCGATGTAATTTCTGTAGGCGTTGATGCCACGGCCGAAGAGGTAAGTAATATAATGGACAAGTACGGGTTGGTTGCCCTTCCTGTTGTTGATCCGGTAGGCCGGCTGGTAGGGCGTATCACTATCGACGATGTAGTGGATTTTATGCGCGAAGAGGCCGGGAAAGACTATGCCCTGGCTTCAGGTATCACGGGCGACGTGGAATCTTCGGACAGTGTATGGTTGCTGACAAGGGCCAGGGTGCCATGGCTTTTTATCGGGCTGGTTGGCGGACTGTTTGGTTCGCGTGTGGTAGGAAGTTTCGAAGGTGTGTTGGATATTTACCCCCAATTGGCCTTTTTTATGCCGCTTATTGCTGCCATGGGTGGTAATGTGGGAATACAATCATCGGCCATTGTTGTTCAGTCGATTGCTGCGGGTACCATGGGGCTGGATTCCCCCTTCAAAAAACTTTTGAAAGAATTCAGCGTCGCTTTCCTGAATGCAACCCTTCTGTCCGCACTGGCTTTTGCATATAACTATATTTTAGGTTCACCCGAGGCTTTGACATTAACCGTTTCGGGCGCCATGTTCTCGGTGGTTATTTTTGCATCCGTATTTGGTGCTTTGGTGCCTCTCTTTCTCGACAAAATTAAAATAGATCCGGCAGTTGCCACCGGCCCGTTTGTTACAACCCTGAACGATATTATCGGAATGGGTATCTATTTAACGATTGGAACCTACTTTTATCAGTGGATGACGTAAGAAGAACGTCGTAGTAGTGGCTGGTCGGTAGTGTGGAGCAAGGGGCAGAGAGCTGGGAGTAATGGTGGAATGGAGTAATGGAGTAATGGTGGAATGGTAGGATGGTCCAAAATGAATAGGACGCGAGGCAGGGAATTGGGGTATTAGGTCAGTAGGTCAATAGGTCAGTAGGTTAATAGGTGATTAGGCTGGTAGGCAATTTGGTGAGTAGGTGGTAGAAATTAACCGCGGAGCGGTGACAGAGCACTACTTTTGCCAAAAAAACACGAATATCAGGGATAAGGCACTAACGCTCTCATAATAAAAACTTTGCGTCATTGCATATCTGCGTTTAGGCTGTTTTTAACTGACTATTGTTATAGACAGGCTCTAAATAGTGCACGTCTATAAACTCGCAAAAATTTTCTATTTCTTTTTACCCCAATAAGTTGCGTTTAAGTTTTTTTCAGTTCCTGCATATACTAATGTTACACGGCGCGGGGATGCTTCCCAATCCACTTCGCGTTCAACGCAAACGATAACGTCGCCCAAAGTAAGCTGTTTTTTGGCTTCATCGTAACTCCAGGAGCCTGTCAGTGCACCCGACATAGTGCCGTCGGCATTGAGCGTGAGAGAGGAAGCTGTATTTTGTTGGCCATATTTGTATTCAAGGTTAATGTGCTCCCAGGTCCCTACAAGCGAGTCTTTGGTTATAGTGCCGTAATCGGGTACGGCGGCGTAACGTTCGGGCAATGCTACAGGCCACAGGTTATCCGGCTCACTTTTAGAGGCCGGACACCATACAATGCGGCGTACGTGCCCCATCATAATGGCATTGGAAACGGGAATGCCAGGTACATTTTCAGGCAGTCGTCCCTGCGACATGTAGAACCATTCATCTGTATCTTCCTTTTGAAAAATAGCGCAGTGTGAAATGCCTACCCATCCGTAGCTTAAATTGAATTTGTAGGGATGGGTTACTATCGGGTAGGAGTCTCCTTCCCCGTTGGTAAAATTGCGACCGGTGATGTCGTAGTATGGGCCGTCGATGTTCTCGCTTCTGACCACTCGCGTGTTGTACGGTACGTTAAGGGGATCGTAAGCCATGAACAAATAGTAGTAACCATCTTTGTAAATAACTTCAGGGGCTTCACTGCCCTGCCATCTGCTCCAGTAGCCGCTCCCGACACGTGTGCCAATTCTCTTTCCATATCGGGCTTGCAGTTCACTTGCATTGTCTGCCCAGGGGTCACCGAGGGTGTTAAGCGGTTTTCCTGTTGCAGGGTCAACCTGCAATATTGCAAAGCCACTGTGCCATGAACCATGTATCAGGTAGTGTTCTCCTTCAGGTGTAACGATGTATGTAGGGTCGATGGCGTTGTAGTAAAAATAGGCGTCCCAATCCGACAAACTGGAACGACTGTAGTCCAAACCACGATCAGAAGACGAAGTGGTAACAAATCCTTTGTCTTCCCATTCTGCCCCGGCGGGGTCGGTCGATTCGCACATACCGATGAAGGCACGCTCTGTCCAGCTTCCGTCAAAATTGGCATCGGTATTGGCTTTCCCTGACTTTATATAGTTGTTGATAACGATGCTGTAGTACATTCGTAAAATTTCTTGTCCTCCAACGTTAACCCGGCGTACTACCGGTGCCCAATAACCGTAATTAATGTCTTCTTCGGGTATGGCTTCGAGCCCCATGCGCGACCGAATAGCGTTGAGAGAGTCGGCTACCCAGGATGGCGGATCGTAAAAAGGACCGCCTACCCATTCCCAATTAACAAGGTCTGTAGAGCGTTTGCCCTGAAAGTGACCGTGTCCTTCGTGTACATTCCCATACGAGGCATCGGTGCCGTACATATAGTAATATCCATCGTAGTAGGCAACCGATGGGTCGTGAACGTTGGCCAGGTTCCACTTGTTGCGGTCTGACCACGATGCAATATCTGAATAGTCGTCGTCGTATGTCGGGATGGTGAATTCGGTGTCGGTTTCAGTATCATCCTCTTTAGGTTCAACATCATCATCTTTGCATCCTGCAAACGTTAGAGCAATTATGTAAATCGATAAAATCAGTAAATGCTTCATCCTCATCATTTTAAATTTATGTATTAATGTCTGATACCTGCCCCTCTGGTGCATTTTTAATCCTCATTTTTATTAGAAAGAGTGTTGTCCATATAAATCCAGGATTACCGCTCAGCTACGCTGCTTTGGTTACAAAGAAATCCTGATTTAATGAAACGCGGAGTATCGCCCGGCTATGTCGCTTTTTTCAGCAATGTAGTCCTCGGTAACTGAGTTAAAAGACTTCCTTATCGACTATTTACTAATGTCGATAAGGAAGTCTCTAATATAAACGAATAATGGTTATTCTAACTCAACTACAGGACGAATATCCCATTTTTCTCTGAAAGCCGGCCCGTTATCTTCATTCTTGTTGGCTGAGTTCCCTTCAAGGTTGGGATTGGCATTCAGCGTATTTTGATAAATCGGGAAATATTCATGTCCCTTATAGTAGTATTGGAACGATGAAGCGCTGGCGGTTTCTGCAGTGAGCTCCTCCGTGTTAACGATAACTTCGTCCTCTTCGTTTTTGGGAGCTAACTTATAATAACCATGTTCAATCAACTGATTCATACGGCCCTCATCGTAAAAGAATCCCCAACGGATTAAGTCGATACCACGTCCGTTCTCGCAACCGAATTCTTTCGGACGTTCAACGTTTGCTATTTGTTCAAAAAGATGATCAGCTGTGGGGAAATCCTCAAGTTCAAGGTCTGGTAAAGCCACACGACGACGTACCTGGTTAATGTAACCAATTGCCGTTTGGGTGGGCCCGTTGATTTCATTTTCGCATTCTGCTGCACGCAGTAAAACGTCGCTATAACGCATGAGGCGCAGGTTAATTCCACAATGCAATCCGTTAGTTATTGAACTGTACAGATTGGTTCTTGCATTGGTCCATTTAGCTATAGATATCCCACCCTGTGAACTGTTCGAAAGAGGTGTTTCAGTTATCTCTTGTTGATAAACAACGTTGCTGCGCGGATCTCCGTCGGGATATGCTGCAGTATTTTGGTCGGTATAAGTGCTATATTCCTCTTCGTAGGTAACAAGAGTCCAGTATAAACGAGGATCCAGACGACCATCTGTAGAGGTCTCTTTTTTGAACAGGTTATACAACCAAACTGATCCGGCCAGGTCGCCCCAGCTACCCAGTTCCTGAGAAGCGTAATTGCTTTCTACTGCGTGGCCCTGAGTTGCTTCCGGGCTTATGTTTACCGGGGTCCATTCTTCGTCGGTGCCCCCGGTTCCATAGTCCATAAACTGTACTTCGAAGAGGCTTTCAGCGTTGTTTTCCGTATCTTCTCTGAAGTTGTCGCCATAGTCATCCATCAATTCATAGTGTCCGTATTCGCCGGCGATGATGTCTTTCAGTATGGTGTACGCCTCTTCATATTTATGACGGAACATAAGAGCACGGGACATATATCCGGCAGCAGCACCGCATGTAGCACGCCCCTGGGCCCATTCACCGCCTTCATCGCGTGAGGGGAGCATTTGCATAGCTTTTGTGAGGTCAGCCTCTATTTGGTCGAACACTTCGTCCTGAGTGTTATTGGAGGCATACATGGTATTGATGTCCGAATAAGCCGCATAATCAGTAATTAAGGGGACATTTTGGTAATATGTGGCCAGATGATAATATGCCAGAGCTCTGAGGAAGAGCGCCTGTCCGGCTATCTGATCATAAGAATCTTCCGGCATGTCAACACCATCTACTTTAGACAGTACAAAGTTAGTGCGGTTTACGACATGGTACCAGTCGCGCCATGGCCACAAATCACCTATTTCGATGGTACCCGGAGAATTGAGATTGTCGTACTCCAAATACCATTGCTGAGATGAGTTCCAAACTTCGTCGCCACGTACTGCATCCAAAGTGTATCCAACACGGGCAAACGAACCTTCGAGGCGAATGCGGTTGTAACAGGCGATGATAGCCTCCTGAAGTTCTGACTCTGAATCGCCAAAATCGTATGTTGTCTGGCTGTTCGGATTCGTAACATCAAGCTGATCCTCGCATGCTGTCAGGCCTCCAATAAGCGCCAATATTGTTAGAATTATATAAAACCTTTTCATTTTGATTCTCTGTTTTAGATTATATTTTTTAGAATGACATGTTTACTCCAAACATTACAGTTCGTGGTGTTGGATACGAAGCATAGTTGTAACCGGGAGTGAATGTGCCTCCGGCAAAGTCTACATTATAACCTCTGTATTTGGAAAATGTAGCCAGATTCTGACCCGATGCATATACGCGTACTCCGTGAACATAGCCACCAAACCATCTGTCAGAGAAGTTATAGCCCAATTCGACGTTGGCAATTTTTAGATACGATGCATCCTGAATGAAACGATCACTGAACATATCGTTGGTGATTGAACCTGTTGACTTGTATGCAACACGAGGTACATCGGTATTTGTGTTTTCCGGAGTCCAGGCATTCAGCAGATCAACGCTTTTATTGAGTGAACCATAAGAGCTGCGCAGTGTTACGTCAACAAAATCCACAGCTTTGAAGCCTGCAGCACCAAATGTGGAGATGCTCAAGTCAAAGCCTTTCCATTCAATACGTGCATCCAGGCCGAAATTAACGTCTGGTAAGCCACTGCCCAGAAATTGTTGGTCTTCGTTGGTAATTTCGCCGTCATTGTTAATGTCTGCGTAAGCAACATCACCGGGTTGTGCTCCTGGTTGATTGATGTATTCGCCTTCTGCGTTGACACGGTTATCTATCTCTTCCTGCGACTGGAAAATACCATCGTACACATAGCCATAGAATTGACCAACTTCACGACCTACCTCTGTGCGGCAGTAACCATTGGTCTGGGGTTCGTTTGAAACGCCCAACTTGGTAACCTCGTTGTTGAGGGTAGAGGCGTTTGCAGAAATTTCATACTTAACAGCATGTTGACGATTGCGATATGAAAGAAGGAATTCGAGACCTGAGTTTTCCATCGTTGCTGCATTCATCTTTACTGTTGTATTGGTTGCACCTGCACTCACCGGAACAGCTACATCATAATGAAGAGCTTCTGATGTTGCCTTATACCAGTCGAAAGTGAATTCCAACCGATTGTTGAACATCGCGAGATCGAGGCCAATGTCGATGGTTTTCTTTTTTTCCCATCGGATGGCTTCGTTAACATAGTCTGATATGGCTGAGCCGGTAACCTTGTTGTTTCCAAAGCTATATGTGTAGTCCCCTCTCTGCATAATGGCCATGTAATCGTAAGGACCTAAGTTTGTATCATTACCAAGTTCACCATAACTACCTCGAATCTTGAGCAGGCTGATAGTCGATTTGGGTATGGGAAAGAAGTTTTCACGTTCGATACGCCAACCGGCCGATACAGAAGGGAAGAAAACCCAACGATCCACCGAAAGACGGCTTGATCCATCATAACGGCCTGTTAACGATATAAGGTACTTGTCATCAAAATTGTAGTTAACACGACCGATATACGATGCCAGCACCTCTTCAGTTTCTTCGGTTGCTGAAGATGTATCCTCTGCATTGTCTATTTGCAGATAGTATGGTTCCGGCAGATTAACACCTTCACCTGTAAGTGTGTGAAATAGGTTGCGCTCGAATGTTTGTCCCAGAACCGTATTGACATGATGGCGTCCAAAGTTTCCATCGTAGTTAATATAGTTTTCTATAAGAGCATTGCTATAACTACGATAGCCCTGTGTCAGGCGTTCATTGCTTTTTGATAAATAGTTGGTTGTACTCTGTATAAATGCAGGTACGAATGTGAGGTCTTTTACAGTGGTTTTGTTGTACGACAAATTGAGGTTGTAATCAAACGTGTGCATGCTGCTCTGTTGCCCAAGCATTTCTATTAGGTCGACCTTTGCCGAACCTGAAGCAACGAAACGGTCAACAACAGAGTTTCTTTCCAAAAGACTATTGGTAAGCAAAAGGTTTGTGACACGCAAGTCTCCATGCACGTCATCGTAGTAAGTGCCGAAACCATAAGAATCGTAGGTATATTCCGATGCAGCCGAAATTTTGTCATCGAGTACCCAGGTCGATTCATCGTAAGCCTTGATGGTTGGTGGTTGAAGCAGTACTGAAGCCATTACAGGGTATTGTGCACCATATAACCCCTGTACATATTCATTGGCGTTACTAAGCGCCATATTGTCCTGGTCGCTGTGACTATACACTAAGTTGGTCTTGATTTCGAGAAATTTAACGCTCATGGTGTTGTTGGCACGGGCTGTGTAACGTTCGAAGTTCGGGCCTGCACCTTCCATGGTTCCCTCCTGGGTGTAATAGTCGAGTGCGAAGTTGTAAGTATTGTTGGCACCACCCCCTGAAAGGTTGATGTTGTGATTCTGGCGAATACCTGTTTTGAACGCCTCATCGTGCCAATTTGTATTAACTTCACCCGGATCGATATATTTTTCACTATCAGGATCGTATCCGGCAGGAACATCCATGCCACTATTGTTGTAAGCCATGGTGACATATTCGCCATATTGGTATGAGTCCATAACATCGTACACGCCTTCTTCCACCTGATCGAAACCAACATAGCCGCTGTAGTCGATTCTCAAGGGTTGGTCCTTCTTTCCTTGTTTTGTAGTGATGATCACCACGCCATTGGCAGCACGCGAACCGTAAATTGCTGCCGCAGAAGCGTCTTTAAGTATCTGAAGGCTTTCGATATCGTTTGGCGAGAAGTCGCGAATGGTTGTTCCCATGGGCACACCATCAATAACGTAGAGAGGGTTGGAGTTACCGAACGTACCGATGCCACGAATACGCACTGAAGGGTCGGCTCCCGGTTGACCGTCGGTTGTAATACGAACACCGGCTGCTTTTCCCTGCAACATTGTTGAGATGTTTGAGTGTGATACTTTCTTCATCTCTTCGGCATCGACAACGGCCACTGAACCTGTCAGGTCAACTTTGCGTTGTGTACCGTAGCCGACGACAACTACCTGGTCGAGTTCTTTTATGTCCGAAGTCAAAGTGATTGTGCCGAGATCGGTTTTTCCTTCAACACTTACTTCAGTACTTTTATATCCCACAAAAGATATTACCAGCGTAGCATCTGAAGGAACTGAAAGAGAGAAGTTACCATCAATGTCGGTAATGGTCCCGTTGGTTGTGCCACTTTGTTGTACGGTTGCGCCCGGAAGCGTTTCCCCGTTTTCATCAACAACTTTCCCTTGTACTGTTATGTTGTCTGTTTGAGTCATTGGTACCTGGCTGCTGTTACCGGAGCCTTCCGCATAGGTTGCAGGCGCCTGCGCCAGTAGTACCAACAATATTAAATATAGATATTTCATTAGTATATAATTTAATTAAGTTTTTGGTCTGATGGAACTCGTCCCGGCTAATCGGGACTCGTTTCATGGTATAAGTATTTTTTGTCCTGCTAATTATTCAACAAATACGATATAAGCTCCCTCTATTACGAGTGCGCAATTCAAATCAGAACTGTCAACTGTTATCCCTTCATAACTTTGGAAATGAGTTTCACCGGTGGCGTAAGTAACGTCGTAGTATACATCAGCTGTATCGTCACCATTGTTTGTCACTGTGATGATTATCTCAGAACCACTTATGTTTGAGGCAAATGTATCCCAGTTCCAGTCACTTGTGGCAGTGGCTGTGCCATAGCCGTCTCCCCATCCGTAGTTATCCATGCGAACTACGGCATATTCTGTCATGTCAGCCTTACGAAGGATTGTACTTGGACTTTGGTAGTTTTCAAGATTGGCGGAGTAGCAGTACATTTTGAGTGTTTTACTTTCTCCTGATGCAACTGCATAGTCATCGGAAAATTCCGTCCACCATTCAGTCGAAAAGTCAGTAGCACCTACCTGTCCGGTACCTTGAACAAGCGTTAGCGGGACAGTTGTAGTTACTGTGCTCGTTGTTCCAACATAAGAAATGACAGCATTCTGAGAACCTTCGTCAGCCGGAATCTTGCTGAATTCAAGAGATTCGTTTGCTAAGATATCGGTTGTTTCGTCGGCATACGTCGCTGTTACAACCATACCTTTGGGGTTGAATATGATTGAGTCGCTGCTGTAAAAATAGTAGGTGGTTATGTCGGGCAGGGTGGTAACTTCTATGCTTGAAACAGAGTTTGTTACTTCCAGGGTATAATAAGTTGATACAGCATCCGTGTATTCACCCTGTTTGGTTTTATTATAAGATACAATAACTGTCTTTTCGCCGAGTGTAGTCATATCAGGAATCACTGAGAACGATAAATCTGCAGTGTCAACCTGCTCCGACGATCCGTCAGCGAATGTAACCGTTGCCGTTGCATCACCCCAGAAATCTTCGTTGCCTAATTCAACAAAATCAGGCGTTCCTTCAACAGTGATTGATGAAGGTTCAACATCTTCTACTTCAGTGACTTTAGAGGGGGTGAGGTATGCCTCTTCCATCTCGAAATGACTGGCATCACAAACCAGGAAAGCCACTATATCTTCTGTTGCAGAAACCGGTTGCTGGTATGTCATAACCAACTCTCCATCGTTTGTTCCTAAGGCAGTAGCTGTTACGAATACATTTCCCGTAGGTGAGTGGTCGATTTCCAAAGTAACATGGGCACCTTGCATCGTGGTGCGGAAGTCGTTCCAGATATCTCCATCTTCGTCGAGGTCGGGATAGTTATGTGAGATCATGCTCAGGTCGAAATCATCGTTACCCCAGCCGTAAGCATCAGAGCGGAGAACAAAGTATTCTGCATAGTCGTCGGCATCACGATCTGCTACGTTGGCGACGGCAAGATTCCAGTTGTTCCAGTTGTTTTCACCGGACCCGTGGTTTATAAATTCCAAATGCAACAGCTTGTTTGAAGGAATGGTGAAGTAATCAGAGAATTCCGTCCACCATGCGGCACTGTTATCTTCAGGTCCGACTATCGTTGTAGCGATGTCTATGTAAGTGGTGTCACCCGTATCCTTGCTTGCTTCCACCGCTGCAATGGAGTCGATTTTGTTCTGAAGGTCAGGGGGCGCATCAATTGAATAAGGATCCAATTTCTCGCACCCAACTAAGGCCAATGCTGCCAAAATTGCTGCGTACAAAGCGTACTTTATTAGCTTACTTGTTTTCATAATTTTAATTTAATTTTAATTGAATGCATCTTTTAGTCATTAGTCTTGTAGATTTGGGCTTGCTCTATTTCAACAGTCCGTTAAACTTTAACAATACGTTGCAAATCAATAGCATGTGTTAAAAGGTTGTATTTATTAAAATGCAGTATATCAAGATTATATGGATCATCTTATATCTAAAAATTTAACGATCTATTGCTATTTAGTGTCTGTCCATAAAGTACCATTTGCTGTGTTACGCTCGCCGCCAAAATACTCATTTACGAAAAGTAAACTCCGTTTTTGGCGGCTTCGCAGGCCTTGCAACTGGTACTTTCTGAACAGACACATATATTGTAAACATTTTTTGCGAGTTTATAGACAAGCACTATTTATACAGCTTCCTTAACGCGCATCTGAGAATTCTTACGTATTCTCGTCTTCGAATAATCTCCGAATTATCTGGGCGGCAGTGACAAGTAATGGTAAACCTGACCATGCTCGTTTCGTCTGCTTAGTCGTTTTTGTTTTTTAATGGCTGACAACAGATTTTTGTTAAAATTTCTAATGCTAAATTACACCAGCAAGGTCTTGCCGGGGTGGATTAATGATTTTAAGAGGTGGATGGAGGTGTAAAATGTAAAAGATATTTAAAATCTGAGCAAAAATCAGAATTATTGAAAAATGTGGGGATAGAGGATGTTTGAGTCGATGTGTGATTATTTGTCCACATCTGTGTAAACATATTTCACCCTGAAATGTATACAATTTTTTACAAAAGAAGGGTAACGAATACCTTTATAATACAGGAAGGGGCAGGGTTGGTTTTCAGCATTTGCGAAAACCAACCCCGCCCCATTTTATCCGTGTTTCAACACCCCTGACTTCACAAGGGGTGGCACACTTGCAAATTTTTTATGTATAAGTGTGGTGTAAAAGGATATATTTTTGTCAAAATCAAGGCCTTTTAAATTTTTGTACCGTAGTTAACTCGTTGTTAATGAGGATGCAAAAATTTAAGACATCAAAGAGTTTGGCAACAAAGATGCTTTTTAGACCGCACTCATGTATGTTTCCGGGTCTCCCCCCGGGTTGTTGGAGGTGAAATGCCTAATCTTCCGCAACACGCAAATTGTTACGCGTTAACAACGCCATTTCGGAAGGCGTGTTACTTCAGAAAAGATGCTTCGTCATCGAAGGGGTAACGAACGAAGGCTTCAATGGCCTCATATTCCGTCAAACCCAGCTTATCGTAAAGCTTTGCAGTTGTTCTGTTCCGGTCTTCCGCTCTTTGCCAGAATTCGCGGCTGTCTTTTCCCGGGAATACCGGAGAATCTTTTTGTGACTGATGTTTGAATATGGCTTTACGTTTTCTCATCAACTCGTCGGGACTAATGGGAACTGCCATTTCAATATCTTCCACATCCCATTCCTGCCAGGCACCCCGGTAAAGCCAGAGATAGCAGTCTTTTAGCCACTCGTCACCTTCTGCTTTAATCTTCCGGATGGCTGCAAAGATGATCTGGAGACAAACTTCGTGCGTTCCATGGGGGTCCTGCAGGTCGCCGGCAGCGAAAATCTGGTGCGGTTTTACTTTTCGCAGAAGTTCAACAACGATGTTGATGTCGACGTCCGACATGGGTTTCTTTTCAACAAGGCCAGTTTCGTAGAAGGGGAGATAAAGAAAATGAACGTTTTCGTCTTTCACCCTGCAATAGCGGCAGGCTGCCTGGGCTTCTCCCTGCCGGATAAGGCGCTTGATGTTTTTCACATAGGGCGTGTCAATGTCACCGGGATTTTTCTTTTTCAGAAATTCTATAAGGTTTTTGTGTTCTTGTTCTATCGTCTTGTTTTCGGCGTTGTTGCTTTTTAACAGATCAACGGAAAATGTCGAAAAACGCAAGGCATCATCGTCGGATACGGCAATATTACCCGATGTTTGATAGGCCACATGAACATCGTGTCCCTGGTCTACCAGTCTGAGCAACGTTCCGCCCATGGAAATTACATCGTCATCGGGATGAGGGCTGAAAATGAGCGATCTTTTAACCGGAGGCTCGGGGCGTTCGGGTCTTGTTTTTTCAAAGGCTCCTGGTTTTCCACCCGGCCAGCCGGTGATGGTGTCACGAATTTCACCGAATACTTTGATGTTAAGGTCATAAGCCTTTCCGTAAAAAGCCAGAAGATCGGCAAGTCCTTCCGCCTTGTAATCGTCGTCCGTCAGTTTCAGTATGGGCTTTTCAACTCTTAAGCTGAGCCAGATAACGGCTCTCTTTATCATCTTCGGTGTCCAGTTCACCATCCCGTAAAGCCAGGGAGCTTTATTCCGTGAGAGTTCCGACGTTGCATCTTTATCAGCAAATATGGTTACATCGTTATGAAGCTGCAGATATGAAGCTGGTATTTGCGAGGAGAGGGGTTCTTCAAGCATTTTCTTCAGGACAATGGATTTGTTTTTGCCCCAGGCAGCCAGAACAATTCTCTTTGCACTCAGAATGGTATTAATCCCCATTGTGATAGCTTTAGTGGGGACAGATTCTTCATTCCCAAAATCTTTAGCTGCATCGGCAATGGTGACCGGATCAAGCCTGACCAGGCGGGTGGTTGAATTAATGGCCGAACCCGGCTCGTTGAAACCTATATGTCCCGATCGTCCAATTCCCAAAAGTTGAAAGTCGATGCCTCCGGCCGATTTGATTTTTTCTTCGTATTCGGCACAATAAGATTCCATTTTTCTTATATCGATTGTTCCGTCAGGAATATGGATGTTCTCTTTCGGGATGTCGATGTGATCGAACAATTTTTCGTGCATAAACCTGACGTAGCTCTGTTTGTCCCCGGGATTCATCGGATAATACTCATCCAAATTGAAGGTAATCACATTTTTAAAACTCAGGCCTTCCTCTTTATGCAACTTTATTAATTCGTTATAGACGGGGATAGGAGAGGAACCTGTTGCCAGCCCGAGAACTGCCTTTTTCCCCTGTGCCTCTTTATTTTTAATTACATCGGCTATAATGGAAGCAATTTGTCGGGCGCCTTCTTCCTTATTTTCCACCACGTGAAGAGGAAGTTTTTCTATTGATTGTTCCGGAAAATTAACTGATCTTGTCATAACCATTTATTTTTTAGATTTGTAATTAGTGTCTGTCCA
>NZ_AHZV01000360.1 GCF_000250735.1 Anaerophaga thermohalophila str. Valhall
AAAGATTTTTGCGAGTTTATAGACGGACACTAATTAGTTACGTGGTCAATTGGTTACCTGGTTACCTGGTCAATTGATAATTGATCATTGATAATTGATCATTAAAAAATCCGTGTACGCTCGGCTCTGCCGCTTTGCTTGCAAAGAATCTGTGTCATCTGTGGTGCAATTTCAACCTCAACCTCCTTTTGGGTTTCAGGTTGGTAAGACGCACGACCGTGCGTCTCTACATCTGACTTCCGCCTTCTATCTCTGTGTTCTTCTGTGCCTTATGTGGTGATTTCTCAACCTCAGCCTCAACCTCAGCCTCAACCTTAACCTGCTTATCTCATTGCTCCTTTTATATTTTAATAGAATACAAATTTGTTTGATTCTGTCAAACAAATCTGTATTTTTACAGACTATGACTTTTTAAATTATTTACCGGAATGATACTTCAAAGCACATTGGAACAAGTTATAAATCAGCAGGAAACGCGCCTCAGAAATCTTGACGGAGGGCTTCCCAGGGAGGTATTGCCTAAGATAAAGAGTTTATCGTCACACGCCCTTATAATTTCGGGGATAAGACGGTGTGGAAAGAGTACTCTTATGTTGCAGATGATAAACAAGATGAATGATGACAAAATCTTGTATCTCAACTTTGAATCTCCTTTACTGTATGGTTTTTCTTTGAATGATTTTTCAAGATTGGATGCAGTTATTGACAAACGGCAAGCTGAAATACTTTTTCTCGATGAAATTCAGCTTGTTGATAAATGGGAAATATTTGTACGCCAAAAACTTGACGAAGGATTAAAGGTTATTGTTACCGGCTCTAATGCAGCGCTTCTTAGTCTGGAGTCGGGGACTAAGCTGACGGGCCGGCATATTACAAGGGAGCTTTTTCCCTTCTCTTATCAGGAGTTTCTTAGATTTAAAAAAACAGTTCCTTCTGTAAATAGTTTGAACCAATATTTGTCAAATGGTGGTTTTCCTGAATACTTAAAAACAGAAGATGAAGAACAGCTCATTACGCTTTTTGATGACATCATCATGCGCGATATTGTTGCCCGTTACGGAATTAAAGATATCAGGAGCTTGCAGCGACTGGCGGCTTTTCTGATTGCCAATGTAGGCAACCGGATAACTGCAACAAAACTTAAACAACCACTATCGATAGGAGCTACCAGCACAATTCTGGCGTGGTTTTCTCATCTTGAGCTATCGTATTTGTTTTTCTTTGTCCCGATGTTCAGCCCCTCAGAAAAAGCACAACTCATTAATCCCAAAAAAGTGTATGCCATTGATCCGGGAATGCCGGAATATGTTTCGCAAAAGCCTGAACAGGACAGGGGGCGGAGACTTGAAAACCTGATATTTTTGCATTTGCGACGAAAATATAAAGAAATATACTATCTGGATCATAAAGGAAAAGGAGAATGTGATTTTCTGGCCTTTAAGGGGGGTGTTGTTCAGGAGATCATTCAGGTTTGTTATGAATTGACTCCCGATAATATGGACAGAGAAGTAAAAGGCATTGTGGAGGCAATGCGTTATTTCAATTATGCTAAAGCGACTATTGTTACATTCTCTCAAAAGGACAAAATAATTGTCGATACATACGAAATTGAAGTTGTTCCGGCGTGGGAAAAATTGATGGAGTAAGGGATTAGGTTGCTTGTTGCTGGTTGCTGGTTGCTTGTTGCTGGTTGCTTGTTGCTTGTTGCTGGTTGCTTGATGCTTGATGCTGGTTACTGGTTGCTGGTTGCCCGGCTCTGCCGCCTGGTCTGAAAGAATTGGTTACCTGGTTGATTGGTTAATTAGTGTCTGTCCATAAAGTACCATTTGCTGTGTTACGCTCACCGCCAAAATCCTTATTTACGATTAGTAAACTCCGGTTTTGGCGGCTTCGCAAGCCTTGCAACTGGTACTTTCTGAACAGACACACATATTGTAAAGATTTTTGCGAGTTTATAGACGGACACTAATTAGTTACGTGGTCAATTGGTTACCTGGTTACCTGGTCAATTGATAATTGATAATTGATAATTGATCATTGATAAATCTTGTTACAGGCTGCTCAACTGTAAATTACTGTTAAATAGGTTAATTGGGAACGCTTTTTGAAGAAATTTTGCGTAATTGCAAGCGTCAATAGTCAGTAAAAAAAAGCCTAAACGCAGAGACGCTATGACGCAAAGTTATTATTATGAGAGGTAGAGACGTCCAATTTGGGCGTCTTTACCTTACCAGATATCTGTAACAATAGATATTTAGATTATTAGATTTAAGATACAAGATGATTCGTATTTCGTTGAAAATATGCATTTTATCAAAATAAACTCTTTGAATATAACCAGTTGCATCTAAGGTGGTTACAAAATTTTAACGGAGTATTGAAGCGTAATGAAGTAATAAAAGAGAAGTGCTATTATGGGTGAATTGACTGTATTGCTGATTGTAGTAAGCGGAGTTGTGATACTGATGTCATCATTATTGAAGGGGATGACGGGATTTGGTTTTGCTTTACTGGCCATACCTTTTCTCTCTCTGATTTATCCGGTGAAGGTTTTGGTTCCGGCCATGACCATATTCAACCTGATAACAAGTGTAATTCTTTTACTGAAAATAAGGGAACGTATTTCGTGGTATTATTTTATCCCGATGTTTGTAGCCAGTCTTGGAGGCATACCTCTTGGAATTTACCTGTTGGACTATCTGGATGAAGAAGTATTGCGCATAATAATCGGAGTAACATTGACTTTTTTGTCTTTAAAGATGCTGTCGGGCATTCCTTTGGCCAGACGATTTCGGGATAAGCCGGTTTTCTTTGCAGGTTTTCTGAGCGGCATTTTATCGGGAAGTGTTTCACTTGGTGGTCCTCCGCTTGTGATTGCGATGAACCGGAAAAATTACAATAAAGACCTTTTCAGAGGGATTTTTGCATGGTTCAGTGTGTTTAGTTCGTTTTTTGCCCTGGCAGGATTTTATGTGAAGGGGATGATTCCTTCTGACTCACTTCGACTTTCGTTGTATTACACACCGTTGCTGTTTTTGGGGTCGTCACTCGGGAATAAACTTGCCGCATTGGTTAATGCAGAAAAATTCAAACGTGTCGTTGTAGTGGTTAATGTTTTTACCGGTGTAATTACCGTGATATCAGCGATAATAAATTTATGAAGCTCCCTGAATCACACTAAAGGACAGACTTTTGGCATAATAGTTTGGAGAGGGTCGGCTCTGTCGCTTGCTTGTAAGAATTTGGGCAGTAGTAAATATTACCAAACCGAAATGTATGACACTATCAAAATTTTTTAAAGGCAAACAGTTACCTGCCGAAGATTTAGGTGATGGACTATCCCGTAAGATATTGGGACACGACCATGAAATAATGATGGTTCAGATAGATTTTGAGAATGGTGCTATTGGTCAGGCACACCATCATCTGCACCGGCAAACGTCATATATTGTTTCGGGGCGTTTCGAAGTATCTATTGGAAATGAAACTCAAACAATGGGTGCCGGAGATGCTTTTTATGTTGAGCCTGATGAAGTTCATGGCGTGGTTTGCCTGGAAGCCGGTACTCTGATTGATGTTTTTAATCCGGCAAGAGAAGATTTCATTTAGTGTCTGTCCATAAAGTACCATTTGCTGTGTTACGCTTGCCGCCAAAATACTCATTTACGAAAAGTAAACTGCGTTTTTGGCGGCTTCGCAAGCCTTGCAACCGGCACTTTCTGAACAGACACACATATTGTGAAAATTTTTGCGAGTTTATAGATGTGCACTATTTAGTGTCTGTCCGGAAAGTGCCATTTACTGTGTTGCGCCAGGCACTTACTGAACAGACTGTATTCACCTTGTCAATAAAATATAATGATCTTTTGTTATTCAAAAAGATATCCCATGCGATGGCAGCATTATTTATATTTGATTATTCTAATTGGTATGTTTTCATCATGCACCGGTAACGAAAGATTTGAACTTCGGACCGGAGACTTACTTTTCAGGGGAAGAACACCATCGGCTTTGTCATCGGCTATTGACGAGGTTACGCAAACAGGGGATGGCAATCATTTTTCACATGTTGGTCTGGTTGAGGTAATTGCCGGAGAAGTATATGTTATACATGCCGAAGGAGAAAAAGGTGTATGCCGACAACCGGTTGATTCTTTTATGACGGATGATACGGGCGAAAAGTTGTATGCCGAAGCATTCAGGGTAAAAGATGATTTCAGAAAAGGTATTGGAGAAGCTGTGAAACGAGCAGCATCTGCCATTGGAGAACCCTATAATTATACCTATATTATTGAGGATTCCGGGTATTATTGTAGCGAATTGATATGGTGGGCTTTTTCTCCGGATTCTGTATTTGCTTTGTCACCAATGACGTTTAAGGACCCCGGTAGCGGCCGGTTTCATGATGGATGGGTTAGGCATTATGAAAAGCTTGGGATGGACATTCCCGAAGGACTTCCGGGTTGTAACCCTAACGGAATGGCTGCTTCGGATAATATTTACAGGCTGGGTGTTGTATCGGAAGAGCATTTTTAACGGTGGCATGACCCGCTTCAGACCCGGGTTTATCCCCCCAACACCCCTGACAATACTAACAATTTTAACATTCCTGACAACACCAACACTATGAAATTACCTATTTTACAGGTGGATGCTTTCACCAGTCATGTTTTTAGCGGCAATCCTGCTGCTGTGGTTCCTCTTCATGAATGGCTTCCGGATGATGTCTTGCAACAAATAGCCATGGAAAACAATCTGTCAGAGACGGCTTTTTTTGTTTCCCGAAGATGATGGTTATCACATTCGCTGGTTTACGCCGTCGGTGGAAGTTAATCTTTGTGGTCATGCTACTTTGGCGACCTCACATGTGCTGTACAATCATCTCGATTATTCGGGAAAAATGATTCGCTTTCATTCCCGGAGTGGTGATCTTTCTGTTCGGAGAGAAGGCGATTACTATCTTCTGGATTTCCCGTCTGATAAACCGGAAACGG
Source organism: Anaerophaga thermohalophila str. Valhall (assembly GCF_000250735.1). GTDB lineage: Bacteria > Bacteroidota > Bacteroidia > Bacteroidales > Marinilabiliaceae > Anaerophaga > Anaerophaga thermohalophila_A. Next base: position 4,995 of record NZ_AHZV01000360.1, read on the forward strand.
TGGAAAAAGATGAATTTTTATTAAAAGCGTTTGATCGTAATCCTGTTGAAGTTTTGAAAGGGAAGGCCGATTTTCTGGTTGTTTTTGACGATGAGCACTATGTGAGAGAAGTTGTTCCTGATATGGACATGATTAAAAAGCTCGATGCCGAGGGAGTCATTATCACTTCCCGTTCGGAAGGTGAATTCGATTTTGTTTCCCGTTTTTTTGCCCCCCGGCTTGGGATTCCGGAGGACCCTGTTACCGGCTCGGCGCATACCGTTCTGATCCCATACTGGAGCGATCGGATCGGAAAAGATACTCTTGCTGCCAGGCAGGTATCAAACAGGGGAGGAGTCCTGAAATGCAGATACCCTGGCGACCGGGTTGAAATAGGAGGCCGGGCCTGTACTTACCTGGAAGGGATTATTTATCTCTGAATTTAATAATGAGGCGCACCCACGCGTTTCGCGGTGCTCCGGGGTAATTGTCATATTTTTCGAACCCTTTTATTTCCTGCCAGTTTTCAGCTGCTTTTTGAGGCGAGTTGTGAAAGGTCTCCTCATCAATTGAGCTGGGTATTTGAGCGTTAAGATGGATGTAGTTGGCCAGGAAGAACAATGCGTGGTTTCCAAAATGATGCCGAAGCATAAACTGACCGTTCCATCTCAGGTAATCGTTATTTTCTCTGAACCCTGTGGTTTGAGTATAAGCAGCATTACTTTTGATAATAGTCCGTTTTTGCCTGCTGCCGCCGTTCAGAAGGATTTTTTTCTGGTCGAAAGGACCGTACTGTGTTAAGGCATCCAGTGCCAGGGGGGAAGCCTGAGAATGATCGGGGTGAAAAACGATAATACCGCCAAGTCCGCTTCCATAGAGAGCGGATGCGGGGCCACGGACAATTTCGGTACGTACCGTGTTGTACATTTCCAAATCCTCAACAGTGGTGTGCCCGTCGCCCGATGTAAGTGGGATTTCGTCAAGATATGCACGGATGCGTGTGGTTGCATAGGGCGATCGACTCCCGATGCCTCTGATCATGACGCGCCCTGTATTCAGAGCTCCTTTTTGCATGACAACCCCGGGGGATTGTTCTATGACATCGATGGCGGAAAGATTTGGCTGCAAGGAGTCTGAAGAAATAAGAGAAAATCCGCCCGGCACTTTTTTGCTGAGCGTGTTTAAGAGCGGGGCAGAAACGGTTACTTCATCAATTTGGCGACTGTCCGGCGTTAACAGAAAAATATTTTGCTCTCCGGGGATGAGATTCTCCTGCATCGTTTTGTAGTCAGGATGTTTTACGATAACGGTTCTCACAGAGCTGTCATCGAAGGAGAAATGCCCTGAAGTATTGGATTTGGCCAGCCGCTTCCCCTCTGAAACGATTTGAGCATCTTTCACCGGTTTGCCTGTTTGTGCATCAAGGCAATGACCATGAAACTGTCCGAAACTACTAAAGGCGAAAAGCAGTAGCAAAGGAATTGAAATTATTTTAGAAATTAAAGGTCTAAACGAAAAGAACAACAGATTATCAGATTTCGAGATATAAGATGTAAGAGGAACCATATAATGTTGATATATTATTCTTTTATCAATGAGTGTGGTCTAAAAAGCCTAAACGCAGAGACGTAATGACGCAAAGTTTTTATCTTAAGAGAGTTGTGTTTTGCGCCATTTGAGCGTGTAAGTAATTAATTAGTGTCTGTCCATAAAGTACCATTTGCTGTGTTACGCTCGCCGCCAAAATCCTCATTTACGAAAAGTAAACTGCGTTTTTGGCGGCTTCGCAAGCCTTGCAACTGGCACTTTCTGAACAGACACACATACTGTGACCATATTTTTGCGAGTTTATAAACACGCACTAATTAGCGGTTATTTGTAAAAGTTTAACGAAGTATTGAATTAGCTAACACGATAAATTATGGCTTGAGCTTTTTGTTTTTTTTAGATACGGCTTGTCCAGGTCAGGCTTTATTAAAGATTTGCGATTTGGTACTATCATACTTCTGCCTTCTGCCTCTATTTATATCCCACTATCTGCCGGTATCAGTCTGAAAACAAAGCCGGGGTTTTCCACACCTATATAGAGATAGCCGTCGGGGCCTGTTTCGATGGAGCGTACCCGGCCGGCTTCACGGAGCATAATCTCATCTTTTTCCACGTCATTCCCTTCCAGGTCTGTTCTGACAACGTAACGGAAACTAAGTGATCCGGAAAAGATATCATTGGCCCATTGCGGATAGGTTTCGGCATCGGCAAAAGCCATTCCGCAGGGAGCAATTGAAGGTGTCCAGTAAATGACCGGCTGTTCCATTCCTGCTTTTGCCGTATCTTCTGTAATAATGGTTCCGTCGTAGTTTATTCCATAAGTGATTTCGGGCCATCCGTAATTTGTGCCTTTTTTTATAATGTTGAGTTCGTCACCCCCCTTTGGTCCATGTTCTGTTTCCCACAGTTCTCCTGTTTCGGGATGAAATGCCAGTCCCTGGGGATTACGGTGTCCGTACGACCAGATGGTAGGCATTGCATCAGGTGTATCTACGAAAGGATTATCATCGGGAATTCTTCCATCGTCGTGGATGCGGTGGATTTTACCGCAATGGTTGGTAAGGTCCTGAGCGTTGGGCGGATGGCCTCTTTCTCCAACGGAAAAGAAAAGGTAGTTATTTTCGTCGAATGCCATTCTGCATCCAAAATGGACGCCGCTTCGGGTGTTTGGTTGAGCTTTGAAAATTTTTTCTTTATCGACCAGCGTATTTCCATCCAGCCTGGCTCTCATGATGGCCGTATTTCCTCCGTTTCCTTCAGGCTCGGAATAGGCCAGGTAAATCCATCCGTTGTCTTCATAATCGGGATGAAGCTTAATGTCGAGAAGTCCGCCCTGGCCGTTGGCATATACCCTGGGAACGCCATCGATCATTGCTTCAAATTTTTTATCTCTGAACCGGAAAAGTTCACCACTTCGTTCGGTTACCAGCATATCACCGTTGGGCAGCCATGCCATACCCCATGGAATGCCGAGGCCCGAAGCAACCGTATCGATTCTGAAGGAAAGTGCTTCGGTTTCTACCACTTCGGGGAAACCCGGCCGATATTCGTGTGAGCCGGCCTCTTCTTTAATATCGGTAAGGATATGTTCTGCAACAGCTTCAATTTCTTCTTCCGAAAAGACCTCACCAAAAGCCGGCATTCCGGATTCGTAATCGCCTTCACGGATAATTTCTTCCATTTCGTTTTGGGGCATGGCAAACATGGCCTGGCGGTCTTCGCCGGCAAAACGTTCCATGTACATACCATGGCAACTGGCACAATAGTTCTCATAAAGCTGACCAGCCGCCCGGGGTGTTTTGTCCTGATCGCCGGAAGACCGGGATGCACAACCGGAAGATGAGGTGGATGATAATGCCATCCAAAGGATAAGAGCGGCTGCGGAAAACAGACCTGTAAATTTGATATGGCTTTTTTCGAGCATTGTAGTAAGTGTTTAGTTTACCTGGTTTATTTAGTGTCTGCCCATAAAGTGCCATTGACTGTGTTACGCTCGTCCGAGAATTACTCATTTACGATGAGTAAACTGCGTATTTCCGGACTTCGCAAGCCTTGTAAATGACACTTTCAGAACAGACACACATATTGTGAAAATTTTTTCAGGTATATGGACAAGTACTAATTAACCTGCATTATTCATAAATTATCAATTACG
>NZ_AHZV01000359.1 GCF_000250735.1 Anaerophaga thermohalophila str. Valhall
CAGTAGTGCTTTTATATCTAAAAATCTAACGATCTATTGAATTATACGTCTGTTCAGAAAGGGCCTGTTGCAAGGCTTTCAAAGCCGCCAAAAACGGAGTTTACTCATTGTAAATGAGTTATTTTCGGACGAGCGTAACACAGTAAATGGCACTATATGGACTGACACCAGTTAAAACAGATTTTCATTTTTCCGGAATTAATTCCTAAATTAACCGTGCAGGATTTTACCATGACAAAACAATTTTTATCGCTCCCTACATCATGAAAAAAGTATTCACTATCATAGCAATAACGTGTTTGACATTCATATTCATGAATGCACAATCCGATGTATCCAAAACCAATTTGGTTTACAGGCTTCGTATCTTTAGCAACATTAACAGTACCAGCTGGGTACACACGCAGAAAGCCTTTGCCGAAGCCGAAAGTATGGAGGCCGATGCCATTCTTATACATCTGAACACCTATGGTGGACAGGTACTTTTTGCCGATTCTATCCGTACAAGAATTCTCAACAGTGAAATCCCTGTACATGTCTTCATAGACAACAACGCTGCCAGTGCCGGAGCGCTTATTTCAATAGCTTGCGACAGTATTTATATGCGGCCGGGAGCCAATATGGGAGCAGCAACGGTGGTCAATCAAAGCGGTGAGGAGATGCCCGATAAATATCAGTCGTACATGCGTTCCACCATCCGGGCAACCGCTGAAGCACATGGCAAAGACACTATCATAACCGCCAACGATACCATTGTTAAATGGGTACGCGACCCTCATATTGCCGAGGCTATGGTAGACGAGCGGGTTTCTATTCCCGGAGTTATCGACTCGGGTAAAGTGCTTACCTTCACCGCTCTCGAAGCCATAGAACACGGGTTTTGTGAGGGAACGGCAAATTCGGTTGATGAAGTCATCGGTCTGCTGAAGCTCAGGCCTCACGAACTGAAGACGTTTGAACCCTCATTTTACGATAGCATTAAAGGTTTCGTTACAAGTCCCGTACTACAGGGGATACTGGTTTTGCTTATAATCGGGGGACTCTATTTTGAATTGCAGTCGCCGGGAATAGGTTTCCCGCTTGCCCTTGCAGGTGTTGCCGCCATTCTTTATTTTGCCCCGCTATATATCGACGGTCTGGCGGCTAACTGGGAAATACTGATCTTCATAATCGGTCTGGCACTTATTGCTGTGGAGATATTTGCCATCCCCGGATTTGGCATAGCGGGAATATCAGGAATTATTCTTGCACTTACCGGATTAATCCTAAGTTTACTGGACAATACCAATTTTGATTTTTCACCGGTAGATACCAGTGCTTTTCTTACAGCATTATTTACTGTTTTCAGCGGAATTTTCGGAGGTTTTATACTGGCCATCTGGCTCAGTCAGAAAATATTGACCACAACACAAGGCCCATTTTCAAAACTGGCACTGCAAACATCGCAACCATTGGAACAAGGATATGTCAGCGTTGATTCAGGAATGAAAGCCCTGGTGGGAAAAACAGGCCGCGCGTATACGGTTCTTCGCCCTTCCGGTCGTGTTGAAATCGATGGTCAGATTTATGATGCCAGGGCTTCCGAAGGTTTTATTGACAAAGATGAACCGGTATTAGTAACTGCATTCTGGTCGGGACAGTTGGTTGTAAGACAGAAAGACGAATAAAAATTGTAATCTATAATTGACAATTATGTGCTGTTTTTGTCTATTAAACCATAAAAATTCTTTCAAGAAACAATACAAAAGGTTGTATATAAATAAAATAACAACTCATTAAAAAATCTCATTTTTTGCCTGTTTTTTTTGACACAACTATTTTGACACACCAAAAATCACTATTTTGGTTGATGAAAAGACGAACAAAAGATGAAATGAGCAAGGCAAAATTTTTCGAATAATAACATGAATAAGTTCTTGCATGCAAGTTTCATAAGGCATTAAAAAATCAAATTTCGTACAAAAAAGTGGTATCCTCTTTTCGGACGTTCTTACAGGTGTAAATAAGCACCATGAGATTAATTATCAAAACTTTATTAATTAAATTAATGTTGATTTAAATCATGAAATCCAAGAAGCTGCCTAAAAAGCACAGAGAAGATTTCGATGCTCTCGAAAAACCAAGAAAATCGGGAGTCAAAGTAAAAAAGGGCAAAAGAGCAAGAAAACCATCCATTTACGATGATCTGGAAGAAATGGATGAATTTGTGCTAAACGAAAGAGAATACAGTGGATTCGATGACTTATACAGCGATGATGACGATGACCTGTATTAAACCGAGCTAATGTTGAACTTCTAATAGGAGAAGGCTGCCCCTTAAGGGCGGCCTTTTTTATTATTCATTTTGTAACTTAGTATTTTCTAAAAAACAGTCCAAATGACAAAAGACATCGTGCCCATCTCATCCGTAGTCCTGTTCGGAAGCGGAAATGTTGCCACCCACCTTGCCAAAGCTCTTAATGACTCCGGTATTGAAGTCAGACAGGTTTACTCCCGGACACCGGAACACGCCTACAAACTTGCAGAATCCAAACAAGTTGATGCAATAACCCGGCTCAGTGAAGCCGACACTTCGGCCGATTTATGGCTTATTTCGGTTACGGATAATGCCATTGAACAAATAACATCCGGTTTACCTCCTTTTAAAGGCATTGTCGCGCATACTGCCGGGAGTATTCCCATTGATGTCCTGTCCGGATTTTCGAATTACGGGGTCTTTTATCCTTTTCAAACCCTCAGCAAAGAAAGAAATATCGATTACAACGATGTCCCGTTTCTCATTGAAGGCAACAACGAAGAAACGACTCGCAGATTATTGAAGCTGGCAGGTGTCTTATCGGCCAAAGTGAGCAAAGCAGATTCTTCAGTCAGAGCAACGTTGCACATAGCCGCCGTTCTTTCCTGCAATTTTGTGAACCATTTATATACGTTATCGGCCGATTTGCTTGAGAAACACGGGCTTTCTTTCGATTATCTCACCCCTTTAATCAAAGAAACCACACAGAAGATCCTGTACCTGTCACCTCGTGAAGCACAAACAGGTCCGGCCATACGCAACGACACAGAAGTGATGGCAAAACACATGGAACGCTTGTCGGGTAATCCTTCTGTGCAAAAAATATATGAACTGATGAGTAATGAAATCTTGCAATATCATAAAACAACCGGAGATTAGGTTGTTAGATTAAAGCAGTCGACTGGAAGAGGCCTGAAAGGCAACAGGCAAAAGCAATAAATTTTATACGGATAAAATAAAATAGTATTTTCGCTTCCAAAGAAAAAACACAATAGCAAAAAATGAACTCGGCCCCTCTGGTAAAAAATAATAAGAGTGCGATATAAAAGGACATATTCTTGTTAAAATCAAGGCGTTTAAAATTTTTGTACCAAAATTAACTCGTTGTTAATGAGGATGCAAAATTTAAAACAACAATGAGTTTGGCAATAAAGAGGCTATTTAGACCGGCTCAATTACGCAAAAAAAATTAATATATGACCAATTTCAAAGAAGACCTGATGAAAGTAAAGGCCTTTGCTTTTGATGTTGACGGAGTGCTTTCGTGGCAGGTCATTCCTTTACATCCGTCGGGAGAACCCATGAGAACAGCCAACATCAAAGACGGGTTTGCCATCCAGCTGGCGGTAAAATTAGGCTATCCGGTTGCTATTATCACAGGCGGAAAAACCGAATCTGTCCACAGAAGATATACTAACCTGGGAGTTCCGGATGTTTATATGGGTTCGTCCGATAAAATTATTGATTTTGAAGCATGGATCGCAAAATACGATATTAAGCCAGAAAATGTACTCTACATGGGCGACGATCTTCCGGATTATCCGGTTATGAAGAGAGTCGGCGTTCCTGTGTGCCCGGCCGATGCTGTCGAAGAAATCAAATCGTTGTGTAAGTACATCAGTCATTTCAAAGGCGGAGAAGGATGCGTGCGCGACGTTATGGAACAAGTCCTCCGGGCCCAGGGCAAATGGGGAAAAGATTTAACCTGGTAACAATACTCCGTTAAACTATTGTAATAAATTGCAAGTTAACTGTTTGTGATTAAAGAAAAGCTATGATGGCATATCTAAAACTAATACGGTATAAAAACCTCATCATTATTGTGCTTTTGCAGTGTATACTGCGCTATGGTTTGCTCATCCCGGTGCTTCATCACTTCGGTGTTTCACCAGCCCTGAGTCATTTACGTTTCGGCCTTTTGGTGCTGTCAACGGTACTCCTGGCTGCCTCGGGTTATGTCATCAACAATTATTTTGATGTACGAATCGATCGCATCAACCGGCCGGATGAGGTTATTGTTGGCAGGGAAGTGCCACGCAGAACCGCCCTTCTTTTGCATGTCATCCTCACATTTGCAGGAGTGTTCACGGGTCTGTTTATTGCCTATATTACACGTAAAGAAAACTATGCACTAATGTTTATTGTGATCCCCGGTCTTTTGTGGTACTATTCCACAACTTTGAAAAAACAGGTACTTGTAGGCAACCTCACCATCGCCATGCTTACAGCGCTTGTTCCTTTTGTGGTGGTGTCGCTTGAATTTGCCACGCTGGCAAGAGTTCATGGCAGCTCTGTTTTGCAATCCGAGGCCTGCTCCACTGCATGGTTCTGGACAACAGGGTTTGCCTTTTTCGCGTTCATTAGCACACTCATGAGGGAACTCATCAAAGACATGGAGGATGTTGAAGGCGATCGCGAAGCCGGATGCCATACCCTGCCCGTTGAAATGGGAATTGATTACTCGCGAACCATTGTGATAACTCTGGCCATCGCTTCAGTTATTGCGCTCTGGATAATTCTGGCATTTGTCCCACAGCTCAGAACAAGCTATATCAGTTGGGGGTATTTCCTGTTATTTCTGACTGTTCCTTACCTGTTGCTGACCCTGAAAATATTGAAAGCAAAAACAAAAAAAGAGTTTGGGACTGCCAGTAGCATCAGCAAATTCATTATGCTGATGGGTATATTGTTTATTTTGGTTGCGCGTACCTTTTTTGTTTAGCCCGTGATGCGATAATGATTTATGAGAGAGTTGTTGCTTATGCCATTAATTGTGTAAGAAATTAATTACCAGATATCTGTAAAAGTTCAACGGAGTATTGTTATCCCGAACATTCAAAAATATAACGGCCTGTTGTAAAATAATCCGACTACAAATGTTTTTGAAGAATCTTGAAAAATACACCATCACATTAGCTTCAGCGTCACCTCGCAGGCACGATTTGCTAAAAAAGGCAGGCGTAAAGTTTTCAATTGGAAAAGGACGTGAAGTACCGGAAAATTTTCCGCCTGACATGCACATTGACGATATTGCACTCTATCTGGCAAGACTCAAGTCAGATGCCTGGAAGGACATCTGGAAAAAGAAACACCAAATGGTTATCACTGCCGACACCATTGTGGCTATTGATAACCAGGTAATCGGTAAACCGCAAAACCGTGAACATGCCGTTAAAATGCTGGAGACACTTTCGGGACGTTCACACAGGGTGCTTTCAGGCGTTGTTGCAAAAACGGCCGCAATGGAAAGAGCTTTTACCGATATCACGACAGTCCATTTTAAACCTCTCGATACACGGCAAATCCAATATTATGTCGACCATTTTAAACCATTCGACAAGGCTGGAGCTTATGGTATACAGGAATGGATTGGCATAACCGGGATCGACCGAATAGAAGGAAGCTATTTTAATGTCATGGGACTACCTGTTTCGCGGCTTATGGACGAATTGGAATATTTTTAAAATAAACCGTTTATTTATTATGAAAAAACTAATCCTCGTACTAATTTCTCTTCAACTTGCATCTGCTTCTTTTGCCAAAGAAGGAATGTGGATTCCCCTCCTACTCGAAAAATACAATATCGAAGAAATGCAGGAAAAGGGGTTTAAGCTAACGGCAGAAGACATTTACAGCATCAACCAGGCCAGCATGAAAGATGCTGTGATGATTTTTGGTGGCGGCTGCACCGCAGAACTCATTTCCGATGAAGGTCTAGTCATTACCAATCATCATTGCGGCTACTCGGCCATTCAATCGCACAGTACCATAGAAAACGATTATCTGACCAATGGTTTCTGGGCCATGTCTGAAGCAGAAGAACTACCCAATCCCGATCTCACAGTAACATTCCTCAAATATATGAAAGATGTTACCGATAGCGTGCTAATGGGTGTTGAGGAAACAATGGCCATGAAAAAACGGGAAGAAATCATTGAAAAAAACATCAAGGAAATTAAAGAAAAGGCCACTAAAGATACACATTACACAGCCGTCGTAAAGCCGTTTTTTCATGGCAATCAATATTTCCTTTTTGTCAACGAGGTATACAAAGACGTAAGACTTGTAGGTGCCCCTCCATCGGCCATCGGCAAGTTTGGCGGTGACACCGATAACTGGATGTGGCCCCGTCATACCGGCGACTTTTCTCTTTTCAGAATTTATGCTGATGAAAACAATGAGCCTGCCGAATACAGCCCCGGTAATAAACCCTTTAAGCCTAAAACACATTTTCCTGTTTCGCTGAAAGGTATTGATGAAGGTGATTTCACGATGGTATTTGGATATCCGGGAAGCACCGATCAATATGTTCCTTCGTATCACATACAAATGCTGACTGAAGAAGTATATCCGGCACTTATTGAAATGCGGACTCACAAATTGAATGTGATGAACAAATACATGAATGCTGATCCCGCTGTTCGTATACAATATGCTGCTAAAAAAGCCGGTGTTTCCAATTCATGGAAGCGCTGGCGCGGAGAAATACGGGGACTGGATATTCTCAATGCAGTACAAAAGAAAAAAGAATACCAATCTGATTTTCAGACATGGACAGAAAAAAATGATGAACGCTTTCAACGTTATGGCAGACTGCTAAATGAATATGAAAAACTGTATCAGCAGCTGGGGGAGGTTCGTTTGGCCCGCGACCTGCTCTTAGAAATAATCTCAAGAAGTGGCGGTATTGAGGTTTCCCGTGTTGCTGCCATGTTTCGCCCGCTTATTGCCGCTTATGAAAATAACGAAACACCAGAGCAGGAAGAAATCGACAAAATCAAAGAAAAACTAAAGAAGGACATCAGCGAATTCTTTAAAGACTACCACCAACCCGTTGACCATGAAATAGCTGAAGATATTCTCCCCCTCTATGCAGCAAAAGTTGACAGTGAATATCTGCCAGCCATCTATCATCATATACGAAAAAAAATATCAAGGACAATTTGAGGACTATACAGACCGGCTTTTCAGAAAAACACGCCTTGCAGACCAATCATCCGTGCTGGAACTGGTTGATGATTTCTCGAAGCAAACAATAAAAAAAATCAGGAAAGACCCGGCGTGGGAACTATACGACAGCTTCAGAAATGTTTATCAGGATAAAATTTATCCTCTATACCAGTCTCTCAGCCATACCAACGACAGTCTGGACAGACTTTATATGCAGGCGCAAATGGCCTTTGAACCGGAAAAAACATTCTATCCTGATGCCAACTTCACCCTCAGGGTAGGTTACGGCCAAATAAACGGCTATGAACCCCGAGACGCCGTAAAATACCTTCACCAGACAACCCTTGAAGGTATCATAGAGAAAGACAATCCGGAAATATATGACTACCGTGTCCCCGAAAAACTAAAAAATCTCTATAAAGAAAAAGACTTTGGACGCTATGAAGACAACGGAACGGTTCCGGTATGTTTTTTAGCCACCAACCATACCACCGGGGGCAACTCGGGCAGCCCTGTGATCAATGCCGAGGGTCATCTTATCGGCGTAAACTTCGATCGCGCCTGGGAAGGTGTCATGAGTGATTTAATGTTTAACCCTGAACAGTGCAGAAACATTTCGCTTGACATCCGGTATGCACTTTTTATTATCGATAAGTATGCCGGTGCCGGTTATTTACTGGATGAGATGTCCATTGTGGAATAGAAAAAGGATAGTTCACGGCAGGTATCAGAAACACCAAAAATGCGATAACCCGCCTGATTAAGTTTTCTGATTAACCGACGGGTCTTTTGTCTTCCATCAGCAAATAAATCGGGGTGTATCTCTACCTGAAGCTGTTTTATCTTTATACCTTCATCCAGAATATCAGGAATTACATCGTATTCGGCACCTTCGATATCCAGTTTTAGCAAATCAATGGATGAAATATTCTGTTCGGCCATCAACGTCGACAGTTTTTTCATTGGCACCTTATATGCGCGTTTTTTTGTTGCCTCATTAGGTATGACTGAACAACTGATATGCTCACTGTTTTCCGGTGGGAAAAACCATTCTTCACAATCCCGGCCGGAAAGACCAACCGGCGTGAAAGACAATGTGGGATAGATCTCCAGATAAGGCTGAATAAACCTGCCAACACCTTTCGTGGGATCAAAAGTATATACCTTGCAACCTTTTGACTTAATAAGTGCCAGATCAAAGCTGATATCATTCCCTACGCCAAAAGAGAATATAACACTCTTTTCGTTTAAGGATGGCGGATGAACAAAAAAACCACCATACCGCGATCCAAACCACGCTTTATCCTTTTTTATCTGCGTGGGAATAAAAATTTTTCTGGGACTGAGCCAAATCAACAATTTCGTGAGCCTGGACATAACTAATTTTTTAGCCCGGCCAAAATAAGAAATTTAGTCCGCTTTATTCATATAATATTCAGTTAAAAAAAGCCTGAACAAAGAGACAAAATGACGCAAAGAGTTTATTATTAAAGAATTGTGGTTTGTGCCATTAATCGTGTAAACAATTACTTATCAGACATCTGTAAAAGTTTAACGGAGTATTGTAATAAGTTTCGTTATGAGACGCTCAAATATCCAACGGCAGATCACCCATATTTTATAACTGATCAAATTCATGTTTTACCATTCCCTGAAAAAGCAACCCCAATTTAACCACGTTATTGACACGGATGCGGTTTTGCATTATCGCTGCCGGCTGCTTCTTTTTTATCTTCCGAAACAACTTTAAATAATATATATAAGCCACATACACACCAAGCCGGGCTTCTTTTTTCAACCTGACAATTCCCTCGTATGCTGCTCTGAAATCCTCTTCAATCTCCTTTTCTATTTGCTCCTTCTCTGTTTTTGTAAAATTCAGCAAGTCCACATTCGGGAAATAGGTACGTCCTCTTTCCTTCAGATCGGCCTGAACATCACGTAAAAAATTTACTTTCTGAAAAGCCTCTCCAAGTTTTCTGGCAGGATATTTCAGTGACTCATATCCCTCAGGATCATCTTTATAGAATACCCTCAGACACATAAGGCCAACCACTTCGGCCGAACCATAAACGTACCTTTTAAAGTTATTGTTGTTATATACTGTTTGATTCAAATCCATTGACATACTGGTAAAGAATGCCTCTATTAATTCGCGATCGATCTGATATTTATTGACTACAATCTGAAAACTATGCAAAATAGGATTGGTGGAAACGCCCTCATCAATGGCCAGCCAGGTATCCTTCCTGAACCTTTTCAGCAATTTGGCCTTATCATGGTTGTGAAACGTATCCACAATTTCATCGGCAAACCGAACAAATCCGTAGATTGAGTAGACTGCTTCCCTTATCTCGGGAGCAAGTAATTTTATGCCCAGCGAAAAACTGGTACTGTAACGTTTCGTGGTATTTATGCTACACGACAAAGCGTTGAGGTTGTAAAGGTCGATGCTGTTCATAAATTCATTCGTATAAAATTTAATTTTTAAGGTCGAATGGAACTCGCATGCAAGCATTCATACATGTTCTTATTGTGGAAAACCTGTCTATGTTCATTTCATCTTTCATCTTATGTCTAAAAATCTAAATATCTATTGTCGTAAACCTTGCTATGCTCATTTCATCTTATATCTAAAAATCTAATGATCCATTAAGGCAAACCTTGTCATGCTCGTTTCATTTGTTCAACTGTTAATTTTGAGCTTATTACAACCATCGGCAATCCGGTGCCGGGTGTGGTGGATGCTCCCGTATAAAATAAATTACTAAACTTCTCATCGCGGTTCGATGGCCTCAGGTATCCCATTTGCAGCATGTTATGTCCCAGACCTAAACCACTGCCCCTGTGTAAATCAAACATTTTCTCCCACTCCTGAGGGCTAAAAACAGTTTGTGTAACTCTGTTTTTAATCAAATCGAAACCAATCCGAACCGACAAATCGCGCAATATACTTTCGGTTATCTCATCACGATCGCTCCAATCGGGACGAAAGCGAAGGTCGGGAACCGGAACAAGGATGAACAAAGACTCATGTCCTTCCGGGGCACTTTCGGGATTGTGGCGCGAAAGCACGTTCACGTAATAGTAAGGCTTTTCGAGTGATACCTGGTTTCTGAACAGCTTTTTGGCGTAATCCCTGAAATTGCCTCCAAGAAAATAGTTGTGATGATATATTCCCGGAATTTTACCTTTCACACCCAGGTAAATGGTCAATGGCGCCATAGTCCATCTCATTTCATCCAGCTTTTCGATACGAAAGTGTCTCCGCCTGAGCACTTTCCCCCTGAAAAGTGCAGCATCGGCATTCACAACAAACTGATCGGCTTCCCACCGGTTCCCCTTAGTGTCAATAAGTGCTTTTAATTGCCCACTCGTAGCATCAAAATCGGATATCTCCGTATTGAAATGAAATTCAACATCTCCCTTTTTTAATTCATTCACCAGTTCTTCCACAATCCGGTACATCCCGCCACGAACATTATAATACCCGTCGTGTTTGAGTTCTGTATACGATAACATGGTAAAGACGGCCGGTGTATCGAAAGGTGTTCCGCCAAGAAAGAATGCTACCAGAGATAGTATCTCCTTTACTTCTCTCGATTCAAAGTATCGACTCACTTCATTCCAGAATGACCGGAAAAGCCTGGGACCATGCTTAGGCGGTACCTGCATCAAAGCCTGAAGATATTCCCACCAATGATTAAAATTCCTGCGGATAATCAAGTCTTCTGTATCATGAAACAGAGCACCGGTGGTTTGCAAATAACGATTTAGTTTCTTCTCCAGGTCAGCTTCTATACCGGCAAATTCTTCAGCCAGCTTTTGAGGATTCTTAAATATCCGGAAAGTACGACCCGTATCAGAAAAATTGACAGAATAAAGCGGTTCGAGTTCCTGAAATTCGAAAGGTAAATCCCAATTACAGGAACGCGCCAATTCATGGAATTCATAACTCATGCTGAAAAAAGAGGGCCCCATGTCGAATGTGAAACCATCCTTTGATAGTCTGTTGAGCCTCCCTCCCGGCTGATGAAACTTCTCCACCATTACTACTTTATGGCCACTACTGGTGAGCCGCAATGCCGTAGCCAAACCACCAAGGCCGGTTCCTGTTATTAAGATTCTGCTCATAAAGTTTACCCGATTAGTAAATATTTTCTTTAAGTTCCGCTAATTTTACTTTAACCTGCTTTATTCATAAGTTTTC
>NZ_AHZV01000358.1 GCF_000250735.1 Anaerophaga thermohalophila str. Valhall
TGCAGGCTAAAAAGCATCTTTGTTGCAAATTTTCCCGATAAACAGGGGCAGGATATTAAACCAATAGTCAGTTAAAAAAGGCCTAAACGCAAAGACGCAATGACTCAAAAATTTAACGAAGTATTGTAACCCGATAATTTAGATTAATCTTAAACGAATGAACCTACAACACCAGGATGAATTATATATGCGACGGTGCCTCCAGCTGGCCGTAAAGGCTGAAGGCAAGACGTTTCCCAATCCAATGGTCGGATGCGTTATTGTGCACGATGGGCGGATAATAGGCGAAGGTTATCATAGAAAAGCCGGAGAACCTCATGCCGAGGTAAATGCCATAAATTCCGTAAAAGATCAGGAATTGCTGAAAAAATCCACACTGTATGTTAACCTTGAACCTTGTGCTCATTACGGGAAAACACCTCCCTGTTCCCTTTTGATCAGACAAAAAAAATTCCGCGTGTGGTGATCGGTTGCAAAGATACCTTTTCGAAAGTTGCAGGCAAAGGAATAACAATGCTTCGCTCCGCCGGTATTGAAGTAAAAGTGGATGTTCTGAAGGAGGAAAGCCGGGAGCTTAACAGGCGTTTTTTCGTTTTCCACGAGCAAAAACGGCCGTACATTTTATTAAAATGGGCCCAGACCCGTGATGGTTATATGGATATTGACCGTACGGTTTTGGAAGAAGCCCGTCCCACCTGGATCACTGACGACTGGGCCAGAAGAATGGTACACAAATGGCGCAGTACGGAACCGTCGATCATGGTTGGAAGCATAACGGCTTTAAAAGACAACCCTTCGCTTACTGTGCGCGACTGGTCGGGAAAAAATCCTTTAAGGATAGTGCTTGACCGTTTTGGAAAGTTACCACATACGCTTACACTCTTCAACGGGAAAACACCAACTTTGGTCTTTTCGGAAGAAGGAACCAACGCCTCGGAAAATGTGGAAACCATATTCCTCCCCCCACAGGCAAATCCTCTGACAGCAGTTTTGGATGAGCTTTATAGCCGGGACATCCAATCGGTGATGGTGGAGGGTGGCAGCATTCTGCTAAAAACATTTCTGGAAGCCGGATTATGGGACGAAGCAAGAGTTTTTACCGGCGAAAAATGGTTCGTTTCAGGTGTAGAAGCACCGGTCATAAAACAGAAACCCGTATCCTGGGAAAAATTTGGAAACAGCCGGTTATTCATTTATCGAAACAAATCATTATCTTAGAAAAACTATATGCTAACGATTGACAAAAAGGGTTATTTGCCAGATTATTACAAAATTTATACCGGAAGATAAGCCGCAAACCCTTTATGGCAGATAACCGAGAAAAAAGATTTTGCATTTTGAGTTAGATATCAGATTACCCAGCGTCAGCGGCTGAATAATTGTTTTACAGCATATTGTAAAAGTTTAACTGAGTATTGTTTTTAAAATCGTAAAAATATTCACAATAGGTGTGGCTAACTTATTTTCATAAAAGTCGGTATGGATATAATTAACGGTATTTTGTCCAGCAACATCCTACCCTATGTTTTACTTGGCTATGCCATAAGCATCCTCGTTGTGGTTATAATGATTGTGCTGGAGAACCGCAGCCCCCTCAAAACTATTTCGTGGGTGCTGGTTTTGCTTCTTTTGCCCGGTCTTGGTTTTATTCTATATATTTTTTTCGGACAGAATTTTCGAAAAGAAAAGATCATTGCCCGTAAAGGATTACGCAATCATCACCGGTTGAACTATCTGGCACATTCACAGATCACCCAATTAACTCATGGGAATCTGGGAGATAATGAAACAGCACGGGAGCCTACCGGAATTGTGCGGTTATTACTCAACAACAGTAGTTCCGTTGTAACAACAGGGAATGAAGTAACATTTCTGAATAACGGAAAGGATAAATTTGAAGCCCTTCTGCGCGAACTTAAAAACGCCCGGCACTTCATACATCTTGAATATTACATTTTTGCCGAGGACAGGATAGGAAATGTGGTAAAAAAAATCCTTAAGGAGAAAGCATCCAAAGGGGTGGAAGTACGACTGATTGTTGATGATGTGGGAAGCTGGGAACTGAAGAGTTCTTTTTTTGAAGAAATGAGGAAAGCCGGCGTTGAAGTCTATTCTTTTCTTCAGGTTCGTTTCCCACTGCTTACCAGTAAAGTAAATTACCGGAATCACCGTAAAATTGTAGTCATAGACGGCCACATTGGTTTTATCGGCGGTTACAACATAGCCGATCGTTACAAAGAGGGTGATGCAAAAACCTATGGCATCTGGCGCGATACTCACATAATGATTCAGGGAGATGCGGTTAATTCGTTGCAATCCATTTTCCTGACCGACTGGTATTTTGTAAGCCAGACCGAATTGACCGATCCAAAATATTTTCCTGCCAGCAAGCCTGTCAGTAATAAAGTGATGCAAATTGTTGCCAGTGGACCCGACTCAGACTGGCCTGCCATTATGATGGGAATCTTCCATACAATTGCCAGCGCCCGCGACTATTTGTATATTGCCACTCCCTATTTTTTGCCGAGTGAAAGCGTTCTCTTTGCCTTAAAAACGGCAGCACTGAGTGGCGTGGATGTCCGCATTATCATTCCTGAAAAAAGCGATGCCTTCATCACGCTTCTCTGTTCCCGGTCCTATATTCGTGAAATGCTGGAAGCCGGGGTTCAGGTTTATTTCTATCAGAAAGGATTTTTACACGCGAAAACCGTTGTGGCCGACGACAAGATCAGTATCGTTGGATCGGCCAACATGGACTTCAGAAGTTTTGAACAAAACTTTGAGGCAACAGCTTTTATCTATGATAAAGACACTGCACAAGAGATGAAAGCCACTTTTTTTCAGGATCAAAGTGACAGCGAAATTATTCTTTTGCCTGAATGGATGGAACGTCCCTATATCGAAAAAGTTAAAGAATCTTTTGCCCGATTGTTTAGTCCGCTTCTTTAGTCAATTGTGAGAATGTCTCTTCCGAAATATTTCCTCCGCTGATAATCATTCCTATCTTTTTATTTCTGAACAAATCCCTGTTTTCAATCATTGCAGCGAGTGGAACAGCGGACGACGGCTCTGCAAAAATGCCGGCTTGCTTTCTTAATAGTATCATTGCAGCACGAATAGATTGTTCTGAAGCTGTTTTTATCTCATCCACATATCGGCTAATGATCAGAAAATTGAGCTTTCCCAATGATGTCTTAAGTCCGTCAGCAATGGTATCGGGGTTCTCAGATGGGACTATATACCCGGCTTTCAACGAGCGGCACGCATCATCAGCATTGGCAGGTTCTCCGGCAATCACTTTAACATCAGGAATCAGATGCTTTGCAACAATTGCCGTTCCACTCAAAAGTCCCCCTCCCCCTACAGGAGTCATTACGATATCGAAAGGGCCGTAGTCTTCTATCATTTCCAGAGCCGCGGTACCCTGACCACAAATGACATCGAAACAGTCATAAGGATGGATGAATGTAGCTCCCGTTTCGTTAACAATCGCCTTTAATCCTTCTTCCCTGGCCTCAAGTGTCGGTTCGCAAAAGGTAATCTTACCATCAAAGCTTCTTACATTATCAATCTTCGTTTGAGGTGCATTTCGGGGCATCACAATGTAGGCCGGAATGTTTCTGTTCCTTGCAGCAAGTGACAAGGCTGCAGCATGATTGCCGGATGAGTGGGTGGCAACACCTTTTACCGCCTCTTCATCGTTCAGGTTTTGCACGGCATTGGTGGCCCCCCTGAATTTGAATGCGCCAGCCCTTTGTTGATTTTCGCATTTGAAATAAAGCTGAGCACCAAACATTTTATTAAGGGACTCACTGATAACGACTGGTGTGCGAGTGATGAATGGTGAAATTCGTTCGTGAGCTCTTTTAATGTCGCTGAAAGTTAGTATAGACATATTTTATGGTTCAACTCCTAAAATCAGCAATGGCACAGCCGGATGATTTCGTCCCTGGCGCATTATTTATTACCTGATGACTAACATGAGATGAAATATAATCAAATAATGGTTCTTTGGCTTCCATAGTAGACGCGTTGAAGATATATACAAAGTTAAAAAAATAACTCTCATCAGTATAAAATTTGTCTAAGTTATTGGTCTGATGGAACTCGTCCCGGATAACCGGGACTCGTTTTATAACACATATGAGTGCGGTATAAAAAGCATATTTTTGTCAGAATCAAGGCGTTTTAAATTTTTGTACCGAAGTTAACTCATTGTTAATGAGGATGCAAAAATTTAAAACAACACAGAGTTTGGCAACAAAGATGCTTTTTAAACCGGGCTCACATATTTAAAAAAAGAAAGGGTACACCTTCCAGGATGTACCCTTTTTCTGTCAGGTTAAAAACCATTGTTTCCTAAAACAGTGAAAAAGCCACTGTCAGGCCGGCCATTACAACCGAAACCATTGACATAAGTTTGATAAGTATGTTCAACGACGGGCCTGAAGTATCCTTAAAGGGATCGCCTACGGTGTCGCCAACAACACCGGCACGATGTGCTTCACTGTTCTTTCCGCCATAATTCCCCTTTTCAATGAATTTTTTAGCGTTGTCCCAGGCACCTCCTGCGTTGTTCAACATTATGGCGAGGGTAAATCCGGCTGTCAGACCACCAGCCAGAAGTCCTACAACTCCGGGAACACCAAATACCACCCCAACAATTACGGGAACAGCAATAGCCAGAAGCGAAGGCAGCACCATTTCACGCTGGGCCCCTTTCGTGGAAATTTCAACACAACGCGCATAATCAGGCTTGCTTTTACGTTCCATAATTCCGGGGATTTCTTTGAACTGACGACGTACCTCATCAACCATTTTGCCGGCAGCACGACCAACAGCTTTCATGGTCATTGAACTAAAGACGAAAGCCATCATCGCCCCGGTAAACAAACCTGCCAGCAACATCGGATTAAACAAAGAAAGGTCGTAGGCTGATGAAAAATCACGAATACCTGCCTCCGAAATTTCAACTGCTTTTTGACCTTTAGCAACAGCCGGTTCGGGATTATCTGCCAGATAAAAAATATAATCACCTACCTGCTGAACACCCTCTGCCGAAGCTTTGGCCAGTTTGCCAAGCCATAAGCGAACTTCTTCCATATACGCAGCCAAAAGAGCCATGGCTGTTAATGCTGCCGAACCTATGGCAAACCCTTTTCCGGTGGCAGCAGTGGTATTACCCAGCATATCAAGGGCATCGGTACGTTCACGCACTTCGGGCGGAAGTTCCGACATTTCGGCATTACCACCGGCATTATCTGCAATTGGTCCAAAGGCATCGGTTGCCAATGTAATACCAAGAGTAGAAAGCATTCCAACAGCGGCAAAACCAATACCATATACACCCATGGCAAAATTAGAGAACCCCCCGGCGAAACCAAAGGCTCCTACAATTCCGGCTACTATGGTCACAACCGGAACCCAGGTAGAAAACATTCCTACCGAAATGCCTTCAATAATTGTAGTAGCCGGGCCCTGAAGCCCCTGTTTTGCAATACCTTTTGTGGGTTTATACTCATCCGAAGTAAAATACTCAGTGGCCTGACCGATTATCACCCCGGCCAACAGACCAACAACTACAGAACCAAAAATTCCCCAGGTAATCCAGTCTACAAACACCAATACAGCAAGAGCTATCAGAATTAAGAATGAACTTCCACCGGTTCCCAGAAGCAACGAAGTAAGAAGGTTTTTCTGGGTTGCCGACTCTTTTGCACGGACAAAAAAGATACCCGCAATCGAAAGAAGTATTCCGACAGCTGCCACCAACATGGGCGCCAATACTACCTGCATCTGTTCGGCTCCGGTTAGCGCCGGTAGTGAGGCACCAAGAGCTGCCGTTGCAAGAATTGACCCGCAGTATGATTCATACAAATCAGCACCCATCCCGGCAACATCTCCTACGTTGTCACCTACATTATCGGCAATGGTTGCGGGGTTACGCGGATCATCTTCCGGAATCCCGGCTTCTACTTTACCCACCAGGTCGGCTCCGACATCGGCAGCCTTGGTAAAGATACCGCCACCAACACGGGCAAAAAGTGCCTGGGTGGATGCACCCATTCCGAAAGTAAGCATGGTAACGGTAATTTCTACCATCTTTTCTTTTTCAGTAATTCCGGGATGAACAAACGTGAGTCCGGCAAATTCCAATCCCGTTTTCATGTTCTCCGGGGTAAATACCAACTCATTGAGAACATAAAACCACATAGCGATGTCGAGAAGACCGAAACCAACCACTATTAGTCCCATTACGGCACCGCTTCGGAAGGCTATTTTTAGTCCCTGGTTCAGGGACTGAGAAGCTCCATGGGCAGTACGGGCCGAAGCAAAGGTCGCCGTTTTCATGCCCAGAAAACCGCTTAATCCAGAGAAAAACCCACCGGTTAGGAAGGCCAAAGGAACAAACGGGTTTTGTACTTTAAAAAAGGCTAAAACGCCTAGCAAAATAACCAATACCACAAAAACCCTGGCTACCACACCATACTGGCTGCGCAAGTAGGCATTTGCCCCTTCACGAACATGACGGGCAATCTCTTTCATGGTATCGTTGCCTTCAGAATTCTTCATCATCTGTTTGAAGAAGAACCAGGCAAAAATCAGCGCTATCAAAGAAGCGACGGGAACAAACCAAAATACTGGATTTAGCATAGTTCTAAGATTTACTGGTTATTATTTAAATACTGATTATTATTTCAATACTCCGCTAAACTTTTACAATACACGGCAAACCAATTGCTTATGCCTATCAATGCTTGTTTGTTAAGATGCAGTTTATCTACATTTTACGAAACGAGCATGGCACGGTTTCCCAACAAGAATATGTATAAATGCTTGCATGCGAGTTCCATCAGACCAATAACTTATACATAATTTATACTGATGAATTGTCTTACATCTTGTATCTAAAAATCTAACGATCTATTGTTATTTTATTTACTGATCGTTTCTTCAGATAAAAGCACCCATAAGGCAGAAGATTGACAGGCAGAAGGTGTTACAAACTTCGATTCCCCATGTCATCTTCAGTTAGCTTTAGCTCGTTGTGATAATTCCTTTTAGTACCAGTACTACATAAAACACAACTGATCCATGTCCGTGCCGTAATTTCAGCAACTACAGAAGTGTTTTAACAACCTTTCAAAAAAAAGCCAAAACAGGCACAAGATAAAAATTTTATCGGTTTGTACTCTTTGGATGAAAGTTAAAATTTTTAGAAGCAGAGTAGTGTTCGAAGCGACACTTACCACCCGGGGAAAATGTTAAATCCGAATTGTCCGTTGTAAAACCTGCCCTGATGAAAAGGAAAAGCAAAATATGGTTCTATTATGATAAGGCCAAAAAAACTAAATCTTACTGAAGTTCCTGTACTAAAAACGGGTATCCTCTCTTTATCGGAGGTTGTAGTAAGAGAAAAATACGGGGTGCTCTGATCGTCCCAGGTCAGACCGGCATCGATAAAAAAAGTAAACTCTGAAAAGAAAGTCGACGAACGAAGTAGTGCCAGATCGATGGGGCCTGACAAAGGCATCCGCCATTCAACGTTGGCAACCAACATTCTGCTACCAATAAGATGCTTAATGCCAATCGATGAGGTATTATGCGTGGAATCGGCATAAAAGCCGCCGGTATCGTACCCTCTCACCAACCAGGGATATCCTGCAAATAATCGTGTCATTCTGTTGGTTTCACTGTCGGCCCCGTATCGCCCGTAATGATAGAGTCTGAAAGCAACACTGAACGGACGAATAAATTTATATTTTCTGTAGTCGAATAAAAATGCATGGGCATCAACGCCGTTGTAAAACTTTTCGAACTGAACCCTTGTTCTTGTCCCATCCACCGGCGAAGTCATTCCGTTTTTTGCATTATCAAAAACAAGGGCAACATCGGCCTGACCTACCCAAAAACCGTCCGGCGCATCTGTCCTTGTACCGGATTCATAATAAGTAGGATAATAATTGCGGATATCTTCTATCTTTTCGTACCTGTAACCATAATGTGCAATCGACGTTCCTGATTCAATTCGCATCATACGGGTCAGCGGCATATATGCGAATAACGATGTTTTATCTTCAAAAATCCTCCGGCTGTAATAGACAAGACTTTGTTCATCGCCTGCCCCCTCGTAAGTAAAATATCCCATCCGGTAAGGGATATGCGAAAAACTGATTCCTGTCTTAATTCTGTGCTTCTGGTTGAGTAAAGCAACCTGACCCCCGAAATCATAAATCTCACCATAAATACTGGCGGCTGTATAGAGAAGATGGTGTCCCAGCACATCACTGAAAAGGGCTTCAACACTCCCTCCCATCCCTGTTCCAAAACGACTTGTCATAACACCGGCAGCCATATTGCCAAGATAATCAAGTCGAAAATCTTTTTTCAGCGGTTCGGGCCGGATTTCTACTTTTGGAGCATCCAATACCCCGTTATAGATAAGGTTTTGATCAACAACAGAAAATTGTCTGGAAAACGGTGCCAGACGGGCAGCACGGTAATCGAAATCTTTACGTGGCACAACTTCGGCATGCTGAAGCAGCAAGTCATAAGGCACTTTTACAATCTGAAACTCTCCATGCCAAAGCATTGAATAATAAATACTTCCAGAAGCAAGACTCAGGGCTGGAGACATCTCTGTGATTCCCATAATTCCCGTTGCATAGTTTGTTGCACGCCGGATTGTTTCATCAGTAGTATCAAACACATACAAATCGCGCCGCCCGTTCACATTCGAAAGGAAAAAAACAAGGTTTTGGCCGGGAATTGCAACCGGATTAAGATTTTTTGCTCCGTCAAAGGGACAAAACACCTCTGTCTTTCCACTGATCAGGTTAACTCTGGCCAGGTTAAAGAAACCGGGGAAATGCATTGTCTGGTCAGATGCAGGCTCATCGGTTGAAAACCATATACATTTTCCGTCGGATGTCCAGGAAGGCTGGATAGAGGCAAAAGAAGACGTTGTAACAGCTTTAACCTGCTTTTCTTCCAAATCAAATAAATATATATTGCTCACACCATTGACCATTCCGCTAAAAGCGATACTCTCTCCATCGGGCGACCATACCGGTGAAGAGACTGCATCTATCTCCGGGGGTGAAATTGTTCGCTTCAGTTTGTTTCTCACGGTATCAAAAATAAGAATAACCGATTTGCCTTTCTGGTAACCAGTAAATGCAAAATGACGGTTATCGGGCGACCATGTTCCGGAAGTTTCAATATACTCCAGGGCATCAATATCGCTTGTACGTGAACTGGTATAGAGTTTATCAATAATCTCCCCGTCGTGAGCACTGGCAAGAAAGAGGTCAAGTGAATAAATATCCCGCTCCGATAAAAAGACAATATGCCTGCCATCCGGACTCACCGAAGGATATAAATTATACCTTCCCGCATTCTTTTTTGAAAATAGTTTTTCTCCAAAGAGGGTATAAGACGAATCCTGCCTGGTCAGCAGATGATTGGCCAACGTTTCCCGCCACTCTTTCGAAAGTGAATCGGGCGTAATTCCAAGCAAATCTTCCACAGCCGTATGATAACCCGACATTGCTGATGCTACAAAAAGACGGCGTATATATTGCTCTCCGTATCGTGAGGCAATGTAAGACCAGAAAGCCTGCCCAAACCTGTAAGGAGAGTACTGCCCGCTCCGGCTTAACTCCTCCAGCGTCGGAAATTCATTACTGAGCAATGCGTCCCTCATCCAAACAGCAGTATAAGCATCCGAGTTCCCAACGGACAGATACTCGGCCATTCCTTCGATCATCCAAAGCGGAACCCTTGTTATTGAAGCCGGACTCAAATCTTTATATTGTTCAAGAATATGATATTGAAAAGCATGTACCATCTCGTGTCCCAGCACATGGGATGTCTGATAATCCGAAAAGGCAAACGGCATCACTATCCGTCTTTTTAAGCTTTCGGTTACGCCACCGGTGCCAATCCCGATATCACTCAAAATGGCAGAGGTTTGTTGAAATTCGGCATGATTCCGGTAGAGGATAACAGGATTGCGGGTTCTAAACGTATCAATCAGTAATTTGCGATGATAGCGATACCATTGTTCGGCTAAATTACCAAACTTATTAAGTCTGTCAGTGTCATTCAGATAATGATATATATCGAAGTGTTCGGTACGGGCAAGTTTAAAATCAAAGGTACGGTAAGAGGGCTTATTCTTCCCAAAATACTGAGAAAAACTGCCCTCTGAAGAAATACTCAGAAATAAAACCAACAACACTATTGAAGTAACTTTGCCCATGGCATTAGTTTAAAGTTGTCCGTTTAAATTACGCAGAAATGGGAAACAGGGTTCAATTTATGAGAGGAAAAATAATTTGAAGGGAAAAACAATAACAATAGCCAGTTAAAAAAAGCCTAAACGCAATGACGCAAAGTTTTTATTATGGGAGAGTTGTGATTTACTCCACTGACTATGCAAACAATTAATTCCCAGACATCTGTAAAAGTTTAACGGAGTATTGCAATAATAGACGGCCCTAAAAGTGTCCATACTTTGCACTAAAAGTATCCATACTTTTCTTCAAAAGTATCCATACTTTGCACCAAAAGTATCCATACTTTGCACCAAAAGTATCCATACTTTGCACCAAAAGTATCCATACTTTTCTTAGTGTTTGTCTATTACAATAGATCGTTAGATTTTTAGATAAAAGTAATCGACAGGCAGAAGTTTGCCAGGCAGAAGGCAGAAGTGTTAAATTTTGCAGATAAGAATTTTACCGTTAGTACCGAAAATTGGCCTGATAAACAAAAATTCAACTCCGCAAAACAAACAACTGATATAGAGTGATTTGTAATTTGAGTTAGATAAAGGATAATGGCACTATATGGACAGACACTAATTAAATCGGGGCAAATTTTTTGATCAATGACTTAAACTCCACACCAGCAGTGTCAAAAGATTTCGCGCAGAGAGAACGATGTATTCAGCCTATGATTCTGCCCTGAATTGTTCGAGAAACCGAATGTCGTTTTCGAAGAACAGCCGGATGTCGTTTATCTGGTATTTCAGCATAGCAATGCGTTCAATGCCCATACCAAACGCAAATCCGGTGTACCTGTCCGGATCAATTTCGCAGTTGGAAAGAACGGCAGGATCAACCATTCCACAACCCAGTATTTCTACCCAACCGGTGTGTTTGCAGATGTTACACCCCTCGCCGCCACATAGTGTACAGGAGATGTCCATCTCGGCAGATGGTTCTGTAAAAGGGAAGTAAGATGGACGAAGCCGGATGCGTGTTTCCTGCCCAAACATTTCCTTGGCAAAATAGAGAAGTGTTTGACGCAAATCGGCAAACGATACATCTTCGTCAATGTAAAGACCTTCAACCTGATGAAAAATGCAATGTGCTCTCGCCGATATGGCTTCGTTGCGAAATACTCTTCCGGGGAAAATAGCCCTGATGGGTGGTTTCTGCTGTTCCATAACCCTTATCTGCACAGACGAGGTATGTGTTCTGAGCAAAATGTCAGGATCCTGTGTAATGAAAAATGTATCCTGCATATCTCTTGCCGGGTGTTCGGGAGGAAAATTCAAAGCCTCAAACACATGCCAGTCGTCTTCTATCTCAGGCCCTTCAGCAACGGTAAACCCGATGCGTCCGAAAATATCCACTATCTGTTTTCGAATAATGGACAACGGATGACGGCTTCCCACTGGCATAAATGTTCCGGGAAGTGTCAGGTCAGTTGTTCCCGATGTCAGTTGCGATTCTTCAAATTGTTCCTTCAGATTATTGATTGTTTCCTGGGCAGCAGCCTTCAACTGGTTGATTGCCTGACCAACAGATTTCTTCTGATCATTCGGAACATCCTTAAACTCCTGAAAAAGTTGAGGAATAATTCCCTTTTTACTAAGATATTTAATACGCAATTGTTCGGCTTCCTCAGCAGACGAAGCAGTAAGCCCTTTTATTTCTTCCAGTAATTCGTTGATCTTATCAAGCATTGTAATTAATTTTTTGGAACAATTTGATTCGTCCTGGTCTGTTGGCGAACGGATAATAATATTCAGCCAGTAATGTTAATCAATGAGGCCAATCATAAAAGTCTCTTTTTGCCAATCTCATTATTGCAGAAAATTTTAAATCCTCATTAGTGTCTGTCCATAAAGTACCATTTGCTGTGTTACGCTCGCCGCCAAAATCCTCATTTACGATGAGTAAACTCCGTTTTTGGCGGCTTCGCAAGCCTTGCAACTGGTACTTTCTGAACAGACACACATATTGTAAAAATTTTTGCGAGTTTATAGACGGACACTCATTAATAATTCGTTAAATCCGGTTCAAAAATTTCCTACGCATCGACCTCGACAAAAATAGCTCTTTTAGGAGCAGACTCATCAACAGACCGCTAATTTTTAGATATAAGATGATTTACAAAGGTAATTCTTTTCGGAGCCGGCTCAAAATTGAAAAACACAAATTCAGCCGAAATCATCAAACCAATTAGTACCAAATGGACGGAAACCCGGACACAAACCCCATAATATTGTTAAACAATTAAAGCCGGGAATGACACGGAATAAATTTGACCAGCTCTTCACCTATTCTTATCTTACCGGAAGATGTTGTTCAAATAGAAAACATGAAGAGAATATTTTTCATCGGTGATATTCATGGTTGCAGTCTGACCTTTAAAAAAATGATAACAAAGAAAATAGACCTGCAAAAAACGGATGAACTCTATTGCGTTGGAGATTACATTGATCGCGGACCCGACAGTAAAGGGGTTGTCGATTTTATTCTTAACCTCAGGACAGAAGGATACAACGTGCATACCGTGCGTGGGAACCATGAACAAATGATGCTGGATTCGATGACAAGTATCAATTCCTATATGCTGTGGATGTTAAACGGGGGAGAGAAAACGCTTGAGAGTTTTGGTGTAGAAACCGCAAGGGATTTGCCAAAGATTTACCGCGATTTTTTTCACAAAACCGATCTGTTTTTTCAGACCGGTTCTTTCATTGTGGTTCATGCCGGATTGAACTTTAACATATCCCATCCACTGAAGGATAAAGAGTCAATGTTGTGGATAAGGGGCTTTTCGCCTGACGAAAGTTTCTTACAAGGCAGACTGCTAATACACGGGCATACGCCACGAAGCAAAAATGATATCATGTCACAAAAAAATAACAGCGTGGTGAACATAGACGGTGGTTGTGTATTCAAATACCGGCAGGACATGGGGAACCTTGTTGCCCTGAACTTCAACGAAAAGAAATTACTGTTTCAACCAAATATAGACCCTTACTGAAACAAGATTACCCGGAATTTTGTTATGCAAATAGGTAAAAATTTACCAACAGGTTTTTAGATATTAAATTTAACATGATTCATTAGTATAAAATTTACTTTTTAAGGCATAACGGAACCCGCATGAAAGCAATTATACATATTCTTGTTTTGGTAATCCTTGCCATGCCCGTTTCACATAAACTTGTTATACTTTACTTTAGCTGACAAATATCTGTTGATCACAAACTGAGGATCTGCATCCTGAAACAAGAAATTAACTAAGTAGTGTACGTCTATAAATTACGCAAAAGATTTTTCTGGCCATGTGTCTGTTCAGAAAGTACCAGTTGCAAGGCTTGCGAAGCCGCCAAAACCGGAGTTTACTCATCGTAAATGAGGATTTTGGCGGCGAGCGTAACACAGCAAATGGTACTTTATGGACAGACACTAAGTATATTGAGATAAAGAACCACAAAATAATAAGCTATGAAACGAAGGGATTTTATAAAACGGGCAACAGGGCTTCTGGCGGTCTCCTCATTTCCCGCTTCACAATTTGGTGATAATAACAGGAAGTATATTTCTGATCGCGTAATGTTGGGCAATACCGGGATAGAAGTATCGCGGCTTGCCGTGGGAACCGGAACAAACGGCTGGGGTAAGCGTTCCAATCAAACCAGGGAGCTTGGCATTAAGGGGTTGGCCGATTTGCTGGAAGTTGCTTATGAAAGAGGTGTTTTCTTTTGGGATTCAGCCGATTCCTATGGTACTCACCCTCATTTAAAGGAGGCGCTAAAACGAATTCCAAGAGAAAAAGTTGTCATCCTCACCAAAACGCATGCTACTTCCGAAAAGGAAATGAAAGCCGATCTGGATCGTTTCCGCCGTGAACTGGGAACCGATTATATCGACGTGATGTTGCTCCATTTGATGACAGATGCCAACTGGCCGGAAATAAAAGCCGGAGCCATGAATGTTCTGGCCGAAGCAAGAAAAGACGGGATTGTCAAGGCCCACGGTGTTTCATGTCATTCTATCGAGGCCTTGAAAACAGCAGCAAACACAGATTGGGTTCAGGTAGACCTTGCCCGGATCAATCCTGCCGGCGCCCGTATGGATGATGAAGTCCCGGTTGTTCAAAAAGTTCTGAAGCAAATGAAAAATTCGGGTAAAGCAGTAATGGGCATGAAAATATTTGGCGGAGGAAGCTTGTCCGGCAAACCCGATGAAAGTTTACGGTTCGTCCTTAAACAGAACTATGTGGATTGCTTTACCATTGGTATTGAGAATAAGGATCAACTGCTTGATCTCGAAAAACGTGTTCCGCGTGTTAGTGTATAACATAAGTAGACCTGGTTATTGAAATCCATCAGTGTTAAACCTTTTAATAAGTTAGACATTGTTCCGTCAATTAGTTATATTTAATGTCTGTCCATAAAGTGCCATTTACTGTGTTACGCTCCTCCGAAAATTACTCATTTACGATGAGTAAACTCCGTATTCTCGGACTTCGCAAGCCTTGTAAATGACACTTTCTGAACAGACACATGATAAGTAGAGGTTGCGGAAAAAGTCAGCAACCTGTTTCAAATTTATTTTCCATTGTTCTTTTTGGTATTGCCCCAAAAAGAACCAAAAAGGTCTGGTTCGCTTAAACCTGGCTCCCCGCGAAAGCCAAAATTTCCGGCCATTGCGCAAGGCCATGAACGTCGCCCATTTTGGCTTCCCGCCATCCGCCGGCCCGGAAAGCGGACAGGCCACCGCGCCTTTTAAATAGATAAAGTCGTTCATTATTACGACATTCTTTTGAACAGTGATATGTTGACAATTAACATTTACACAATACTTTGTTTGATTTTGTAATGCCCTGCAAGTCAATTGTTTGCGTCTAAAGAGGTTTGTTTATTTAAATGCAGTATATTAATGTTGTAAAAATCATCTTACATCTTATATCTAAAAATCTCACGATCTATTGATTTACAGGTGCAAACATTTTTAAAGATTTGCATGAATAACCTTGCACCTTAAATGGAATTATGCGATGTAAATAATTTATTATTAATTATTTAGGAGCAAACTCAAGTATGTGGAATAAAAAATAATACTATTATGGACACAATAAAAAATAACACACAAAAGATCATCGAATATCTCGGAAATGATGATTCATTGCTCACTTTTGACCAACCAAAAATTTCCAAAGACCGGCTAACACAGCCAGGCCCCGACACATTGGATAAAGTGTTCGGGCAAAGTGATCGAAATCCCCGGACACTCATCAACCTCTCGCGTATATACGAGCATGGGCGACTGGGAGGAACTGGTTATCTTTCTGTTTTGCCTGTCGATCAAGGCATTGAGCACACAGGAGGCGCTTCATTCGCCCCCAATCCCGACTATTTCGATCCGGAAAACATCATAAAACTCGCCATCGAAGGAGGATGCAATGCTGTTGCAACGACATTTGGCGGACTTGCTCTGCATGCACGTAAGTATGCCCATAAAATCCCGTTTCTTGTAAAGATCAATCACAACGAATTGATGACCTACCCCAATAAATATGACCAGATCATGTTTGGAAGCGTTTCGGAAGCCTGGAACCTGGGGGCTGCTGCCGTTGGTGCCACTATCTATTTTGGTTCGGAAGAATCGAACCGGCAACTTGTAGAAGTGGCCGAAGCATTTGAGCAGGCCCATGAGCTTGGTATGGCAACAGTATTATGGTGTTATACAAGAAACAGCAGTTTTAAAACCGCCAAAAACGATTATCACACTGCCGCTGACCTCACGGGGCAGGCCAACCATTTGGGAGTAACTATAAAAGCCGATCTTATTAAACAAAAATTACCAACCTGCAATGGCGGTTTCACAGAGTTAAAGTTTGGAAAAACGCATCCCGACATGTATAAGAAACTGACCTCCGATCATCCCATCGATTTATGCCGTTACCAGGTGGCCAACTGCTACATGGGAAAGATCGGCCTGATCAATTCGGGCGGGGCATCTTCCGGAGCCAGTGATTTTGGCGATGCCGTACGCACAGCTGTCATTAATAAACGGGCAGGCGGCTCAGGCCTCATTTCCGGAAGAAAAGCATTTCAACGCCCCATGAAAGAAGGTATTGAGTTATTGAATTTGATACAGGATGTTTATCTGAATGATGAAATTTCGATAGCGTAATAGAAATAAATCAGATCGTTAGATTCTTAAATTAATAGACGGTCAGGGTAAATTTAAACGCAGAGACGCAATGACGTGAAGTTTTTCATAATAAAAACTTCACGTCATTGCGTCTCTGCGTTTAGGCTTTTTTAACCTGAGTATTTTAGAAAAGCACCAGATAATAATGGCTGCTGAAAAATCATCTCAAATCTAATCTCTATAAATCTACCGATCTATTGTATAATATCAATCGTTTTAATGCGGATATCATTCACCGGCCTGTTTTCCCCATAAGTTTCGACAGCAGCAATCCTGTCTACCACATCCATACCATCGGTCACTTCTCCAAAAACCGTATAATCACCATCAAGATAAGGGGCTCCGCCAACAGTTGTATAAGTTTCGCGCTGAGAAGGTGTAAACCGGAAGCCCTTTTCTTCTTCTATCTCATCAAGCTCCTCATGAGTAAAAACACGACCCGAGATAATGTAAAACTGCGACCCGTCCGAACGGTTTCCGGGGTTTCTGTCCGATGGAAGTTTTGAAGCAGCCACAGCGCCTCTTTTGTGAAACCGCGAAGGAACTATTTTTGTAGGCAGATTGTATCCGGGTCCCTGCCAGCCCACTATATCGTCTTTACCGGCATATTTGGAATCAGCAGCCCCGGTTTGTATCAAAAAATCTTTAAGAACCCTGTGCACCAAAAGGCTGTCATAGAACTGATCGCTCACCAGTTTAATAAAATTATCACGAAATCCGGGGGTTTCATCATAAAGCCTGATTACAATATTTCCCATTGTGGTTTTTATTCTGAAACCCGCCACCTTTTCATGAGAAATATAAACCTTGTTGGTTTTTGTGCGCAAATCCCAGACAGACGCCGGCCGGTCGGTTTGTTTCTTAAGCAATGTGGCTATGTGTTTCTGACTAAGAACCACCTTCCGGAGAGAATCGTTTACCTCCCTTTCCTGCACTATTCCAATTAATTCGTGGTTCAACCTGAATGCAGGTTTACCGGGCTTCAGAATAGCCGGTGCCTCCAGGAAACTGATCGAATCCATGTCGTGAAAAGCACCCGCAACACCTTTCCGAACATAGAGCTTTCGTGAAGGTCTTCTCAGCGTATAAAGGGAATCGGGCTCTTGCAGAGCCTCTGTCAGTTTAATATAGTTGGGATTGTTTCTTTTAACTTTCAAAATAAGTAAGTCAAGATTATGATCGTAAGCTGTGTATCCCCTCACATCGCGGTAGTCTTTTGTGCCAGGAGGTGCTATTTTTGCCTTATATGTTCCTTTAATCCACTCCAGATTGGTTACCACCAGGTCGCGATCAATAAAAAACCCAAAGCCTTTTTTCTCTGCCCGGTTATAATGATCGAAAGTGTGAATCTCAACCATTCCTTTTATATTCTCCTGATATGAGCCTTTGGGCTGATGTGTTTCTTCTTTCTTTTTCTGAGGGGACTTGCAACCCGCCAAAAAAGAGATCAGAAAGATAAATATGATCAGGTTCTTTGATAAAAAATTGACGTATTTAAACCACATATAATAAATCGTTAGATTCCTGAGTCCACTTCTAAAAGTCTCTTTCAGGCGCAAACTCATTCATGAGCTACCCACAATTAGCAAAACGGCAACTATAATAAATGTTTTTGTGACTGACATCTTCAAACACCCGGTAATAGTAACTAAGCGTCTTTGCGTTAAGGCATTTTTTTAAGAAACCATTGTCATTGCGAAATTTCTTTTATCGCGATAACCACATCGGTAAACGGACGGTCGTTTTTATCGGTCTTTAATGCTGCGATTTTGTCAATAACATCAAATCCCTCAACAACTTCCCCGAAAACTGTATATTCTCCGTCAAGGTCGGGCAATCCGCCAATGGTAGTATAAGCTTTTCGTTGCTCTTCGGAAAACTCGAGGTAATCTGACAAAGAATATTCGAAATTGATCTTTTCTTTTATCTCACGCAAAAGCTCATTAAAGGCTCTCGGGTCCTCCTTCTTAAGCTTTGCCAGCTCTTCTTTGCGCGGAAGATAATACTTTCTCTTCAAATCGTTTTTTATGGGAATATTAGTGTTCTTTTCGAGAATATCGAGTTGCTCATTGCTCCATACCTTCCCCTGTACGATATAAAACTGGGATATATCGGACATCTTGAAATGATTCGCATCTTCTGGTTGACGAGGCGCACAAATCGCTCCTTTTTTATGAAAATGGTTGTCACGGAATTCGGCATCAATGTTTACTGCCGCATTCCCATAGCCGATGTGTTTG
Source organism: Anaerophaga thermohalophila str. Valhall (assembly GCF_000250735.1). Taxonomy (GTDB): domain Bacteria; phylum Bacteroidota; class Bacteroidia; order Bacteroidales; family Marinilabiliaceae; genus Anaerophaga; species Anaerophaga thermohalophila_A. Next base: position 18,710 of record NZ_AHZV01000358.1, read on the forward strand.
CCTGGTGGAGCATTCCGTGAATCTGAGGAACCACCCTGAATAACAAAGTTTTTGATCACCCTGTAAAACAGCGTCCCGTCGAAATGTCCTTTGTTGACCAGTTTCAAAAATTCATTCCTGTGATTGGGGGTATCGTTGTAAAGTTTCACTTTCATGTCCCCCATATTGGTTTTGATGAGGACATAATGTGTGTATTCCTGACCAGAAAGCGTTCCAATCGTAAGAAAAACAGCTGCTGCCGTCAGTAGTATTGATAATATTCGCATGGTTTTTAAAAAGTCAAAAGATCATCGGTTAATGTATTGCCAGCATTACCCGCCAGGCAGTCAAAAGCCTAACCTCTTCATCCGGTTACAGAAAAAGTTAACAAAAACTATTCCTCAATGATCTCCATGGTCATTTCTATATCCTTAACAGGCCGGTCATTTTGGTCGGTAGCCACTGCAGCGATAGAGTCGATCACGTTAAGTCCTTCCTCCACTTCTCCAAAAACAGTATAAGCCCCGTCAAGCTGAGGCGTTCCCCCTATGGTAGAATATGCTTCACGAACCTCCTCCGGAAAGGAGAAACTGGCGGAGTCGCCAAGTTCTTCTCCGGCCTTTTGTTCAATCTCCTCTATGAGGGATTCAAATCCCTCTCTGTCACCGCGTTGACGCATAGCCATCAATGAGTCCTGGTAAGGATTGAGCATATCAAACATCTTTGACTGAATACGGCGCCTTGAGTGCTCCTCTTCAATATTGTCGAGTTCCTCTGATGAATATGTCTTGCCCTGAACAATATAAAACTGAGATCCGGAGGATTCGCGTTCGGGATTTACCTGATCACTCTGCCGTGCTGCGGCAAGAGCACCCTTTTTATGAAAATGTTTGGGGTAATTGATCTCTGCCGGCAACGTATAACCAGGGCTGCCACCTCCCAGCCGTGTTCCTTCCGATGCTTCTTTTGATTCCGGATCGCCTCCCTGAATCATGAAACCTTCGATTACGCGATGGAACAAAAGTTGGTCATAAAAGCCCTCTTCCACAAGTTTCAGGAAGTTAGCCCTATGTTCAGGGGTGTCTTGATAAAGCCTGACTTTCATGTCCCCGTAAGGTGTTTTGATGAGCACTTTCTTTTCAGGCTCTTCACATGTCACAAAAATTAATCCTAAAACGATAATTAATATCGAAACAGCTGTTTTGCTTTGGTTTATGAGTGAAGTCATGATTATAAATTTTACAGATTAAGTTTTTCTTTCAGATATTCAAACGCCGATCTTTTCAAAGTATAATTAAGGAATGAAGGCGTCAGGGATTTTAAGGATTTTATTTCTCTGAATTTTGGCCAGCCTTCATCATCGGTGCCATCAGGTTCAAGGTACCCACTGCGGCAGAGAAGTGTACATTTTCCAAGATTAATCAGGTCCATCTTTTCTTGTCTCGAATAAGTACGCATACCTTCTCCCAGTTCCTGAACCCCAATCAGGAACAACATGAAATCAAAATCCGCCGTTACTTTAAAACGCTTACTTACTTCAAGCTCCAGCAGATCCCAGTTATCTTCATTGTATGTCATTCCCATTCGTATAAAATTTATTGTTAGGTTAATAGGATACTATATTGTTAGGGTTGTTAGGGTGTCAGGGTGGTTAGAGTTGTTAGGGTGTTAGGGTCTCATCCCTGATATTCATATTTTTTTGGCAAAAGTAATGCTCTGTCACCGCTCCGCGGCTAATTGTTACTGACTTTATTGATTACGTTACCGCTTTGTCACCGCTCCGCGGTTTTAGTATTACTAACCCTATATCAACAATTAATAGCCGCGGAGCGGCAACAGAACGGTAGAATTATGTAAGAAAAACAAAAAGCTGCGGAGCTGCGACAGATAATGTATAAATTTGTTTGGTTCTGGTTTATCCAGGTTAGGGTTGTTAGAACTGTTAATTTGTTAATATTGTTAAATTATTAAGTTGTTAGAATGTTATAGGTCACATCATCTATCAATCTATCATCTGTCCTGGCAATCCTTGCCATGCTCGTTTCGTTTGTCAAACTTCAAAAATGAGTGCGGTATAAAAAGCATATTTTTGTCAAAATCAAGGCGTTTTAGATTTTTGTGCCGGAGTTAACTCGTTGTTAATGAGGATGCAAAAATTTAAAACAACACAGAGTTTGGCAACAAAGATGCTTTTAAGAACGCACTCAAAAATAATAAAAGAAAATAAACCACATAGATAAAAAAGCCGGTCAGATCTATTCTGCCGGCTTCGTGGGTTGTACTGGATTCGAACCAGTGACCCCTACCCTGTCAAGGTAATGCTCTAAACCAACTGAGCTAACAACCCCTGATTTGGTTCTGCAAAAATATAAAATTTTAAAACAAAAAAAGGCCCGATGCGAACCGAACCTTCTTTTTTTGGATTTTTCTGATTTAAGGGAAAGGCTGAACTTTCTGGTTGCAAATATAGACATTTTTTAACAGATACAAGTTTTGAGTGGAATTTTTTTTACAGAAAGTGATAAATATTTGTAATTTTTTATTAGGAATATAACTTTAAGGCCAGAAAAAACGGGCTGTTAAGGAACTTTAACAGTCCGTTACCGTAAGTTGATTATTTTTTATCGTCGTCCTGCCACAGCATCAACAGAATACTTTCCTGAACCTAAAAAGAATGTACCTGCAAATCCGAGAAGGAATAATAAGGCAAATTCTTTACTGGCTCCTCCGGCAGCTGCTGCAGCAAACAACGGATCGGAAGCATGAACGATAAATGCAGCTACTGCCATGGTAATCATTAAAGGGATAGAAGCCAGCCTGGTTCTTAACCCTATAAGCACCATAATTCCTGCAACAAATTCGGCAAGCATTGCCAGGATCAGGTTAATGGTCGGGCTGATTCCAAAAAGTGCCGGAAACTGAATATCTCCGGCAAGCAACATCTGTAACTTGCCGAGTCCGTGACCAAAAACAATTAAAAATCCAAAACCCAGACGTAATATCAATGCTGCAAAATCTTTCTCGTTTTTAAATAATGTTCTCATGGTCATTAAGTTTTGTTAGAAATAATATCTTAAAAACCTGAAAAGCGTTTTTTTGTTCAAAGCTATTCAATCCACACTTTATCCAATCGAAAGTCCACTTCTTTGTACGCTTTGTTCAGTAACGAAACCTGAATAGATTCAATGGTTTCAATGCTGAAATGCAGGGAAGTGGCAGTATCTGGATAATAACACCTTCTGAACAGACACACAAACTTTAATATTCAAAGCCTTTTTGAAACGCACTAAAAAGAGAAAGTTAATTCAAGGTCATCTCATAGGTCTCATTCATAAAGTCGACTGTTATCATGTACGTTCCGGCCTGCGTATCATCGGTAATATTGGGTCCCCAATAACTGAGTTCGCCAGCCGATCCACCCCAATATTCATCCCACTTATTGCTTTCACGATAAATCCTGAATCCGTCAGTAGACTGTGCGGTAACTTCCACGGTACCGGAATAAACCCCTTTGTCGGTTTTGGCCAATGTGGTATTAAAATCCCACTCATCGTTGAGGCCAGAGATATAAACTACATCTCCCATAGGAAGAACTGAATAAGTCAAATTCAGCGTGTCGGCAGTAATAAAGTAAGTCCCGGTTTCCGGAGCAGGAATGTTATCAGGTCCGTTTTTGACCAGGGTACCTTCGGTTGTACCCATAGTAAAATAAGGAACTCCCCACTCGGGTTTTGTGTACATCTGAAATCCCCAGTTAGAATTCACATAAACTACGCCAGCATAAAGAGAATCGTTAAGCTGGGAAATGTAATTATCAAACCCCCAGTCGCCACCGGTTTCACCGTCAAGAGTTCCCGGAAGATACAAATAGGGTATTACTTCTTCTTCCTGAGGAAGATGATTGCCTTCGGTGAATGTATAAGTCCATTCGGTTGGGTTACTAAAGTCCATTATTAAAGTATGGGAGGCGGCTGTGGGTAAAGTAAAAGTAGCGGGAGAATCCGATAGCGTCAAATTCCCGCTTTCACTTTCAGCAAAATATAGAGTTGTTTCAGTCCCCTGTGAATCACCGGTTGACATATTGAAAAACAAAGCATCACTATGCAGAAAAATTTGGGCATTCTCGATTGACGGATCAATTAATCCTGCCCATTGTTCAAACGATTTATAGAAAGCAAGTGTATCGTTTTCAGGAACATCCCCGGTAACCACGATTTCGGGCAACAAAGTAGCTGACCACTCCAGATCATTGACACTCATAGTAACGTAATAATGGCCACCGGTACCAGGAAACCAGCAATTCCACATCGATATGGCATCGTCCGACAATTCAAAAGGCGTACCCGGATCGGAATCATTGCCCCATATTGTGCCGTCTCCTTCGAGGAAGTAACAATTCAACCATGCAGAAGCCGCAACGAATCCTTTATATTCACCATCCGACTCAGGAGAATGGAGCACAGCCAGAGTATCCTTCTGATCTTTATCAAGGACAAACAAACGCGACATATCAATTTCGTAAGGCGTTACATCCACCGAAACCACATTGCTGAATTTTGGCGACATGTTTTCTCCGAGCAATGACTGAATCCTGAAATAGAGCGGGGATGAAACCCAGGGTTTAAGTCCGGCATCTTTAGCCCATGTATTGAGCTTTGCACCGGTAAAGGTATAATACGAAAAGTCGGGTTCCAATTCTACAAACGATTCAAAATTTTCTGATGCCGAAGCCTGCAACCTGATACCGGGTACTCCTGAAGGGACACCCATTGAATCATCGCTAACAGTAAGTTCACTTCCTGACCAACTCAAAGACAGAACAGATTCATCGTTATTCTCCTGTGACAGGACAACTGATGACTCTGATGCAGTTAATTCAGCAGCTTCATGCCCCGAAAGAATAAGTTTATCCCCTTCTTTCTCGCAGGAAGAAACTGTTAAGACTGCAACAAAAATGGTGATATATAATTTAATAGTCTTCATACAACAGATCGTTAGATTTACAGATATTAGATTTAAGATTATTAATGAATTTTGATATACTGCATTTAACAGCGCAAAACCTATAATCACAACTAACTTGCAACTTATTACAAAGGTTTGAAAGAATATTAGTCGATAAACAAATTAATAGTCTTCATTTGACAGGTTTGGATTTGCCGTTAATTCGGTAGCCGGTATTGGGTAACGGTTGTACTTATCGTCCACTGCCTTTCCGTCTTTAATGCCGCCTTTCCATTGCCAGGTGTATTTGTCGGAAGTGAAGGCATCGAAACGAATAAGATCAGTACGGCGTACCCCTTCCCAATACAACTCTCGTGCTCTTTCGTCAAGGAAAAATTTATAGGGAACCCCGTCAACGGTTTCAGTAATATCGTTTTGTGAGACTTCCGCAGCATTCCGGTGGTTTCGCAGTTCATTAACATATTGGAGGGCAGTTCCAACATTTGTATTAGAACGCACAGCAGCTTCGGCATACATCAGGTAGGCATCAGCAAGCCGGAACATTGGAAAGTCAGTGTCCACACCATCGTTATTAGTATTTGAAGCCACTATTCCGTCATCGGTCAGGTTGCTCCATTTCAGAACAAAGTAACCTCCTGAACGATCGTCAACACCGCCATCCATGTACTGACTCTGACCTTCGGTATAAAACATAGCACGATCGTCGTTCTCCATATCGAACAATTCGGGAACTTCTCCACGAATACGGAACATGCTCCAGGCGCTGGCGCAACCAACAGTATCGGCAGGCGCCCCATAATCGGTGTCGACCTCACCGCAAACAAGATAAGTAGTCGCACCCCATGTAACCACGTGACGACTGTCTACCACCAGTGGAAAAATGATCTCATTCCCAATTCCAACCCGCTTGTGGTTGTCGGCATTAAACAATCTGGCATAATCGGATTCAAGTTCATAACCCTCATCAATCACCTTTTGACTATACGTCATGCATTCCTGATAGTGGTCGCCGGCATTGTACGACTCTGCATTCAGATAAAGGCGAGCCAGCAACATCCATGCGGCTGCTCTGGGAGCTCTGCCGTAGATGTAGTTTTCGGAACTGAGCATTTTCTCACTGCAATCGATCAGCTCTGTTTCAATAAACCCGAAAATTTCCGATGCATCCCACTCTTCAGGCAGTTTAGAGCTTCCAATCAATTCTTCGTCGGCAAAAGGAATATCGCCGAACAGATCGAGTGCATGATAATATGCCAGGGCTCTCAGAAAGCGTGCTTCGGCACGAAATGTTCTTATTTCTGCCTGTTCTTCTTCGGTAAATCCTGCAATTCTGCTATCTGTCGAATTTTTCAGAAATTCGTTGCACAGAGAAATGGTGTAGTAGGAGCGATAGTACATATCTGCCACCCACGGGTCGTTTGCGTCCCAGGTGAGGAATGTAAGGTCACCAATATTATCTCCTTCAATCCAGGTAGAGCCAATCTCATCGGTACCTGCTTCCTGCATATTGAAGTAACAGCGCATATAATCGTAACCGTTGTTGCTTTGAAGATCAGCATCGCCTCCACCTTTTTCCTGTCCGGCGGTTACGTAAGAAGCATAACATTTGGCAAGAGCTGAAATATAATTATCGGGATCGGCATAAACCGACCTGGATGTTTCCTGAACATGCGGATATTGGTTCAGATCATTGGTACATGCTCCCATAATTGCAACTGTCAATACAAGCAATATATTTATCAACTTTCTCATTTTCTAATTCTTTTTGTTTTAAAACTGAAAACCAAGACTTAAAGAGTATATCCTTGGACGCGGATAAAACGACAAGTCCATACCATTTGGAACTTCAGGATCAACACCTGTATATTCAGTGATGGTAAATACATTTTGGATCATTGCCGAAGCGTTCAGGCTGATATCCCAGATAACAGTACCAAAATTGTAATCCAGTGTCAGATTATCCATTTTCAGGAAGGACGCATTCTCCACATAATAATCCGAAAGATATTGCCGGCTTTGAAAACCTGTCTCCAGATAACTCGAATGCAAATTATTGAGCTGATAGGCATTGTAAGACATTGTGCCAAAAGCCCCGGTGTTCATAGCCATACCATTGTAGACATAGTTTCCGATATTGGCACGCAGATTAGTGCTTAAAGTCCAGTCTCTGTAGCGAACAGAAGTACTAAAACCAAGAATGTAATCAGGCGCCGGAGAATTGTAACGGTACAAATCATCGGAGTTAATCAAACCGTCCTCATTAACATCAGCGTAGGCACCTTCAACGGGCTTTCCGCTTTCATCGTACAACTGATGATACACATAAAACATGTAAGGTTCATAGCCTTCGGTCAGAACCTGGAAATAATAACTATCGATGGTCGGTCCAACAGAAGTATTAGTGATTTCAGCATCATCGATGAGAGAAAGATTCTTGATCTTTTGTTTTTGCCACGCAGCATTAAAACTAAGTTCCCATGTCCAGGCGGCATTATTGACCGGGACAGTGTTGACAGAAATTTCCAGTCCTTCACTGTCTACGTTACCTACATTGGTAAGAATATTTTTGTCGAAATTTGTGCCGGCAGGAGAGGGCACTGTAGCCAGAAGGTCTTCCGTTTGCCGGGTATAATAATCAACAGAACCCGATAAACGATTGTTAAAGAACCCTATGTCCAGACCAAAATTCCAGGCTTTTGTGGTTTCCCATTTCAGATCGCCAACATAAGCTTCGGGACGATAAGTGTTGATGGCCTCAGAACCAAAAATATATTGAGCGCCTGTTTGACTTATGGTGTAGACAGGAATATAGCTATAGTTACCAATTCCTTCCTGTTGTCCGGTTATTCCGTAGCTTCCTCTAAGTTTCAAATTTGACAGAACGTCAATATCTCTGAAGAACGGTTCTTCAGACACCCTCCAGGCTAATGCAACAGAAGGGAACGTACCCCATCTTTCGTCTTCGCTGAAACGAGAAGTGCCATCGCGGCGGATTGTAGCTGTGAGCATATACTTTGATGCCAGCGCGTAGTTAATACGTCCGTAATAAGATATTAATGCATGTCGCTGGTCGGTTGCGGCAGATGAACTTTGTACTTCTCCTTTTACATTCAGTTCTTCAAAAAACGGAGTGGTATTCTCCCAGTATTGATAATCATATCCGGCTGTTACATCGATGGTGCTGTTAATGGCTTCCAGATTGTTGTTGTAATTGAAATAGGTGGTCAACAGCCTGTTTTCCTTTTTCTCAGGCCCATATTCATAATCCCGTCCATTCGAAAGATAATACTGTGCAGCTGTTGCCGGAACATATACCTCTCCCTGTCCCTCGGCATAATCATATCCCAGGGTAGCATGAAACTTTAACTCAGGAAGAAAGTGCATTTTATAATCCACATCAAAGTTCCCGATTACTCTGCTAACAGTACTTGTTGATTTGTATTGGTTCAACAATCCCACCGGGTTAAGCACAGCTCTTGTAACAGGTATCCCTGCGCCATCAATGGCTTCGGTATATCCTCCAAATTCATCCGTTCCGGAGTAGACAGGGATGGTAGGATTATAAGTTGCCCCACCCCAGATTGCGGTTGTATTTGCGAACCGATTCTTGTTAAGAGAACCTTTAATGCCCACTGTAAAATTCAGATAATCATCAAGAAAAGAAGGAGAAACCGATAAATTTGTCGTCATTCGCTTTACATTGTCGGTCTTCAGAATACCATCCTGATGGTAAAACCCGGCCGAAGCCCTAAAAGGCACATTCTTAAAGGCTCCCGAGAAACTAAGATTATTATCGGTTCCATAAGCCACACGGAATATTTCATCATTCCAGTTTGTTCTGTTCCCGCCAAGCAATGCTTGCTGTTCAGGAGAACCCTGAATTCCTACGACATTGTGAAATTCATGAAATGAAAGCATATCCGCGAGTTTAGTCCGCTTTTGCAAAGAATGAGTTGTGCTGAAGTTGATTTTCAAATCTCCGGTAGTTCCTTTTTTGGTAGTGATTAATATCACACCGTTCGAAGCACGTGAACCGTAAATTGCTGTAGAAGAGGCATCCTTAAGTACGGTCATGCTTTCGATATCGTTGGGGTTGATCAGGCTCATAAAATTGTTGTCATTCCCACTGATACCCCCCGGCTCAAGCGGAACCCCATCAAGCACGATCAACGGATCATTGCTGGCATTAAGCGAGGCACCACCACGAATACGAATAGAACTGCCTGCTGTTGGAGAACCGCTATTCGACATAATCTGAACACCTGAAACTTTGCCGTTAATCAGCTGTTCGGGAGTACTTATTATCCCCTTTTTAAAATCTTTACTGCTGACATTTGACACCGAACCGGTCAGATCCCCTTTACGCTGCTGACCGTAACCGATGACAACGACCTCATCGAAACTTATTACATCCGGTTCAAGTTCAATGACAAGCTCAGTCCTGCCTTCAACAGGTACTTCAACCGTTTTGTAGCCGATATACGAAATTCTTAAGATGTCTGAGGCATCCACTTCGAGAGTGAACATTCCGTCCATATCAGTGGCTGTCCCCTGAGGGGTACCCGTAATAAGAACGGTAGCCCCCGGAACAGTCTCTCCTGTTTCCGCATCCAGAACCGTTCCTTCAACGGTGAGTTGCTGGGCGTTGACAATAATTGCCAGGCTCCACAAAAGGAGCAATACGCCCGGTTTCAAAAAATTTGTTGTCAGATTCTTCATAGGAAAACAATTTGTTGAGTTTCTATCGTCTTTGATATTTTTAAAAGTGGACCCATGTCATTAGTATCAATAGATCGTTAGATTTTTAGATATAAGATGTAAGATGGTTTTTACAACCTTGATATACTGCATTTTAACAAACAAACCTCTTTAGATGCAAACAATTGGCTTGCAGCGTATTGCAAAAGTTTAACGGAGTATTGATTAGTATATAACTTACTATTTTGTGATTGCCCATAAACTCACAAAGATTTTTACAATATGTGTGTCTGTTCAGACAGTGCCAGTTGCAAGGCTTGCGAAGCCGCCAAAAACGGAGTTTACTACTCGTAAATGAGTATTTTGGCGGCGAGCGTAATACAGCAAATGGTACTTTATGGACAGCCACTATTTAAGGCCTAATAGTCGGCCCCGATTTATCGGGGGAACTCGTCCCAAGTGATCGGGGTCCGTTTTATTGTTCTGTTTGTATTACTAATTCGCCCCCTTCCAGCCCGTTGGATAAAGCCGATATAACTATTTTCCCTCCTTCATCGCCAGCCTTCAGAAGCACAGTTGCAATCCCGGCTTCGGCATTAGCGGGGTTGACCCCGATCAGCTCTGCGTCGCCTTCAATATTGAAAGTCACACTATTTCCAGCTTCAGGCAGAGTTGTGCCATTACTGTCTGTTATAGCCGCATAAAGAAAAACCACATCGTTGACACCTTTTTGTAAGGGCTTCCCGCTTTCATCAATCCAAACTTTCAATTTGGCTGCCTCACCAGGTGTTTTACGCATTGCAGAAGCAACCTCCTGATTGTTGACAAAACCTTTGGCCGTAATTTGGCCGGGTTCAAAAGACTGAAGTTTAAAAGTAAACGGAGGGTGTTTCAGATGTGTACTGATGCGATCACTATCCGGGTTTTGTCTGCCAAGAGATTTCCCGTTGACCAGCAATTCAACCTCTTCGCAGTTGCTGTAAACTTTAACATCAGTAAAAGACGGATCATTATAAAAGTTGGCTATTTCAATAAAAGGGCTGTAGAATTCTTCACTTACTTCAGTCCTAATATCGCTCTGGCTTTTATAGAAATAACAGGCAAACTTCGGAAGGCGGAAAATATCCATAATTCCCGACGCTTCAATGTCGGGAGCATACCCGCGATTGTAATCAAACATAAGCCAGTTGGCATCGCCGCAGGCCGGTCCCTGCAAATTACTGTTGTGTGCTTCCTGATAGTTGAGCGCCTGCTGTGCCAGGCGTTTTTGGCCATAGCCCCTTAACTGACGGGAATTGCGTTCTTCTGATGTCAGGTCTTCAAACGCCTCTTGATTAAAGCCGGCATTCTGGGCGTAGTACTCCCAATCGCCATATTCGGCAATAAAGAACGGCTTATCCTTGTCGTATTGGTTCCAGTAGTGCGGTGGTTTACTGTGCTGGCGGGCGGGGGTGAAAACATCATAAACATCATCCATCCAACCGCAGGTATAAACATCATCCCCCGGATATTCTTCATGAACAGCGTTGTGTGCCCTTTGCATGAATTCCCCTGTCATTCCCGATTCATTGAGCGATGCCTCCCAAACCACCACAGAAGGATGGTTGCGGTCGCGACGTACCATATTCCGGACATCTCTTATGGCATTCTCCTGAAACTCTTCATCCCCAAAAAACTGCCAGCCGGGTATGGCGTCCATCGTAAGCAAACCCAATTCATTGCAGGCTTCCATAAACGAATTTGAATGGGGGTAATGCGATAAACGGACAAAATTGAACCCTGCCTGCTTTATTTTGTAGGCATCGCGATAGTTGGCATTGTCCGACAAAGCATAGCCGATGTAAGGATACTCCTGATGACGGTTGGTACCACGCAGATACAAAGGTTTGCCATTCAGGTAGAACTGACCGGGTTCCCAGCGGAAAGTTCTGATTCCGATTCTCTCGGTCACCTTGTCCAGTCGTTTACCATCTTCCAAAAGGGTTACATCCAGCTTATATAAATTGGGATGATCGGGCGACCATAATTCAGGATTATCAACCGTCATTTGAAGATGAAACAAGCTGTTAGAACCCCCTTCTGTAGTTTGAACACCAGAAACCTGCTGAGCCACCTGGTTGCCATCACTGTCCAATAACCGGGCACTGATCTTTGTAGCAACCGCCTTTGCACTCCGGTTATCAACATCGGCTTGTATCAAAACCGTGGCTTTTTCTTCGGTAACATCCTGATACCGGACAAAAATGCCACCACCCGCCACCCGGTTGGCTCCAATCGGATCAGAAATATGCACAGGTTCTTTAACAATCAGCCATACATTACGATAAAGTCCGCTATACCAGTTGAAATCAAGGTTTTCAATGGGCTTGCCCGGAGGAACCAGCGGATTATTCTCGTTATTTAATTTTACAAGAAGTACATTCTGCTGCCCGTATTTGAGCTTATTGCTTAGGTCTACATAAAATGGGAGATACCCACCTATATGAGTTGTCATCTTCTCCCCGTTCAGAAAAACATCGGCAACCTGCATGGCACCTTCAAATTTAACAGCCACATGCTTTCCTTTCAGAGACTCTGGAACTGAAAAACGCTTCCGATAAACACATGTACCCTGCCACTGCTGATCTTTTATTACAAGCGGTTCGATGTGAGCCGTGTGGGGAAGAGAAACTTTCTCCCACGCAATGGTATCTGAACCTGAAGTCAGTTCTGAAACATCCGTCGCTGAGGGCTCTCTGATGAACTCCCAATCATCGTTGAAAAGATTTTCTCTTTGAGTGTAATTTTTATGCCCTTGCTTTATATTGCATGAAACAGTTATTGATATCAGCAAGATAATTGTAATGATTTTATACATAAATAGATCGTTAGATTTTTAGATTTAAGATACAAGACAACTCCTATATTGATGGAAACCAGCGCACTGCCCAAATAAAGCCTTTTAGACATAACCGGTTGAACTTAAGGTATTTGTTAAAGGTCAACGGAGTATTGGCATCTTTGCGTCATTGCGTCTTTGCGTTTAGGCTTTTTTAACTGACTATTTCATTTTGGCATTGCCCCAAAACGGAACCAAAAAGGTCTGGTCCACTAAAACCTGTCTCCCCGCGAAAGCCAAAATTTCCGGCCATTGCGTCAAGGCGTTTAAACTTAAATTTTTTAATACTCTTCACCCAGGTAATCCGCCGCTTCGGTAATGTTGCCCGAGTAATCGAAAAGAGCACAATTTTCCCAACTCGAACCGGTTCCCCACAAATCCTGCATAGCACTGGTTATCCAGGCAGGTTCCCAATAAACAACCCCAATGGCTCCGGCATCGGCCATATTCTGATTCAATGTTATCAGGAAATGTTTTTGTCCTTCGATAGTATAAGGAAACCCCTCGAGTGGAGGATTTTGTGAAGAATAGATGTTATTGTAGCTATCGTTGGCATCGGTTGTAAAAGGGTAGGCCGTTTCCAATACCATAATATCCTTGTTGTATTTGGATTTGACCTGCGAAACCAAATCGGGCAATTCATCAAAAGCAACTTCGGTATGCCAGATGTGATAATAAGAAAAGCCCATGATATCAAAGTCGGAAATGTTACCCTTGTTAATGGCATCGTTCAGCCACCAGTCAAGATTTTTGGGATCAGCTACATGGAGTGCTGTTTTAATGGTCTTCCCGGTTTCTTTTTCAATGTCGTGAACAGCCTGAAGACCGGAATTAACAACTTTCCCAAAATTTTCCCAGCTGCCATCATAAACATTCAAATCCGGAAATCCGGTCTTTTTATTGGTGGTCATCATCCCCGGGTTGGTTTCATTGCCAATTTGAACCATTTCCGGTAATAAATCCTGTTTGTTCAACCAACTCAATATTCTGTATGTATAGTTGTAAACAGAGTCCTGAAGAATTTCAATATCGGCAATGTCTTGCCAGGCACGGGGTACATCCTGACTTCCCGGATCGGCCCAGGTGTCGGAGTAATGAAAGTTGAGTAGCGCCGACATGCCTTCATCGTGTGCCCGCTGAATTGTTTTGGCTACATCTTCGGGCCCGCTGTAAATAATTGTCCCTTCACCATAAATATCCTTTACCCAATCAGGATTATGCCAAATCCTTACACGCACAAGGTTAGCCCCTTTATCGCCCAATAACCGGAATGGATCCTTAATTTGATTGTTCTTTTTATAAGTACCCCCGTGATCTTCGATCTGATTGACGTATGACAAATCCACTCCCAGGATGTATTCTTCAAGTGCAGTATTCGGTTCATCAACATTATTTTCCGGTTTGGAATCATCCTGGCCCGAACAGGCATACGAAAAAAGAGTAACCAGAAAAAGAAACGCCATAATAAGAATAGATGACTGTTTGTTCATTGTTTTTGTTTTATTATTTAGTGTCTGTCCATAAAGTACCATTTACTGTGTTACGCTCGTCCGAAAATTACTCATTTACGATGAGTAAACTCCCTATTTTCGGACTTCGCAAGCCTTGTAAATGACACTTTCTGAACAGACACACATATTGTGAAAATTTTTTGCGAGTTTATAGACGAGCACTATTTAGTGTCTGTCCATAAAGTACCATTTGCTTTGTTACGCTTGTGGTTAAAAGATTGTATTTATTAAAATTCGGTATATCAGCATTATATGAATCATCTTACATCTTATATCACTGTTGTCCGACAAAAAAAGCATTTAACTTTTTGCGCTCAAGCCGCGCGGGCTTTTACTTTTTTTGTTCACGAGATAAAAATTATAAGGTGTTCACGATTTCCGCTTCGCTCCAATTCTACAGACAAAAAAAAGTAAACAAAAAATGCCGTCGCGCAAAGAAATTCCTAAAAAATCAAATTGTTTTTCTAAAATCCGAAAACTCGCTTCGCTCAAACAATTCGGATTTACCTCATTATCGTGTTTGCTTTCAAAGGCATTCGGTGAACTCGCAAGCTCGTTTCTTTACGAAAAACAATCTGATTTTCTTAACGGAATTTCTTTGATGCGAACCTACCTCTGAGCTGTGTAAAGTATTCATAACGCACATAAA
>NZ_AHZV01000357.1 GCF_000250735.1 Anaerophaga thermohalophila str. Valhall
AGCAGTGATATAAGATACAAGATGATTCGCATAACATTGGTTTACTGTATTTTAGCAGATATAATTCATTGATCGCAAATAGCTGATTTGTTATTTAGTGCGTGTCTATAAACTCGCAAAATTTTCACAATATGTGTGTCTGTTCAGAAAGTGCCAGTTGCAAGGCTTGCAAAGCCGCCAAAAACGGAGTTTACTTTTCGTAAATGAGTATTTTGGCGGCGAGCGTAACACAGCAAATGGTACTTTATGGACAGACACCAACTAAATATCTTAAATCTAAACATCTAATTATCTATACCTATGAAACGAGCATGACAAGGTTTGTCACAAGAGAACATGTATAAACCCAATCATGCGAGTTCCATCAGACCAATAACTTAGACTAATTTTATACTTATGAAACACATCATTTCTTTTTTGATTTTGACAGCTCTTTTAACGGGTTGCAGCTTGTTCGACAACAACGAAGAACCAAAGAAAAAAGAGTTTGACCTTAAATCTCTTGAGGTGTTATCGGCTACCGACCGTTTTGGTTGGGACCTCTTTAAAACAGTGAATTCTGATGCCGACCCCGGCGAAAATGTGGTGATTTCATCATTGAGTGTAGCTCAGGCTTTGGGGATGACCACCAACGGTGCTGCCGGTGAAACACTCGATCAAATGTTGGCTGTGATGGATTTTGGCGATGTCACCACAATGAATGAAGCGTTTAAAAATATTCGGGAGGTATTGCACTCCGCTGATTCGAAGGTGGAGATTGAAGTGGCCAATTCTGTTTGGTATAAAGAGTCGTTACCAGCTAAAAAGAGCTTTAGTGAAACCGTGAAAGAGTATTACGAAGCTGCATTCAGGGGAGTGGACTTTTCGGATAAGGTAGGGGCCAATGAACTTGTTAACGGCTGGGTAAACGAAAAAACAAGAGGGAAAATACCTGAAATTATTGATGAAATCAGTGATCAGCAATATATGTTTCTGGTCAATGCCGTTTATTTTCTGGGAAAATGGCAGTTTCAGTTTCAAGAGTCGGCTACGAAGGATGGAAGCTTTAAACTTTCGGATGGTAGCACTGTTCAGGTGCCCATGATGAATCAGGAACAGGATTTACATTATTATGCCGATGAAGAACTGCGTGCAGTTAAGCTTCCTTACGGAAACGGATCATTTTATATGATTGTAGCACTTCCTTCCGGGGAAGCTTCCGTCAATGATTTGGTCAATAATATGACTTCCGAAAAGTGGGCATCTATACTTGAAAATATGAATGAACAGAGTATTGGTCTTTTTATGCCTCGTTTTGAGGTTGAGTGCAAATACCTTATGAATGATCCGTTGATAACTATGGGAATGGAGCTTCCCTTCTCGGAGTTTGATGCTGATTTTTCCAATATGATTGATGCGCCGGTTTTTATAGCAAAGTCAATCACAAAACCTATATCAAAGTGGATGAAGAAGGTACTGAAGCTGCTGCAGCCACAAGTGTGGGGATGAATATGACTTCAGTGAATCCCGGGCCAATGGTATTCCGGGTCGACCGTCCGTTCTTTTTTGCTATTGCAGAAAAAGAAAGCGGTGCTATTCTTTTCTCCGGGAAAATTGAGAATCCATTGGAGTAATCGAAGTAAGTTATTGTTAATGAATGCTGACGGTGCAAAATAGTGCTTCGAAAAACGATTGTTCGTTGTTCGAAAGCTGGTTATACCTACTTCAAGCAGGCCTGTTTTTCCCGGTAATTATAAACTGCACTTGCCTGAGCTGTCGGCATCAGAAGCATGTCGTTGACATTTACATGTGGCGGACGAGTGATCATAAACTCAATGGCATCCGCCACATCACCGGCATGTAGTGGCGTTAAACCTTCATATACTTTGTCTGCCTTTTTTTATCTCCATGATATCTTACAATTGAGAATTCTGTTTCCACCATTCCCGGTGAAACCGAAGATACCTTTATATTGTGTGGTAACAGATCAATCCGCATACCTTTGGTTAGTGCATGAACCGCGTGTTTGGACGCGCAGTATACATTTCCGTTGGCATAAACTTCGGTGCCGGCAATGGAGCTCACGTTTATGATGTGTCCTTGTCTCCTTTTTATCATTTCGGGGATAACCAACTGGCTGATGGCCAGCAGTCCTTTTATATTTGTATCTATCATTTGTTCCCAGTCATTCCAGTCTCCATCCTGAACAGGCTCTGCTCCGGCAGCAAGACCGGCATTGTTGACCAGTAGATCAATTTGTTTCCAGTCATCAGCCAGTGAATTCCAGGCTTCGTGCATGGCTTTCCTGTCTCTGATGTCAAAAGCCAACACTTTTACTTTCACATTGTTATTTTCCAGTTTGTTTTTCAGTTCTGACAGGCGATTCTCCCGCCTTCCGGTCACTATCAAATCGAAACCGTTTCGTGCCAGCATTGCGGCTGTTGCTTTGCCTATCCCGGAGGAAGCTCCGGTAACAACTGCTTTTTTATTCATAATTATTGTGTTTGTTTTATGCAGTTTTTTTGCTATTTTTCAACTCAAAATTAGTTAGGTTTTTACAATTATATAAGTATTCCGGATAAGATTGTTACCGGGATGTATTTTATGTTTTTTGTATAGCTTTGATATTCTGTATTTTAGCAAACAAAATCTTTTACCACAAACAATTGTTTTGAAATGTATTGATAAGGTTTAACGGAATATTAAGACGGGCACTTATTATATTTCCCTAAAGGGCTATAGGCAGTAGTGATAAAAAGTATCTATTCCTTTCCTTAAAAGAATGGATACTTTTGCCCAAAAGAATGGATACTTTTGCTCAAAAGAATCGATACTTTTTAACCTGATTTATGAATAGATCAGGTTAAAGAAATTCGATGTCAGTTAAAAAAAATATTGACTCCGATATTGGCACTTAACCTACCTCATGTATTTCTTAATATTAGAACACCATATAACGATGATTCATAGATTAATCAGGTTAAAATAAATGAAACGAGCATTCCAGGGTTTGCCACAACAAGAATATGTATAAAACTCACATGCGAGTTTCATCAGACCAATAACTTAGACTAATTATATACTAATGAGAGGAGAATGGAGCTCTGATTTTGCAAAACGGACAGACAGTACCTGCATGAAAATTTTACTGGCTTTCTGCTAAATCGTGGACTTTATTCGATCATAAAAAGAAAATTCTATACTTATGAACTATAAAGACCTGTCAACAATAGAAGATGTCGAGGTGTTGAATATGACATCAGAGGAGTATGAAAAAATTCAGACCATTTTAGGGCGGGTTCCGAACAAACTCGAACTTGAACTATTTTCCATTTTATGGTCGGAACATGCCAGTTATAAGAATTCTCGCAAATGGCTCGAAATACTTCCCAGAAAGGCCGATCATGTTTTGGTGGAAGCCGGTAAGGAGAGCGCAGGAGTGGTTGATATTGGCGATGGTCAGGTGGCTGTTTTTAAGCTGGAATCACATAATCATCCATGCGCCGTTCAGCCTCGTTTGGGAGCATCCACCGGCATGAGGGTAGTCAATCGTGATATTTTTTCTATGGGAGCCCGTCCGGTAGCGCTTCTCAACTCTTTACGTTTTGGTAATTCTGATCGCGATACTGCCCGTTGGCTGTTCGATGAAGTTGTAAATGGCATTGCCGATTTTGAAAAGGGATTTGGAATTCCGGTTATTGGCGGAGAAGTGTTTTTTTGCGACGCTTTTAATACCAGCCCTATTGTAAACACTATGTCGATAGGTGTTGCACAAAAAGACGAATTGGTTTCTGCCGTTGCTAAAGGTGAAGGAAATTTAGTTGCTGTTATTGGTGTGCCTACAGGAAAAGACGGAATATCGGGCGATGCCTTTGTGGCGGATATGATTTCTGATGGAGAAACCAAGAGCATCTCATTTGACCAGATGCGCGATATTCAGTCGGAAAAACATCTGTATAAGGCACTCAGTAGCCTGATCCGGGAAAATTTGGTGATTGGGGTACAAACCATCGGCGGACAGGGAATAATTGGTGCTCTTATAGAGATGGCTTCAAGGGGAAACAGCGGAATTGACTTTTCTGTGGAGGAAGTTCCCTTACGGGAGAAAGATATGAGTTTGCGGGAAATTCTTATTTCCGAAACCTGGGGCAGGATGTTGATATGTTTTCGACCCGGTGACAAGGAAAAAATCAAATCAGTTGTTGAGGGTAACAGTCTTTCAATGGGAGTTGTCGGAAAAGTAAACAACAGTGGCATCTTGAGATGCCAAAAGGATGGTGATACTGAAGTCGAATTTCCGGTAAAATACCTGGGGCTTGGCGAGTTGGCTCCTGTTTATGAACGTGAAGCTTCCACAGAAAGAAAATTGCCCGAAAGTATAAAAGTTGAAGACATACAGGAGCCTGATCATTATCCTGCCGTGGTTGACAAGATGCTCAAATCACTGAATGTTACTTCCAAGAAATGGCTGACCAGGAAATTTTCCAAAACATTGCGCCGGGAAGCTGCCAGCACGAAATTTCCTTCCGATGCAGGAATCGTTGAACTCGGAACGAATAATAAAGCTCTGCTTGCCACGGTAGACAGTAATCCTGCCTATTTCTCTTCCGATCCCTATAACGGAGCAAGGATATCAGTGGCCGAAGCTATGCGAAATATTGTTTGTGGTGGTGGAACCCCTTTGGCAATCACGGACTGCCTCAATTTTGGAAATCCTTATGACCCGGCGGCTTATGCCGATTTTGTGGATGCAGTGAAAGGACTCGCCGATGCCTGCAAGTTCTTTGATATGCCTGTTGTGAGCGGGAATGTTAGCTTTTATAACCAAAGATCTGTCGACGGACATATTATTCCTGTTGTTCCTACTCCTGTTATTGGTGTTCTTGGCATTATAAAGGATGTGGAAAAGCATACCACACTGTCTTTTAAGCATAAAGGGGATATGATATTCCTGGTAGGACGTTCGCGTAATGATATAAACGGTTCCGAATACCTTAGAGCAGTACACGGTATTGAAAAATCGCTTCCTCCTTATTTCAATCCGGAAGAAGAGAAAAAATTGTTTTCGGTACTTGGAGATATGGTTGATCACCGGCTTGCCCGCTCGGTTCATGATGTTTCCAACGGGGGGCTCTTTTTTGCTTTGCTTGAAAGTGCTGTCCCCATGGAATTTGGGTTTGATATCACTACAGATGCAGAAGTCAGACGCGATGCTTTTCTGTTTGGTGAAGCTCAGGGACGAGTTATTGTATCGGTTTCTCCAGAAAAACAGGATGAATTTGTAGATTTCATGGTCGATAAGGGAATGCCGTTCTCTATTTTGGGACACGTTACCAAAGGTGAGATACGGGTCGATGACGAATCATTCGGATATGTTGATGAATTAAAAGCTAAATTCGAAAACAGATTAAAATGGTGGGCTGAAGGAAAAGTCTGATAAAATAGAAGCTTTGTTTCATAGCATCTCAGCGTTTAGTCTTTAATTCGACGAAACATAAAAGTTTAATAAACAATTATTTAACGGTCTGCTGAATGATAAAACCCTATAAAAATCTTGAAGGGAGCAAAAAGGAACAGGTGCGTACAATGTTTAACAGGATTGCTCCCAGATATGATCTGCTTAATCATCTGCTTTCGTTTGGGATTGATAATATCTGGAGAAAAAATGTTGTAAAGCAACTGAGGGAATTGAAAGCTCCGATTATTCTTGATGTGGCAACGGGAACAGGCGACCTGGCTATTCAGATAGCCGGAATTGATCCTGTTGCGGTTTATGCACTCGATTTATCGGAAGAAATGTTGGCTATTGCCAGGGAAAAGATCGAAAAGAGGCGTTTGCACATGACCATCCAGCTAAAACACGGCGATTCGGAGGAATTACCCTTCGAGAATAATTTTTTCGATGCCGCAACGGTTGCTTTCGGTGTCAGAAATTTTGAAAACTTGCAGAAAGGGCTGTCCGAAATTCATCGTGTGCTCCGACAAGGCGGCCGGTTGGTTGTGCTTGAATTTTCGCGACCGAAAATGTTTCCGTTGAAACAATTATATCATTTTTATATCACCCGCATATTACCATGGTGGGGGGGCATTATTTCTCACGACAAAGATGCTTATTCGTATCTTCCCGAGTCGGCCTTACAGTTTCCCGATGGAAAAGACTTTACAGATGAACTTCAAAAAGCCGGTTTTGAATGTCAAAAGACTTTGCAGCAAACCTTCGGAGTTGCAACCATTTATGTAGCGACCAAAAAGTGACAGCAATAAATTGATGCTCTGTTTCGTTTGCATCAAAAAACATTTTTCCTTGCGAGTTATTTATGTGTTCCTGATATTGCTGATTATTTCCTCTCCTGCCGGTGGACAGATGAGAGATAAGAAAGGTGTGCCCAACCTTCCGGCATTCGATTACAGGCCATTGCATTTTGGATTTCTTATCGGGTTTAATACGTTGGATTTTAA
>NZ_AHZV01000356.1 GCF_000250735.1 Anaerophaga thermohalophila str. Valhall
GTGCAGGTTGCAAGACTAACGCAACAAATATTACTTTACAATACTTTGTTAAACTTTTTCAGTTGTTTGGTAATTAATTGTTTACACAGCAAATGCCATAAGCCAAAACTCTCTCATAATAAAAACTTTGCTTCATTGCGCCTCTGCGTTTAGTTTTTTTAACTGACTATAGACTTTATAAACGCGCACTAAATAACTTAAAAAAATATAGTTCATCACAAATAATGCATACCTGAAAAAGTTCATCTAAAGTACGGAAGCCTTAACCGGAGAATACGAAAGCCTTAATCGGAGCTAAAAGAAAACGCCATCTCTCATTATGTTTTGTTTACGAATTTCAAGGCTGTTTCCCAAATCGTTGGACATTGTAATAGGTAATTTGTGAATTAATCAGGTTAGGTACGCATATTTGTGGTGAACCATAATTTCAATACGCTCTGTCAGACTATGGCGGGCTGAACCGAAGAAGCCAACTAATTTATTAATCCTACGACTAAGTTTTTAGTTATTTTAACGTAAAAAATTTGCCTGACTAATTTTTTAGTCGTTATTTTGACAATGGATTGACAAACCAAATGCAAATTAAACTGAAGAAAAATGCAATTAACCAAAGCTGAAGAGCAAATAATGCAAATACTATGGAACCTGGGAGAAGGTGCTGTGCGGGACATACTCAATAAATTTGAGGAACCAAAGCCGGCACGTAACACGGTATCAACAATTGTTCGGATACTCGAAAAGAAGGGCTTTGTTGGTCACAGGAAATTTGGGAATGTACATGTCTTCCACCCTCTGGTACAGAAGGACGAATATTCAAAGAGCCAGCTGTTCGGGGTATTAAAAAAATACTTCAACAATTCTTTCCCCGCGATGGCCTCATTCTTTGCAAAAGAAAAAGACCTATCCATTGAGGATCTGGAAAATTTGATGGAAGAAACAAAGAAAGCCTTGAAAAAAAGGAAACAAAAATAAAAATTATGGAAGAGTTTATTTCATACATACTAAAATCCTCCATTTGGCTCACCTTATTCGGCCTGGTATATTTCATTTTTTTGCGAAATGAAAGGTATTTTTTTCTTAACCGCCTGTTTCTTTTGACAGGGATGGTAGCATCCTTACTGTTTCCTCTGATCACCTTTACACAAATAATTATTGTCGATGGGGCTACTGATAATGTATCAACCAGTGTTCCGATTGCTTCGCAGGTAACGGAAAAAGAACTCAACCCCTTAATGTGGCAGAATATTCTTGCCGGTTTAATCATTACAGGGGCCCTGTATTTCTTTTTCAAAATAGTATTTCAAACGATAAAAATATTAAAGTCTATTCGGCAGTCACGTATCGACAATATTGGTTCCACGAAAATAGTTAAATCAAATCATTTTCCTTTTTCCTTTTCCTTTTTCACTTATGTATTTGTCAATCCATCGTTGAAGGAAAAAGAAATACAGGAAATAGTTGCCCATGAAAGGGCTCATATTGCGCAATATCATTGGATTGATCTCGTGCTGATCGAACTGATCAGGATGATTCAGTGGATGAACCCGATGGCTTGGCTTTACAGTCATTTCATCCGTCAAAACCATGAATATCTTGCCGACAGGTCAGCGTTGAAGTCCACTTTTGACCCTGCGTTTTACAAGGCCATCCTCATCAACCAACTGGTTGGAGGTGAAGTCATAAGTCTAGGACACCCTTTCAGTTATTCACTCAACAAAAAACGATTTATCATGATGACCAATAAATCTACCTCCATCATCAGGAAAATGAAACCACTTATTGTGTTTCCACTCATAGCAATAGTTTTCTATGCCTTTTCCGAACCAAAATATCAGTATCAACCCGTTCAGGATGAAAATGCCGATGCGTCACTTAGCCCCAAAAACGGAGATGAAACGAAAAATGTAACAGGCATAGTTGTTCAGGAAAATGGACAACCACTTCACGGTACCAGCATTATAGTTTCAGGGACAACTACAGGAACAATTTCCGACAAGAATGGCAGTTTTAAGCTCAATAATATCGGGAAAAACTCTGAGCTGGTCTTTTCATTTGTAGGATACAAAACAGTAAAAATATCTCCTGAATTTCGAAAAAGAATGGAGATAACCATGAAAAAAGATACTGTTGAAAAAGACACGGGAGTTACTGTCATTGCCAAAAATGATAATACCGGGGAAATGCCCATTGTCATGGTTGATGGCAATGAAAAACCTTATAAAATCATCAACACCATTGCACCTGAGGACATTGAGTCTATTGAAGTGCTTAAAGGGGCATCAGCAGCTGAAACCTATGGTGAAAAAGCCAGAAACGGGATCATCCTTATTACTACGAAGCCTTCCTACAAACCTTCCAACGAGCCTGTCGTTAATACAGAAAAAAATTACTGAAAAAAGTACATCTGGCAAAGCAAATCAACAGAAAACAAAGGAAGGAGAGCCAGTTTTCTTCATCGTGGAAGAAATGCCTAATTTTCCGGGTGGAGATAGAAGTCTTCACAACTATATAGCAGAGAATACAAAATATCCTCCTGAAGCAAAAGAACAAGGAATAGAAGGAAGAGTATATATCTCATTTATTATTTCGCCGGAAGGAAAACCTGGCGAAATAAAGGTAGCAAAAGGTGTCCATCCCTTGCTGGATGAGGAAGCAAAAAGGGTAATCGCCACTATGCCCGACTGGGAGCCGGGAAAACAAAGAGGTAAGAGTGTTTCAGTTCATTACACGCTCCCCATAAATTTTCAACTATCCGATAAAGAGGAAGTTACTCAGGAGAAAAAAGAGACTGTTCTTCACTAACAGAATTCCTGCAAGTATAATTAGTGCCTGTCTATAAAGTAGGAAAAGTTTGTTACTTATCATGTGTCTGTTCAGAAAGTGTCATTTACAAGGCTTGCGAAGTCCGAAAATACGGAGTTTACTCATCGTAAATGAGTAATTTTCGGACGAGCGTAACACAGTAAATGGCACTTTATGGACAGACACTAATTAAAAAATGGGGCTGCCCAATCAAGCTGCCCCATTCATCGTCAAAATTTCAATCTACTGAATCACAAACTCATCAGCCAATTGAATATCGGCCGAAGAAGCTCCGGCCATTATCCTTACAGTTCCGGGTTCAACTACGAAACGCTCTTTTTTGATATCCCAGTAAGCGAGATCTTCTAATTTTATGGGAATCTCAATTTTCTTTCTCTCACCCGGTTCAAGGGTTACCCGTTTAAAACCTTTCAGGGCTTTTGCAGGCCGGCGAACGGTTGATTCAGGAAAAGATGCATAAAGCTGCACCACTTCGTCACCTTTGACATCGCCCGTATTTTTCAGTTTAACAGTTATGGTCACTTCCTTGTCATCGGCTGGAACGGACTGTTTATTAATGGAAATAGCCTCCCATGCAAAAGTAGTATAACTTAGTCCGTGACCAAAGGGATACAATGGTTCGTTCTCAAAATACATATAGGTATGACCTTTCCGGATATCGTATTCCATCATATCGGGCAGTTGCTCTTCGGACTTTGGCCAGGTTTGGGTAAGCTTTCCGCCAGGGTTGTAGTCTCCAAATAACACATCAGCCAGAGCGGTACCTGTCTCCTGCCCGTTATGGGTAAGATGAAGTATGGCCGGAACATTTTGTTGCGACCAGTTAATGGCAAAAGGGAAACTACTCTGCAACACAAAAACAGTATTGGGATTGGCTTCCATCACCAATTTTACCAAATATTCATCGGTCAGGCGCAATGTCTTACGGTCAACCGCCTCCCGTCCCATGCCCGGATCGGGACAGTCGGCCCAAATTTCACTATCACAGGTTGGTTGATTCCCCAAAACAACAATAGCCACATCGGCTTCTGAAGCTGCTTCAACAGCTGCGTTGTAATCGTTGTCGGGAGCATAAAGTACTTTTGAATCATTCCCCAGCTTTTCCCGGATGCCTTCAAGAGGAGTTATCCTGTAAGGTGGCAGGCCACTGTACCAGTCGAGCAAAACAGTATCGGCAAGATGACCGATAACCGCCACCTTATTCAACTCATCAGCATTGAGCGGTAATGTATTATTACTGTTTTTCAGGAGTACAACAGACTCGCGTGCCATTTTAAGGGCAGCCTGCCTGTGTTTTTCAGTCGTCCAGGGAGCGGGTTCTCCATCCCGGCCAATCGTTGCATAAGGTACTTGTTCTGCGGGATCAAGTTGTCCCAGTTTGATCATAACGCGATACACCCCTTTAAGAACCTCATCAACATCTGCTTCGGTAAGATAACCATGTGCCAGAGCCCCATAAACACCTTCACGGTAATCGTCCAGAAACTGGTTCAAACCTGCTTTTATTACGCCTTCTGCAGCCAGATAAAGATCATCGTAATACTTATGACCTCTAAGAAGCAACTGATAACCACCCCCATCAGTACATTTTATACCATCAACTCCCCACATTTTCTCGGTAATTTCCTTATGCATCTCATGAACATGAGCCGGCACCCCGTTTATGGCGTTGTAAGCAGCCATATAGGCATTGGAACCGCCTTCAATAAAAGCCTGCCGGAAAGATGCCCCGTAATATTCATGATAGAGCTGCATATCAAAATCGGACGAAGAACTGTCACGGCCGTTTTCATTACTATTGGCCAGGAAATGTTTTAAAAGTGACGCTGTTCGCCAGTATTTATCATCATTTCCCTGGAGTCCTTTGGTAAATGCCGTCGCCAACGCTCCAACCAGAAACGGGTCCTCACCAAAGCACTCTTCTGTTCTTCCCCACCGGGGATCTCGCCCCAAATCGGCATTGGGTGCACGAACGACCAGTCCGCCTTTGCCGATTTCAGGATTTTGAAAGATATATCGTGCCTCAATACTCTCCATCTCACCGGCCAGACGAATTAGTTCAGGATTCCAGGTTGCTCCCATTCCGTAAGCCTGCGGAAATTGTGTTGTCGGAACCGCTTCATCACCTTTTGGCGCCCAGTTGGCGGGTCCACCCATAGCCACACCATGATAACCTTCGATGTGTGGTGCCCCTTTCACGCCAAGACGCGGGACAGACGGATCGGTGCTTAACGCTGATATTTTTTCATCAAGGGTCATTCTTGAAAGAAGGTCATCTATCCGGGCTTCAGGGTCAAGTTCAGGGTTTTGAAACGGATATACCCCCTGGGCTGCGACATTTAATCCTGCGAGGGTAAAAACCGCGAAAAAAAGCAACAACTTACAACCGGCAGCGACACCAGCTTTTAACTTAATTTTCCGCGCAGATACCTTCGGAAGGAATTTCTGCAAATAGTTTGGTTTTTTATTCATATTAATTGGTTTTATTAGTTGATGTATGAAATACACTTATATAAAGCATAAAAATAACATTTTTTTTAACAACGCAGGAAAGCAAATAATTTCTCAGGATTATTGCGTTCTTGATAACATTAACACATAAATCAACTTTATTCGGATACTGTCAGGCTTAGGTATTTTTTAGTATATTTGTTTGAAGCATAAAATAAAGAATATGATACCGGAATCATTAAAAAATACAATTGTTCAGGCTATAAAACCCTTTAATCCGGAAAAAATTATACTTTTCGGTAGTTTTGCTTATGGATCTCCTCAAATGGATAGCGATATAGATATTTTTGTAATAAAAGACATCACTGAAAAAGAAGTCAGGGATTACAGGGTAAATATAAATAAAGTATTATGGCAGCAATTAAAAGATAAACAATATCCGATAGATGTTCTGATTGATAGTCCTCATCGCATAAAGCAAAGAATTGAAAGCGGAGACCAATTCTATCAGAAAATAATCACAGAAGGAGAAAATCTCTTATGAGCAATAGATCGATTGCAGAAGAGTGGATAAGCATGGCAAAAAAGAACCTGGAAACTGCAGAACTTTTGTTAAAGGTTCATCATTATACCGATGTTATTGCAATCGAAATCCACCAAACAATCGAGAAATCAGTAAAGGCTTTATTTGCTTTCAATGGTACCCCTGTACCACGCATTCGTTATATCCCAAAATTAATGGATTATGCTGCAAGTTTTGTAGACATTTCTGATATTGATGAAAAGGCTCTCTTTATTATCAATGACTACTATTTAAATGCCCGATATCCAGGTCCAAAATATTTTTTACCCTCAGAAGATGAGATATCACAAAATCTCCGTTTAGCTAAGCGTATACTAAATTCAATTCAAGCCTTTATTGATCATCATTGAATGTTTTGATATTTAATAAGCCCCCGACAAAAACCATCGGGGGCTTCTCTGCTACATTTACCTTTTATTTCCCGAGAGATACTTTCAACTCTGCTTTTCCTTTCAGAGGATTCTCCTTCAACCGGAAGGTTGTGCCATTAATATCCAACTCGAGATATTCCAATCTGTTGTCTGACGGCAGGCAAATCATCCCTTCAGCTTTGTCAGTATCTATAGAAAAAACTTTCAGTTCCAGGTCCGACCAGTCCATCTGCATGGTGGATTGTGCCAGATTAATATGGGGTATAGCAGCGCCATCGCGTACCAGCATCACAACAGGAATTTCGCCAGCTTCAATTCTGTTCCAGCCGGAAGCATAAACCTTACCAGTCTGATAATCAATCCATTTATGATTACCCGGCAGATACACATCCCTGCTTTCTGTATTTTCGAGCATTGGAGCCACCAGTATATCCGAACCAAACAAATACTGATCGTCCACCAGCCAGGCACCGGGATCATCAGGATATTCCACGAAAAGTGCCCGCAGCATGGGTAGTCCGTTTTCGACTGAATGTTTGGCCTGTGCATAAATATAAGGCATGAGGCGGTAGCGCATATTGACAGCCTTACGGAAGGCTTCGGTAAAATCTTCACCATACTTCCACGGCTCCTTAGGGGGCGCTCCGTGAGCACGCGAATGTGACGAAAGCAAACCAAACGGCAGCCATCTCCGGTATATCTCTTCAGGTGTTTTTAGTACAAATCCGCCAATGTCGTGGCTCCAGAAAGAGAAGCTGGAAAGTCCTATCGACAGACCGCCACGGATTGTTGCTGCCATCGCCGAATTGGTATTGGCCGGATCACCACCCCAATGCAACGGCCAACGCTGGCTCCCGGCCCAGGTGCTACGGGCCCACATAATCTGTTCGCCGGTAACTTCTTTGGTAATATCAGCCACTGCCTTGTTGTATCTCAAGGGATACAGATTGTGCTCATAAAACCCGGTGCGACCATTATGATAAACGCCTTTGGCCGGAGCAGCTTCGCCAAAGTCAACCTTAATGGCTCCCACCCCCATTTCAAGTAAACCACGGAGCTTATCCTGATACCACTTCACTGCTTCCGGATTGGTAAAATCGAGGATAGCATCCTCGGTGGGCAAATTGCCTTTGTCATTCTTTACAAAAAGTTCTTTCTCAATAATCTCGGGAAACAGTTTATTTTTTGGCACAAAATAAGGCAACTGCCACAAACAGGTATGAAACCCGTCTTTTTTCAGATCAGAGATCATTGCTTCCGGGTCATCGAATCGTGATTCGGAAAACTGATAATCGCAACGCCAGTCTGTTTCAAACCATCCCGTATCGAAATGAATGACATCAGATGGAATCTCATGTTTGCGAAGTTCTTTAGCAACAGTTCTTCCGTCTTCTTCCGAGAAGTAGGAAATACGGCTCATCCACAGACCAAACGACCACAGTGGCGGCATTTCGGGTTTTCCGGTTAAATCGGTATAGGCATCCAGCACTTCTTTGGGCTCTCCCAGAAAAACAAACAAATCGAGTGTTTCATCACCTGTCATTAATGAATTGACGCCGCTGAAATATTTCCCCACATCGCAGGTAACGGGCGATGAAGTATGCATAAAGATGCCATACCCGCGACTACTTAAAAAGAAGGGAACGGGCTTATAACTGGTTTCATTCTGAGTACCATTGGCATCATCCACCCACAACACCACCTTTTGTCCACGTTTGTCGAATTCAGTGTATTGTTCACCAAATCCATACATTTTTTCACCGGGATGAAGATTAAAAGTTGCCGAAAAACGGCGCGAATAATCCGAAGCTCTCCTGACGAACGAAAAAGGCATAATTGGGGTAAAGGTTGAAGTCGCATTGTCGGTATGATGATTGGTGCCGGTCAGCAGTTTCCCATCTGCATCATAGAATTCAACACGCCAGGGATTTTCGGTAATGACTACCGAACCATAGTCACTGCTGTATTGATGTCCGTTTTCAACTTTTTCGTACTTCCAGGCATCGCTTGGAGGCATGTCATTATTAACCAGCATCAAGGATTTACAGTTCGCCACATCGGGAGAAACAAATCCCGATTGAGCTTTCAGACGCACCGTACGTGGCGATACAAACTGAACAGAAAAGGGCAATTTGGGAGACACCTCATATTCCCCTTCGGGAAACTCATTGGGTTCTACCGGTTGCAAAACGCCCAACATATTGTTAAATGCCATTCGGGTTTTGTATTCGTAACGCTTGTAAACAATCTCTCCTTTTCCTGTTTCCGGGTCAAAACTGACCAATTTGTCAGCCAGATAATAAGTATTCTTAAAGCTGCGGAAGTCATCGCTGATATCCACCGGTTCGTTGCGAAGGTTCATATTCTGCATTTGGGCATTAACAGGAATCAAAACCATAAGAATAAGAACCAGTAAGACCAATTCTTTCATACGAGCCACAAAACCATGCTGACGAATTGGAAATGCTAAATTTAGTTGGTAATTCTGTGTTTTCATAGACTTTTATTTTTTCTGAATATTACAGAAAGGTGAACTCCGATCCTCCGTTTATTCGGCGGATTGTATTCCGCCGCACCTGATTTTGAGCTCTGCAGTCTGTAAACCGTCCGATTCGGCAGTAAGTTTAATCTCCCCATCTTTGCCGGTTGATTGAACGAGTACCTGAGCCAGTCCGTTGAATGTTTTGCGCTGGCATGGCATCGATGGAACAATGACCTGGAGTTTACCCGGCTCGGTATTAACAACCGACCACGGGTTTTCTTTCACATAAGGCTTGGCCATTACAATAACCCTGTTGGTACCGGACCGGAGATAATCAACATTCAAGGAATAAACATTCTCATAACCGGTGATTTCATCGGCTACCAGATGTCCGTTGATATACAACGACTGATCGGTGCCAATACTCCGGAACATCCAGTTGATTTTCCCATTCAAATCCTCTTCATCAAGATTAAATGCACAGATAAATAAGGTTTTTTCAGCCTTCGTTCCAGGCTCAAGACCATTATTATTCAGAGCATCTTCCAATCCCTGCACGTCAAAATCAGAATTGAGTACTTCCTCAATATTTGCTTCGGAAGCCGGTATTTGTTTCCAGTCACTAAAAGTCACGGTTTTGTAAGTATCGATATAGCGATCAGGCTCATGCGATGTAGGATCGCCATTACCAACGCCAATAATTCTGCCCGGACCTTCAATACCAAAAACCACATTGCGGTTGGCATCAGGCACCACCCTTCCTTTGCTGTCGGTAACCTGCACTTTAACCACGGCCACATCCTGACGGTCACTTTTTATCGTTTCATGATCGGAAACCAATTTTAATTTTTTACCTTCTCTTGTCGTTTCCACAACCTGAGTAGCAACTTTTTCACCATCTTCATAAGCAACAGCTTTAAGGGTACCTGCCTCGTATGGCACTTTCCATTCCAGGTGTCCGTTGCGCTCCATTTTCTGACGACCAAAACTCTCTCCGTTCCGGAACAGCTCAACCTCATCATAATTACTGTACACCCAGACATCAATTTTTTCACCTTCGCGACCTTTCCAATTCCAGTGGGGCAAAATGTGCAATACATCCTCATCGCTCCACCAGGACTTCAGGTACCATACATTATCTTTAGGAAATCCACACAGATCATGCATTCCAAAATAAGAAAGCACCGACGGGTAAGAGAACGGTGTTGGTTCACCCCGATAATCAAATCCTGTCCAGATACACATACCGGCCAGATAATCACGATCGACATAGTGCTTCCACCCCTGCTGAATGCTCATAAACCCTGAAGGTGTTGGCACATCATAAGCTTTCAGATACTGCTTTTCCTGATCGTCAAAATAAATGCCCCGTGTGGTATTGGTTGATCCCTGTTCGGTACCCAATGAAGGTTGCCAGGGGTAATCGGCATGATGCTTATCGGTACTGCCATGTCTCAGATAATTATAGCCCATTACTTCAATTACTGTAGCTATCCCGCGGGTCCAGTCACCACTGACAGCCACATTCACCGGTCGCGTTGTATCCAGAGATTTGGCATAAGCCTGAAGATTTTTGGCAATCCTGATTCCCTTAATATTTCCTTCGATGGCCCATTCTTCATTACCCACCGACCAAAGTATTACCGATGGATGGTTACGATCCCTGACAATCAGTTTTTTAAGTTCTTTCCTGATGTCATCAGTGGTTCCCATCAGCCGGTTTTCATTGATGACGAGCATTCCCAACCGGTCGCAGGCATCAAGCAATGCCGGAGAAGGCGGATAGTGCGCCATCCGGTAGGTGTTGTTGCCCATTTCTTTAAGTTTTTTCAGGCGCCATTCATGCAATTTATCGGGAATGGCTGTTCCCACACCGGCATGGTTCTGGTGATTGTTGGTTCCTTTAAGCTTAACATGCCTTCCATTCAGAAAAAATCCTTTATCGGGATCCCAACGAATGGAGCGTATTCCAAAATTAGTCTCATATTCATCCACCACCACATCGCCATTTCGAACGGTAGTCATCAACCGGTAAAGGTAGGGATCATTTAAATCCCAGAGCCGTGGATTATCAACAACATAATCAAAAACATATTCGTTTTGCTTCATGGGCGGGAGTTTTACAGTCTCTGATTCTCCGCAGGCCACAACATTACCATCCGCATCTACAATCTGGTTTTCAATGATAAAAGATACGGGTTGCAGGTCTTTATTGTAAACCTTTATTCTGGCCGTCACAACCGCCTCTTCTTCGCCAATTTCAGAAGTAACAAAAGTCCCGTATTGCGGTACATGAAGCGGACTGGTTTTTACCATCCAGACATGTCGATAAATACCAGCCCCCTCATAAAACCAGCCTTCTTCCATAGATGCGTCAACACGGACAGCCACTACATTCTCTTCACCATAGTTAAGATACTCGGTAATATCGTAGCCGAAACTGCTGTATCCGCCGGGCTCATTGCCACAATAAAAGCCGTTTACCCATACTTTAGAATCACGAAATACCCCGTCAAACTGCAGAAAAATCCGTTTTCCCAAATCTTCTTCCGGGATGGTAAAAGTTTTGCGATACCATCCTACACTTGTATCGGGGAAACCGGGACCGACCTTCTTATAACCATGACTATGGCTGGCCTTACCGGAAAATCCCATCTCAGCAGCCCAGTCGTGCGGCAAATCCAATGTTCGCCAGGTTCGGTCGTCAAAATCGGCTGATGCAGCACCATCGCCATAGCCGGTTTTGGCAAGATAGGTGAAATAACTGGTTCCAACGTTAAAATCCTTCTCGACATCATGCGGATGACCAAATGCAAATTTCCAGTCGAAATCCATTAAAATACTTTCGCGGGGAGAAGCACTCATCACTAAAGGGATGGTCATTAATAAGACCAACACATAGAGTTTAACTGATTGTTTTTTCATTATACACAATAGATTATTAGATTTCCAGATATAAGTAATTTAGTCATTAGTTTTTAGTCAATAGTCAATAGTCAAAAGCAATGTTTTAGAGGTACTGACATATTCCAGAAGCTGACAAAAATGCATAAATAACATGTTTTAGCGGTTTGTGGTTTTGTTAGATATAAGTAATCGACAGGCAGAAGTTTGCCAGGCAGAAGGCAGAAGTGTTAAATTTTGCAGATAAGAATTTTACCGTTAGTACCGAAAATTGGCCTGATAAGCAAAAATCCAACTCTGCAAAACAAATGATTGATATAAAGTGTTTTGTAATTTGAGTTAGATATAAGATGATTCGCATAATATTGGTTTACTGTATTTTAGCAGATATAATTCATCCATCGCAAATAGCTGATTTGTTATTTAGTGTGTGTCGATAAACTCCCAAAAAATTTTTACAATTTGAGTGTCTGTTGAGAAAGCGCCGGTTGCAAGGCTTACGAAGCCGACAAAAACGGAGTTTCCTAAACATAAATGAGTATTTTGGCGGCAAGCGTAATTCAACAACTGGTACTTTATGGACAGACACTTATTAACGGCCGTATCTTCCCTTTAAAAATCAAACTCTATAACTGTCTGAATTTGATTTTTCGTATTTAGTAAAACAGTTCCCTTTTTATGATTTTCTTTAATAATTGCCTCAGAGACAGAAATATGAACATTTTTATATGCATATGGAACCTTTAGCAAAACCTTCTGATCAATGGCAGAAGTCAGTTTAACTTCAATTCCATTGTCATCCCATGACAAGTTATTCATTAATATTTGTCCGCGCAATGCCATGCCTTCAATACTTCCCGTCTTCCAATCATCGGGCAATGCAGGCAAAAGTTTTATCAGTCCCGGTTCGGAGTATGCCAGTGTGCGCATCACCACCGCCGGGAAACCACCGCTTACATCCATATTG
Source organism: Anaerophaga thermohalophila str. Valhall (assembly GCF_000250735.1). Classification (GTDB taxonomy): domain Bacteria; phylum Bacteroidota; class Bacteroidia; order Bacteroidales; family Marinilabiliaceae; genus Anaerophaga; species Anaerophaga thermohalophila_A. The sequence goes on from NZ_AHZV01000356.1 coordinate 12,582, forward strand.
AAGAGATTACCCGAATTGTGATATGTCCCCAGTGACGGTGTAAAATAATAACGCGAAATCCAGTTGATAATCTCGCCGGCAATATCTGAGTTTCCTAAATTGGCAGCTATCATCCCCATCTGAGCCAGACCAAAAGCCATCTCGCCCCCGTTTTCACGTCGGCGGTGAACCATGCGCCGTTCAATCGCTTCGCGAGCAGCAGCCATCAATTCAGGATTGTTTTTAAACTCCGGGGCAATGATTTCGTACAGCGCATACAAATGTGAAACATGCCGGTGTTTGTAGTTGTCCTTCAAATTCTCGGGCAACCACTCCGCTAAAGCCCCGTCTTCATTAATGCGATACGCAGGCATCCGGGTCAACATCTTTTCCCATTTGGCAATCAGTGTTTCTTCCTCCCCAACAATTTTCCCCGCTTCTATACAGTTACGCAACAGCTCTTTAGCAATCATGACATCCATCGTAGCATTCACCACTGCCTGAGCATTGCTGTTTGCAGGCGTGTTTTCAGGAGAATAGGATGGAGAGAAAACATATTTGCCATTATCACCAACAAAAAGAAAATTTTCATAAAACAAAGCACTCTCTTTCATAAACGGATAAATATGATGCTTCAGATACGCTTCATCTCCGGTATAAAGAAAGTAATCGTAAAGAATACCGGATGCCCAGCCGGCACCGCCGGTCCAAAGGGTGAGGCACCACTCTTCATCGAAATGGATGTTCCAGCCATGCGTGCTCGAATGTGCGGGAAGCGCAATTCCCCGACAACCAAATAAGCGACGGGCATTATCACGATAATAAGGCATCATTCGCTCGTGATATTCCATATAAGCCTTCATAAGTTCGGGCGTATTGGAAGGAAGCAGTGAAGAGACCGCCACTTCCACATTGCCATCGTGTGTAAAGCCGGACGACCAGGGTGGCGTCCAGGTTCCACTCCATATCCCCTGTAAATTTGGGGGATTGGTACCGGTTGAAGAAATGATATTGTATCTGGCAGCATCGAACTGTTTTTCAATGATGGATGGTGATGTTTCCCGACGAGCCTGCAAAACAAGAGTTTCCGACTGCATATCGGCTTTGTCATTTTTTCCGATATCCAGCTTCACCCGATTAAACAAATCACCATGTACCTTTTTATGATTAGACAGGAGTTCTTTGTAATCGGTGGGGAGACTTGCCAGATCATTTTTCAATTCATTAACCCCCGACTGTCCATAATTGTAATTGGGGACAACACGCATCAAAAGCAGTATTTCATCTGCACCGGAAACAATCATCCGGCCTCCCTCATATTTCACTTCCCCACCCGATGGTATTACTCTGGCAACTCCTTCAAAACCATCAGGAATACCATCCCATTGACGTCGAAATTCAGTAGTGTAGGTCAAAAAACCATCATGAGCCGAAGTCTGCACATCTCTGATAGCCCCGTTTATAATATCCCACTGATCCCAGGGCACCGGATGTCTGTTAAGCGCCAGCGATGCACTCACCTTATCGCTTCCGGTAATTTGCAAAGCAATAATATTGTCAGGCCGGGAAACAAATAAACTGCGCTGAATTAACCGTCCATTTTGCTCCCACTCAGTTTTGGCTTCACCGGTACTAAAATCAACCATCCGGATATAGTTTTTCACATCTCCGGGAGGCATAGATATATTGATATTGCAAAAAGGCACAAAGGGGTCGATCCATTTCTTCTCGCCATACCCTTCAATCATGCTTTGTTCCTGAGGCACCCGGGCAGCTTCTCTGTATTTCCCGCCGGCCAGAAGCGAACGGATTTCTCTGAGCCTTGATGCCTGATCAATGGGCTGCTGAGGTATCCAGTTTGGCATATAATGCAAAGCATGATTAACAATGATTGTCTCTTCATGTGTATTGCCAAAGACCATGGCCCCCATCGTACCGTTTCCGCTGAGCAATGCATCTTCCCAGGCAGGGGCAGGTTTCCAGCTGACAAACCCCTGACGGGGATGTTCAAAATGCTGATGCGGCGACCGGCATCCAACAAGAAAAACAACGAAAAAAATGCAAGATGCTTTTAAGAAAGCACTAATAATTTTTAGATGTTTAGTCATTAGATTGTTAGATTGTTAGATTGTTAGGGTTGTTAGGGGTGTTAGGGTTGTTAGGGGTGTTAGGGGTGTTAGGGGTGTTAGGGGTGTTAGGGGTATTAAAGTGTTAATTTGTAGAATATTAACTTCCATCCGGAAGCCCTGTGCTGCAGAGCGTTAGCTGTTTTCTCCGAAAGTCTTTGTGTAATGAGGAACTCCAGGCTACTCCCATCCTACCCTTTAACCTTCTCACCTTTCTACCTTTAAACCATGCTTCTGCCTTGTGCCTGTCAAACACTTCCGGCTGACAGCTACTTTTATCTATGAGTGCCGTCTAAAAAAGCAACAAGAGAGTTGGTTTCATTTTGAGATGGTTATAGTAAGATTAGGTTGAGGTTGAGGTTGAGGTTGAGTATCCTTAACCTTAACCTCAACCTTAACCTTAACCTCAACCTTAACCTCAACCTTAACTTCAGGGTTTATCAAAAGCAACTTCAATGGCTTCTCCGGAATATTTCACCATCTGTCCGTCAGCATTTTCAGGATCGAATCCAACGGGATGCTTTGAAGAAACAAACACCACTTTAAAACGGCGTTCCTTTAGCATTCCGTCGAACGATCCTTCACGTTTGCCAATAGTAAGGGTTTGGTTGTTATGGTTGTATGTGAAAGGAATGGTAGCAAATTGACCTTTTTCATAGTCATAATTAGTGCCCTCATCTTCGTATAGCCCAAATTCTCCATCGGCACCGGTGTAAACATATAAAGTAATTAGTTCCGGTTTCTTCTGCGTGGTATGTTCAATTTCGGGCCCGGCAGGAATAATAGCACCGGCAGAAACAAACAACGGGATACGCTCATAAGGCGCATCTACTATTTTAGATTGTCCGCCTTCGGTAAATTCACCGGTATAGAAATTATACCAGCCTTCATTTTCGGGGAAATAAACTTCCCGCTCACGGGCTTCATATTTATATACGGGGCACACCATGAGCCCGGATCCAAACATATACTGATCGTCAATATCATATACTTTTTGATCATCAGTGTAATCCATCACCAAACCGCGCATTATGGTATAATCGTTGTGATAAACGGCACCGGTAAGAGTGTAGATATAAGGCATGAGACGATAGCGAAGCTTATTGTAATAAAGCATTGTTTCATAAGCCTTATGCCCCTGTGGAGCAATATTCCAGATTTCACGGTAAGGAAATTGTCCGTGCACCCTGAACAACGGTGCAAAAGCGCCAAACTGATACCAGCGGGTGTTCAGTTCCCTCCACTCTTTCATATCATCAGTGCCTTCTTTCAAATTCTGGTAACGTTTCTCAACGCAAAAACCACCGATATCCATAGTCCAGTAAGGCAGGCCACTCATTGAGAAATTAATGCCGGCCGGTATTTGTGCCTTCAGGTCTTCCCAAACGGTGCCAATGTCACCACTCCAGGTGACGGTTCCGAAACGTTGCATGCCTGCAAATCCGGATCGGGTAAGGATAAATACACGCTCATCATTTTCAAGGGAACGTTGACCTTCGTATATCCCTTTGGCATTCATTAAGGCATAAGCATTAAAATATTTGGTTGAAGGCCCCAGGTGGGTAGGATTCATCAATTCTTTACGGTATTCCATGCTGGCATTGGAGAGAATGTCGGGCTCGGTAGCATCCAACCACCAGGCATCAAAGCCTTTTGTATACAAATGTTCTTTGATCTGCTCCCAGAAAAGCTGACGAGCTCCGGGAGAATAAGCATCGTAAAAAGAACCAATGTAGCCGGGATATATCCAGTCGCGAATGCTGTCTTCAATAGCCTGACGATACATCCACCCGTTTTTGTCGAATTCTTTAAAATGCTCCGTATCCTTATAGAATTTGGGCCAAACAGAAATCATAATGTGCGCATTATTCGCATGAACCTCATCGACCATACCTTTCGGATCGGGAAAACGCTTTTTATCAAACTCATGGCTTCCCCATTTGTCCACCGGCCAATACGACCAGTCCTGAACAATATTATCGATGGGAATATCGCGTTCACGGAACTCGTGCAATACATCAAGCAACTCTTCCTGTGTTTTGTAACGTTCTCGACTTTGCCAGAATCCCATAGCCCATCTGGGCATCACCTGTGCTTTACCAGTAAGCTTGCGATAGTTGCCGATTACATCATCCATTGAGTTTCCGGCCATGAAAAAATAATCGATCTGATCGCCCATTTCGGACCAAAAAGAAATGTGGTTTTGCTCCTCCGGAGGACGCGGTGTATGTACTTTCAATCCGATATAGGACTCACCGCCATCGGGAATCCATTCGAGCTTCAGGTGGTATTTTTTACCTTCTTTCATGTCTACCTGAAATTTGGCAACCGAAGGATTCCAGGCAGTACGCCATCGGTCGGCCATCAACTCACCGTCAATCCAGATTTTGGTATAACCGGCATAATACATCAGAAAACGAAAAACCCCGCTTTCCTGTGGTTGCAACTCGCCTTCCCATGTAATTCGGGCATTATTGAAGTTGAAGCCTTCGGGGAAGTTTTTGATGGTTGTCAGATTTTCATAATCTATGGTGTTTTCCTGACGTACGGTGTAAACATTTCCCGTTTCAACATTGTCGATATATGTTGCTGTAAGCCCACCTTCCTCACCATCGGCATTAAAAAGTTTAAACTCATCTATCTGGCTATATGGACGGGGATCACCAAAACGAGTCAGAGAATAATTATCCCAGAAAATTCCGTAATTATTTGTAGAAACAATTACCGGAATAGAAACTTTTGTGTTGTACTGAAAGAGCTCTTCATCTTTTCCCCGGTAATTGTATTCATGAGCCTGATGCTGACCAAGACCGTATAAACCTTCATCCTCGTGCGATTCCCATACCTGACGTACCTCATAACCTTTAACACCATCCACTTCTGTCGGGATAAGAGTCTTCCCTCCCTTCTCTTTCTCCCGGAGAATAAGATTTCCATCGGCATCGAAGAAGCGAATCTCACCGGTCGTTATTGAAACTTTTGCTGTGATTTTTCCGGTAAAAAGAACCAAATCATTTCCTTCTTCTGTTACGTCAAAATCCACCGGTTGGACGGGCGGCAGAGTCACCAGACTTTCTTCATCACTAAAACTTTCAGTGGCAGAGGCCGATACTTTTATAATTTCCTCTCCGAAAGGCACCAGCCTGATGGCTTTAACCGACTCATCGGCAGGACTTTCAGGAAAGAGAGTAAGACCGGAATCATCAACTTTCCATCCTTTGGGATTACAGCCAAATCCAAGAATGGCAATAACAACAGCAAATAATAGTTTCTTCATAACATTTCAATATTTTCAATAGTCAGTTAAATAAAATCCTAAACGCAGAGACGCAATGACACAAAGTTTTTATTATAAGAGGAAGAGACGCCCAAATTGGGTGTCTTCACCTTATCAGACAACTGTACAAATTTGTTGCGTTAGTGTCTTACCCCTGATATTCGTGTTTTTTTGGCAAAATTAATGCTCTGTCACCGCTCCGCGGTTAATTGTTACTGACTTTATTGGTAACGTTTACCGCTCTGTCACCGCTCCGCGGTTTTAGTATTTTTAACCCTATAACAGCAGTTAATAGCCGCGGAGCGGCGACAGAACGGTAGTAGAATTAAGTAATAAGAAAAACAAAAAGCTGCGGAGCGGCGACAGATAATGTATAAATTTGTTTGGTTCTGGCTTGTCCAGGTTAGGATAGGCACTATTACTTTATGGACAGATACTAATTAGAAACCCCGGCTCCTTTCAAAATGGCTTGAAGCGCACCGGGATCAACAACTTCGCCGGATTGTCGATCAAACAAAGCAAAACCGTTGTTGCCGGCCCAACCGTTATCCCAGTATATCGGTACAATATGATTTTTAATGGCAGCAGATGTCACATATTCCAGATAATATTTGCGGGCTTCAATGTGCTGATTGAGTTCGTCGCCGGTTAAATACGACCTGAGGACAGCTCCATATTCGCCCAGAATTACACCATATCCCTCATCAACAAAGTTTGTCTTCATCATTCCGAATGCTTCATCCACCCAATTTTCCTGTCCCCAGGAAGACACGTCACCCTCTGAAAAAGGTTCTCCCCATTGGGTCTTAAAATTGCCATCGGTTTGCAGCGTATAATCGTATGGGTCGTAGAAATGGACCTCAGCAAGCAATCGGTTGGTCGCTTCATCGGTTGGCATTACCATGTAATCGACGGCGTAACTGATATTGGTATTGTATGCCTGAACTATCAGGTAGCGGTATGCATTGCGGCCGCCGGTAGCACGAACCGTGTTGACAAAAGTCTGGTTAAAAGAATTTTGAACTTCCACATTCTCTGAAGAAGGATCACTGTAATCGCCCTCCACATGCACCTCATTGGAACCAGCAAACAACAGCCGGTCGTCATAATCACGGAAATAAACGGCTATTTGCTTCCACAACGCCTCAAGTTTGTTATTAATTTCGTCCTGATTGTCATAGAAAGGGTGGTTCATCCATCCTCCGTCCCAGTGAATATTTATCATCACAAACATTTCGTTATCAAGTGCATAGTTGACCACTTCCTCTACGCGTTGAAGCCACGAATCGGAAATTTTGTAATTTGTTTCATCCACAATTTTGTGTGACCAGGAAACAGGAATACGAATAGTGTTAAACCCGGCTTCGGCAACAGAATCAATCAATTGCTCCGTAACAACGGGATTTCCCCATGATGTCTCATCGCCGCTGTAAACGCCCTCGTCAACATTAATGGCTTCGAGTGAATTTCCCAGATTCCAGCCAACGGTCATCAGTTGTGAGAATTCAACCGCTGTAAGATCGCGCATACCGCTGGCATCGGGTTCAATATAATCGGCCGGATCATCCCCGTTTCCGGGCTCATCAGGAGGATTCCAGGCATCCTGGGTTACGGTAACCTCGATTTCTTTTTTATTGTCATTCTTACCTGCTGAAACAGTGAGTACAACAGCTCTTTCTTCTTCCACATAACTGGCTTCAGTCACAATTTTTACATCAGCATTCCCTTTGGATGCAGAAATATTCGGCTTTGCCCAGGAATCAGAGGAAAAAGAAATTGTCCAATTAGAGTTGCTGGTTACGGAAATGATTTGTTGGCCGCCCTCTGCCGGAAAATTCAAAGAAACCGGCTGAACCTTAAGGGTAATATCCTCGACTTGTTCGGGATCAATATTATTGTCCGAATCGTCACAGACTGCAACCAAAAAAGAGGAGGCAAACAATAAAGATATGAAAAAGATAAGTTGTTTCATTAATATAAAATTTAATTTTTAATGCCTAATGGAATTCGTCCCGGATAGCCGGGAATCGTTGCATAAGATGGAACGTTAAATTTTCAGTTGATGGATACATGATAATTCGTTTTAAATTTGCCTAAAAAGAGACAGCCTCTTTTTAGATAGTCATCACCTTTAAATATGATACGACTTCAACTGTTAGAATTTTATTGTTTTGTTACTTTTTTAGAAATTATTCCTTGGTCGGTTTTTATTTTGAAAATATATAACCCTGATGGCAAATCTGAAATATCAATTTTTCCTGATGGATTAGAAATAGATTTCATCAAAGTGCTCTTCATATCATAAATATTACAGGTTATAATTGCATCACCTAAAATAAAAATCCTATTTTTTGCTGGGTTTGGATAAATTTCAATATTGGACTTATCTTGTTCATAATCAGAACACTGATCTATTCAATATTGATTAATAGCGCTAATACACTTAAATAAGTCATCTTCATTTCCCCTCGAAGCGATTTTCAATGAGGTATTTATTGGTATTGTAAAATACAAAAGGTCACTATATGAACTGCCACAATCATTAATTGCTTCTATTAAAAGTTTATATTCTCCATTTAAGTTATAAAAATGATATGATTGATCAGTTGTGGTTGAATATTGAACAACGTTATAGAGACCATCCATTAACCATAAGTTATAACTAGTCCCACCTGCAGACCACGTAACTTCTCCTCCGGATTGTATACCTCCTGAATAATTATGAGGTGTAAATTCTAAGTTTGAAGGTTTTGAGGGAGGATTAACACAATTTGTTAAATCTATATCAAAACTCTCAGTTTCATAGGATTCACATACTCCATTAAAAGATGTAATACTAAATCGGTGAATTACTCCCCTGCTTAAGTTTGAAAATTCAAAATACCTGCTTGTAGTTAACGGTGCAACAACAATTGAATTTCCAATCCAATAATAAACTCGATAATATTGAATCCCATAATAACTATCACTCCCAGGAAGCCCCCACCATAATCTAACATTAGCTGTTCCGTTACTATTGTATGTCACATTAGCATAAGGGCCATAAGGAATATGTTCATTTTCCAATGTTTCAATATCAACACTTGGGTTGTTGTATGATTCACCAGAACTATTATACGCTTTAACAGTAAAGTTATATTGGGTTTTCTGAGCCAACCCACTTACGGAATAGTTAGTTGTGGTGGACTCAACAGTATTGAAAAGTTGTCCATCACAATATATTTTATACCCTGATATTTGTCCTGGAACAATGGACCATTGTAAATCTACTCCTTTACATGAAATATTGGTTGCACTAAGATTATTGGGATTTGAAGGCTTTGTAAGAAGTGTAATTTCATTTTTAGGGGACTCGCCAGCATCAGAAAAAGCACTAACACTAAGCCTGTAGGACGTAGCTGGAATTAACCCTGATACTATATAACCTGTGTTATCTGTTGTAGCAATTCTTTGTCCATCTTTATAAATATGATATCCGTCAATGTTAATATCATACCCCTCTATATTTTCAGTTACCTCATTCCATTCCAGGTCACAACTATTATTAGTAATATTTGAAACATGTAATTCTGACGGTTTTTGAGGTTGAGGAATTTCATAAGTGACATCAAGGCTCAATAAATCTTCCCTAAATAGAATAAAGAGAGAAGTCGATTCACTATCACGTAAAACACCGAACTGAATCGAACCCTCATTTTTCATAATAACATTTTCTGCTTCTTGTTTCAACTTAGAATCAGTAATGACGATTCTCTCATTTTGAATATATCCTTTTAAAATAGTTTTTTCACCCCATAACTCATTCCAACCTTCAATCTCATTTGTAGACAATGGAGAATTCATTTTTCTTAAAACAATTCCCCCCTGATAATTAGGCTCAACCCCCATTGTAAGCTTAACACTCTTCAATGTTGCGTATTCTGGAATACTAGATAAATCAAACTGTAAATAACCACGATAATAAACAGAAAAAGAATGATCATGGCCAACTATCAAACTTTCCAACTTAGAAGTAATTTTGGTATCTATATCGCGACCAATGCCATAAAACTGCCGATCATGGAGAAATGATTTTGCAATAAATTTCTGAGAAAGAGCATCGGAATAAGCTGATAAAAAGATAACTAAACCGACAATCAAAAAACCTCTTGTTAAATAAAAATTTCTGTGAACCATAATATCTAGTACAAGTTAGAATTAGTTTCTTTTCAATTTATGTTGTATGCTTCCCATCTGAAGCAGGGAACTACGCCAAGCTCATCTGACGAGTCAGTAACCACACCGGTCACTGTTTGCTGGGCCATTAGTCCCAGTCCCGCCATAAAAAAGAACAATAAAAGAATACTCTTTTTTAACATAGCATTGGATTTAAATCTTTAAATAGTGTCTGTCCATAAAGTGCCATTTACTGCGTTACGCTCGTCCGAAAATTACTCATTTACGATAAGTAAACTCCGTATTTTCGGACTTCGCAAGCCTTGTAAATAACACTTTCTGAACAGACACACATATTGTGAAAATCTTGCGTGTTTATAGACACGCACTAAATAATGAAACACTTCAACAATTTTTTACAGAAGTAGATTGCCATGCGAAAAATCGATCGTTTCCGATAGCGTTTTCAAATATATTTTAACACTATTTAAAGATTTAGTCGTTTTGTATGAGAAATGGGTGTTAATGGTACACAAAGGGTGATAAAATGTCTTCTAAAATGGGATAATATGTCTTTTTTGAGAAAGATAAAAAGGTATATTACAGGCAGATGTTAGAGGATAGATGTTAGATATTAGAAGTCAGACTTGTCAGAAGCAGAAGCGGGTTGTACAAGTCATCGATACTTGTTTGTTTCTCTCAACGATTTCCCAACAATGAGGTTTTGTAAGTATCAAAAAGGGCGATGATGAATCAAAAAATCTATTGAGCTTCAGCTTAATTGCTTCTAACTTCAAATATCCAGCTTCTGACTTCAGCCCTGGTTTTGAGAAATTCGGCGGATATATTGCGACGGGGAGACACCAAATTCCTCTTTAAAATAACGGGAAAAATATTTAGGATCGTTAAATCCCACCTTGTAGGCAACTTCGGAAACTGTAAGCTGACTCTTAGCCAAAAGCTGTGCCCCACGCTTAAGACGCATAATACGGATAAACTCAGTAGGTGTTTTCCCGGTGAGCGCCATTATTTTATTGTACAAATGACCGCGGCTGACGCCCATTTCTTTGCTGAACAACTCGACGGAAAGTCCGGTATTCGAAAGATTCTTTTCCACGAACTTTGTTGCCTTTTTCATAAATTTTTCGTCAAGAGAAGTAATGCCAATCTCCCCCGGAGATATTTCGTAATGTTGCTTTTGAAGTTTAGACCTTAATTTTTTCCGGATTTCTGTCGATCTCCTGATTTTCAGCTCCAACACTTCATAGTTAAAAGGTTTTGTTATATAATCATCTGCTCCGGCGTCAAGCCCTTCGATTTCCTGTTCGGCAGAAACTTTGGCTGTTAGGAGGATTATTGGGATATGAGAAGTTTTAGGATCGTTTTTAAGTTTCCGGCAAAGTTCTATTCCATCGGGTTCGGGTATCATAATATCGCTGATTATAACGTCGGGGTATACTGCCACTGCTTTTTCGTATCCTTCTTTTCCATCTGCAGCCTCGGCAATACGGTAACGATGGCCTAAATTTTCTTTAAGATAGAATCGCAGGTCTTCATTGTCTTCTATAATAAGCAACAATTCCCGGTCTTCTTCGTCTAAGTGCCCGGTAAGCGCCTCATGGTTAACAGCCCCAACCTGTAACATCAGGCTGACCGGCTCTTCTGACGAAACCTCTTCATTTCGAGCCACCGGTAACTCAACCACGAAAACACTCCCTTTGCCAGGTGTGCTGTCCACAGAAATTTCTCCGCCATGTAAACGTACAAATTCGCTGGCTATAGACAAGCCAATCCCGCTGCCCAAATTGCTTATCCCGGCAGTCCCTGCCTGAAAAAAACGTTCGAAGATGCTTTCCTGCTTCTCTTTAGAGATGCCAATACCGGTGTCGCTGACAGAAATCTTTACTAAGGCATCAGTATCCGGCGTGCTTCTCTTTTCATAATATTCCACCTTTAGTTTTACTTCACCCTTTTCATTTGAGAACTTAAAGGCATTGGACAGTAAATTAAAGATGACTTTCTCAAGCTTTTCCTGATCAAATCCCATTTGGAGGGAAGATACATTTGACTCGAAACTAAACCGAATAGATTTGGTATCAAAAAGGTCCGAAAACGAATGTGCCACCTCTTCAACAAATCCAACCAAATCGGCCCTGGTACGGTTCAACGTTACACCCTGTACTTCTATTTTCCTGAGATCGAGCAACTGGTTAACAAGTCCCATTAACCGCCTGGCATTTCTAAGCACAATTTTCAACTGTTCGCTGAGGTAATCGTCTTTGATGTCTTTTGCAAGTCTTTCCAGTGGTGTAATAATCAGTGTGAGAGGCGTTCTGAATTCATGGCTGATGTTGGTAAAGAATTTGATTTTCATGGCATCCATCTCGTGAATGCGCTGATGTTCGCGTAATTCCTGTTGTCGTTCATATCTGATACGTTCACGACGGCGTATTATGAATCCAAACAACACAACAAGGCCGGCAAACAGAACGAAATAACTCACATAAGCATACCGGGTGGCATAAAAGGGTGGCTTTATAATAACAACAAGCCTTTTTTCGGGCCCAAACTCACCGCCTTCTCCCATTCTGGCTCTAACTCTGAAAACATAAGAACCAAAATTCAAATTTGTATATGTAGCCAGGCGGTTCGAAGCATCAGTGTTAACCCATTGCTCATTAAAACCTTCCAGCTTGTATTGATAGTGGATTTTTTCGGGATGAGGATGACCCATTCCGGAAAATTCCAGTGAAAAAACATTCTGATTGTGCTTCAAAACCAGCGAATCGGAAAGAAACAAAGGTTTTGTTAATACTACTTTGTTGTAAATTTTTTCCTGCACCCCCACTTCACGGTTAAATAATCGCAGCCCTGTCAGTAAAACGCCTGGGGTAAAAGGGGTCTTTTGAATTTCTTCGGGGAGAAACAGGTTAAAACCTTCGGGACCTCCAAAAATCAATTCGCCCCGGGAAGTTTTAAAAGCCGAATGTTCATTAAATTCGCGCCCCTGCAAACCATCCAGCAAATCGTAGTTACTGAAAGAAAACTCAAATTCTCCTTTACTCCCGGTTATCTCAAGTTTGGAAATACCGTTTAAGGTACTCATCCATAAATTGCCGTTGTCATCTTCCAGAATATTTAAAATATTGTTGTCGGGCAATCCGTCGCGTTCCAGAAAAAGGCGAAACTCATTTGTTTTCGGATCAAACATGTTCAACCCGTTTCGTGTACCAAACCACATCAAACCCCTTTGATCCTGAATAATGGACAACACAATATGATGGCTCAGAGCATTTTGCTTTCCAGGATTCGCGGGAATGTGCGAAAACCGGCCGGTAGTTTTGTCTAGCACATCAATGCCGTTGGATGTACCAAACCATAAATTGTTCACATCGTCCTCATAAATGGTCAGTATAAAACCGGAATGGACCGAGTTCAGGTCGCCATCACGATAGTGCAGAAAGCGACCATTCGATTCATCAAGAAGGTCGAGACCGCCTCCGAGGGTTCCGATCCAGATTCTTCTATCCGAATCCTCATAAATTTTCCAGATACGGTTATCGGAGATTGTATTGGGGTCTTCGGGATCATGATAATACCGTTTAAACCGCTCTCCGTCATAACAGTTGAGCCCTCCATAATAAGTACCAATCCACAATCTGTCTTTGGAATCATACAGCAAACTGACAATCACATCGTGGCTCAATGAATCGGGATTGTCGGGCCGTGCCTTGAAAACTGAAAACCGATCATAATTCCTGTCATAATAAATAAGGCCGTTGCCATTGGTTCCAATGTACAGATTCCCTTTCTCATCCTCGGCAAAGCAATCGATATCATTCGCCGGAAGTCCGCCACTGTTCAAGGGATTGTGCGAAAAAAGACGAAACTGAAACAACTCAGGATGATAATAATTGACACCTTCTTTGTAGGTTCCAATCCAGATGGTTCCCAAATCATCCCGTAACAAAGAGGTAATACTGTTTTGTGAAAGACTATTGGTATTTCCGGGTGCATTTTGAACCGCCATCACACTGAAATTGCTTTTATCGATTATCTGAATACCTCCATGATCGGTAGCCACCCAGATATGACCTTTCTGATCCTGCAAAACGCCCGTAACAATATTTGTTGTCAATCTGTGCTTTTCTGCATCGGCTTTAAAATGCAATTCCTCACCTGTTTCGGGGCTGTAATAAAACAATCCAAGATCGCTTTGCTTCGAATATATCCAAACATCTCCCTCATTATCCTCGAAAACAGAAAAGTAATCCTGATCAATTAGTGACTTTAACCCCTCAGGCTGATATCTTTTTAAAACCTGCAGGCTTTTTGAATCTATGTATTCTACAACACCCCATGCATTAATTATCAGAATGGTAGAATCATTTCCGACAAACACATCGGTAACAAAATCACTGGCAATACCTCCTTCTTCCTCTTTTTCGGAAGGAATCTTTACCACCTCATTATCTACTGCTCTGACCCAATAAAGACCAAACTGGTTTGATGCCACCCAAAGATTGGAATCGTGGTCAACCACCAACGAAGAAATAAATTGAGACGGGACATTATTTGCCTCTCTGAAGAGGTAATAATCCCCGTAAAAAATATCTTTTGAAGGATCAAAAACCGAAAGCTGATTATCCTGAGAAATAATCCACAAAAAGCCATTATGGTCTTCATAAATATTCTGAATATTATTAAACGGAATTGTAGTGGTATCACCGGGAATATTTTTATATACTCTAAAGGAATAGCCATCGTAGCGGTTAAGACCGGAAATGGTTCCAAACCAGATAAATCCGAGCCGATCCTTATGAATCGCTGTAATCTGGTTGCTCGACAACCCATTAGAACTATCAAGATGCCTGAATTTATATTCAATATTTCTGCTTTCCTGACCGGCAAGAACTTGAAAAACCAATACAAATCCAAAAATTAAGATGATGTTCCTGCTTCCTGCCATGATTTATGTAACTATGTAGTGTCTGCCCATAAAGTGCCATTTACTGTGTTACGCTCGTCCGAAAATTACTCATTTACGATGAGTAAACTCCGTATTTTCGGACTTCGCAAGCCTTGTAAATGACACTTTCTGAACAGACACACATATTGTAAAAATTTTTGCGAGTTTATAGACACGCACTAAATAACAAATCAGCTATTTGCGATCGATGAATTATATCTGCTAAAATACAGTAAACCAATGTTATGCGAATCATCTTATATCTAACTCAAATTACAAAACACTTTATATCAATCATTTGTTTTGCGGAGTTGGATTTTTGCTTATCAGGCCAATTTTCGGTACTAACGGTAAAATTCTTATCTGCAAAATTTAACCTGCTTTATTCATAAGTTTTC
>NZ_AHZV01000355.1 GCF_000250735.1 Anaerophaga thermohalophila str. Valhall
GGTTAAAAGAGCATTTACTGTGCGTGTTCACAGACAAAGGGGAAATTCGGGATAGATAAGGGAACACTTTTCACAGTAAAGCTCTTTTCGGATTTTCAGAAGTTTCGGGCTTGGAAAACCTATTATTGTGCTAAACAACACCCTGTGCAAGCATGGCATTGGCCACTTTAATAAAACCACTGATGTTGGCACCTTTTACGTAATTAACAAATCCATCTTTTTCCTGTCCATTTTTTACGCACGCTGCATGAATGTTTTTCATAATGGATTTTAACTTTTGGTCCACCTCATCGCGTGTCCAGGTTATTCGCATGGAATTTTGACTCATCTCCAGACCGGAAACGGCTACACCACCAGCGTTGGCTGCTTTACCAGGTCCAAAGAGGATTCTTTTCTCATGGAACAGGTCTACAGCTTCAGGGGTAGAGGGCATATTAGCTCCTTCAGAAACGCAGATACATCCGTTTTCGATGAGCATATGAGCATCATCTCCGTTAAGTTCATTTTGAGTGGCCGATGGAATTGCCACATCACACTTGACTTTCCAGGGTGTTTCGCCTTCATAATATTCAACATCCGGATATTTTTCGGCATATTCCCTGATACGTCCGCGGATGGCATTTTTGAGAAGTTTTACATATTCCAGTTTTTCGGCATCAATACCATTGGGGTCGTAAATGTATCCGCTGGAGTCGGACAGGGTAACGGGTTTTCCACCCATTTCAAGAACTTTTTCAACCGCAAACTGGGCAACATTTCCCGAACCACTTATGGCTACTGTTTTCCCTTTAAATGATTCACCTTTAGTGGCCATCATTTCCTGAGCAAAATAGACTGCCCCGTAGCCTGTGGCTTCGGGTCTGAGAGGGCTTCCTCCCCATTCGGCGCCTTTGCCCGTGAAAGTACCCTGAAAAGCATTGGCCAGACGCTTATACTGGCCGAAAATGAAGCCGATTTCACGACCACCTACACCAATGTCTCCGGCCGGTATATCGGTATTCGGACCTACATGTCTCTCAAGTTCCGTAACAAACGATTGACAGAACTTCATTACTTCCTGGTCTGATTTTCCTTTGGGATTGAAGTCGGAACCACCTTTTCCGCCCCCCATGGGAAGTGAGGTAAGACTGTTTTTCAAAACCTGCTCAAAAGCTAAAAACTTCAATATGCTTTGGTTTACCGAAGGATGAAAGCGCAGGCCGCCTTTGTAAGGCCCAATGGCACTGTTCATCTGCACCCGGTAACCTTTATTGATTTGTATTTCTCCCTGATCATCAATCCATGGTACCCTGAAACTGATGATTCGTTCCGGTTCAGTCATCCGTTCCAGAATTTTGTTTTTCATCAAAACAGGATTTTCCAGAATAAAGGGAGCCAAACTTTCAACTACTTCGTGTACAGCTTGATGAAATTCCGGTTCATTGGGATTTTTGGCCTTGACATTAGCCATAAAATCCTCAACGTACTTGAGCACTTTTGATTCATTCATAAGATAAAATGTTAGAGGTTTTGACTTTTTGGATGTGCAAATGTAATAAAAAATGTCGTTTTACTTAAAAAAATGAAGTAAAAATTGTTTTTTGTCGACAATTTGTAGCCGAAAGTCTGTTGTAAGATAAACCTTTGGTAAATTATTCAGGGATTGATAAAATTTTTTAGCTTTGAAATGTTTTTAGAAGCAATGATTTTTGAATAACGGTAAGAATATGAACAAGATCATACCACATATTTATCAGGTAAAAGTTGAACTCCAGGATATTGAACCGCTTATCTGGCGGCGGTTGCAAATTCCTGCCGACTTGTTTTTACACGATTTTCACAAAGTTCTTCAAACCACCATGGGGTGGGAAAACCAGCACTTGCATTTGTTCCGGAAAGGGAAGAGACTATTCGGTCTGGCCGATGATGAGTGGAATGGTAATCCTCTGTTTCAGGACTATACTATTGTACGGGTTAATGATTTGCTAAGAAAACCCGGGGATGAGATGGTTTATCAATATGATTTCGGTGATGACTGGCGGCACAGGATCATATTGGAAAAAGAGAGGGAACCGGATCCATTGGAATATTATCCGGTTTGCATTGATGGGGCACGGGAATGTCCGCCTGAGGATTGTGGCGGACCCGGCGGTTATCAGGAGATGGTTGCAGCGGTGAAAGATCCGTCTAATCCCCAGCATCGTTTTTTCAAGGCACTTTTTCCTGATGGCCTTGATCCTGAATATTTTGATCTTGAGCAGATCAATGACATTCTGTTGGAAGATGATTATGGCTGTCTTCTTCCGTTCGACGATGACGATGATGAGGAAGATTGACAGGGGCTGAGTGGACTAATTTTATGGGTCGATTTATAATAACAATACTCCGTTAAACTTTTTCAATACGTTGCAAACCAATTGTTTGCATCTAAATGGGGCTGGCTGTTAAAATGTAGTAGATCAAGGTTGTAACGATCATCTTACATCTAATATCTAAAAATCTAACGATCTATTGTAATAATAGACTGATAGATTTTTAGATATTAGATGTAAGATGATTCGCAAAACTTTGATTTACTGCGTTTTATTAAGCACAGTCCCTTGATCACAAACAGCTAACTTGCAATTTATTTACAATAGTTTTCCGGAGTATGGAAAGTGGCTATTTTACTTTAAATGATGCTACAACAGCTGCATGGTCAGAAGGGAATCCGGAAGGCCAGGTGTCGATGACTCTTGCCGAAGTTGGCACAAGCATTTCTCCCCGGAAATAAATAAAGTCCATCCGGGTTTGAAGTCCGTCTTTATGGATGGGCGACCAGGTAAACCCCGGTGATGTGGTCTCATCCGGAAAGATGGAACGGTAAACATCGGAAAAACCTTCTTCATACATGAATTTACTGGCCGGAAATTCCACAACCAAATCATTGTGTCTTTCTTTGTTTCGTTCGGTCCAGTCGAGGTGTGAGCCACTGTTGAAATCGCCGGCGATAATGGATGCTTTTTCATTATTGTTCTGAATGAGCGGTCTGAGTTCGCTCAGCAAAAACCTTGTTTCCATTCCACGGGTTTCCATTTCTCTCACTTCAATGGTATCGGCACGTGCATTTTCTTTGATAAAATAGGCCGGAAGGTTGGGTTGCCGGCTTAACCAAACGGGGCTTACAAGAATTTCTTTGTCGTTACCGATATCTATTTGGATGCACCCAAAATGGAGCGGACGGTATACATTGAAACTTTTTTTGAGCGGAAATCTGGAGATAACACTCAGGTTGTCACTTCTCTTATAGAAATAATAGTCCAGTTCACCTGCTATTATCTCTCCGGCATTCAGAGTTTCCTGAAGAGATATGATATCGGCACGGCTGTGTTTAATGATGTCGGCAATGCGCTGTATTCCTGCATATTTACCGTGGCTGGTACCTCCATTCCAGATATTCCAGGTCATGATGGTTATTGAGTCATTGTATTCGGGCAGGGGTCTAAGTTTTTTTCCGCTGATTCTTCTGAAATGCCCGGCCACCTGAGTTTCTGATAGCGTTCGCGACCAGATACCCAATTCGTCAATCATGCCGTTGAAAGCTTCGATTCTGATGTCTTTAGCCATAGGATCAGAACCTACAAACAACGAAGAACCCGGGAACGGATTTTCTATTTCTTCTGTACTGAGAATGGCTTTCAGATTGCCATCGTAATAGAATCGTGCTTCACGAAGTTGTTTGTCCAGAGAAAAACCAATCTGGTGCCATTTCCCATCGTTAACAGGCTGTTGTTTATGCGAGGGCTTGTAGCTGATGGTTTTTTTCCCGTCGCTGGCTTCCCACATCCAGCCGCCTGCCTGTGTTTTACTGATGTGCCAGCCCTGATATTTCTGAAAATCATCCAACGGGAGTTTCTGTCCGGCAACAACATATTCATAGGGATCACCAGTATCTGACTTGACCCAAAGCAGGAGCGTGAGGCCTTCATAATCGCTGAAACTGTTGCCATGGCCTTTATCAATAATGACGGGTTTCCTGTAGAGAGCTGTTTTTGTCAGATTAAGGCAGGTATCGGTAACACCTTTTTCATACGACACATATTTATCACCCTGAAATTTGACAGGTAATATTCCGGTATTGGTTATTTCCCGGTTGAAATCCAAATAGATAAGTGAAGGGCCCGGTTTACTGTATTCTCTTTTGTTGCATCCCAAAAGGAAGAGGATTGCACAGATAAAGATGAATAAAACGTGAACATGCTTCATGTGTCTCATTTTGGAAAGTCCAATATATAAAAAAAATGTGGAATTAGCAGAGTTCGGGGTTTTGTGGTTCTTATAATTTTAAAAAACTTACCTTTGTAGCGAATACAGAAATTAGAAAACATGGAAAAAGCAACCATTTACACCCCCAGGGGAGAAATGAAAGTCGAATTTTATCATGACGATGCTCCCGCTACTGTTGAGAATTTTGTTAAACTGGCCAAAAGCGGTTTTTACGACGGTTTGGCATTTCATCGTGTTATCCCCGATTTTGTGATACAGGGAGGATGTCCTTATTCAATTGATATGAGCGATCCAAAGGTAGGGACAGGTGGCCCGGGTTATACAATTAAATGTGAACTGAACGGGGATATGCAGTATCATGATCGTGGAGTGCTTAGCATGGCACACGCAGGAAGGGATACAGGAGGTTCACAGTTTTTTATTTGCTATAACAGGGATAATACCAGACACCTGGATCGTCAGCACACCTGTTTCGGGAAAGTATATGAGGGCCTTGGAGTGATCGACAAGATTGAACAGGGCGACCGTATCGAAAAAATTGTTGTTGAATAATATTTCAGTTTTATTTTATGAGTTTTGAATTGAGCGGCAAGTTAATTGTCAAAGAAGATATTGTGAAAATATCGGACAAATTCCAAAAGCGTGAATTTGTGATAGAGGTTCCAAATGAGAAAAATCCCGAGTGGAATGACTTCGTTAAGTTTCAGTCTGTTCAGGATCGAGTTGACCTAATCGAACCGTTTAATATCGGCGATGAGCTTAAAGTCAGTTTTAATATTAAAGGGAATAAATGGGAGAGAGACGGCAAAGTGAATTATTTTACCAATCTGGATGCATGGAGGGTTGAAAAAGTTGAAGCCGGCGGAAATAGTGGTCCTGCTTCTGCACCGATGCCTGATCAGATTGAGGACTTGCCTCCGGAAGCTGAGAATGATGTAGTTTCCGTTTTAATGTGGCGCAAATCGCAACTTTTTCATAATGAAAACTTTGCGTCATTGCCTCTCTGCGTTTTAGTTTTTTTTACTTGACTATTAACCTCAATAGATCGTTAGATTTTTAGATATAAGATGTAAGATGATTGTTACAACCTTGATCTACTGCATTTTAACAGTCAAACCCATTTAGATGCAAACAATTGGTTTGCAGTATATTGAAAAAGTTTAACGGAGTATTGAACCTTATAGACGAACAATAAATAGTGTCTGTCCATAAAGTGCCATTTACTGTGTTACGCTCGTCCAAAAATTACTCATTTACGATGAGTAAACTCCGTATTTTCGGACATCGCAAGCCTTGTAAATGACACTTTCTGAACAGACACACATAATATTGTGAAAATATTTTTTGTGAGTTTACAGACATGCACTAAATAGGGTCTGCTGAATAACACTTAAATAATTAATAATAAATTATTTACATCGCATAATTCCATTTAAGGTGCAAGGTTTGTCATCCAAATCTTTAAAAATGTTTGCACCAGTAAATGTTAATTGTCAACATATCACTATTCAAAAGAATGTCGTAATAATGAACGACTTTATCTATTTAAAAGGCGCGGTGGCCTGTCCGTTTTCCGGGCCGGCGGATGGCGGGAAGCCAAAATGGGCGACGTTCATGGCCTTGCGCAATGGCCGGAAATTTTGGCTTTCGCGGGGAGCCAGGTTTAAGCGGACCAGACCTTTTTGGTTCCGTTTTGGGGCAATGCCAAAAAGAACAATGGAAAATAAATTTGAAACAGAGGTTGCTGACTTTTTCAGCAACCTCTAAATAGTGATTTCATTTATTTTTATTGCAGCTGCAAAGTAACAACCGAATGAGGCGGCAAAGTAACGGTTAAAGTTTCTTTTTTGAGTTTGTAGTCGGAGAAATCGACTGGTTTTACCACCTCCGGATTGTCGAAAGTGTTGACAGAATTAATTTTTGGAGCGGTAAGCAGCGAAGCGTTAATCACGTTACTAAGGTTTCCGCCTTCAACGTCAACTTCCACGGTCTTGTTTTCGTTGGGATTCAGATTACTCAGGCTGATGTTGATTTTCCCGTCTTTTTTGGAGGCCGTGCCACTTATGGCCGGAATACTTTCTTCCCCATATTTGTAATCTTCGCTCTGGAGTAAAACCGGGATATAGGTGGCATCCTGATGCACTTTGTACATATTAAAAATATGATAGGTTGGGGTGAGCACCATTTTGTCATCTTCCGTAAGTATCATTGCCTGCAAAACGTTAACTGCCTGAGCAATATTTGCCATTTTTACGCGGTCGGCATGTTTATGAAAAATATCAAAAGTTGTGGCAGCAATCAGTGCGTCACGCATGGAGTTTTGCTGATACAAAAAACCGGGTGTTGATCCGGGTTCCTGGTCGGTCCAGATTCCCCATTCGTCAACCAACAGAGGTACTCTTTTGTGGGGGTCATGTTTATCCATCATGGCCGAATGTTTGCTGATCAGCTCATCCATGTGGCCGGCATTGCGGAGAGCACTGAAGTAAAGCTCTTCACCAAAATCCGTAGCCGACGATTTGTTTCCCCAGTCGCCTGTGGCAATGGTATAGTAATGTACCGATAGTGCATCCATGTGTCGGGCGGCTCTGTCCATAACGACGTCGGTCCAGTTGTAATCGGACCCGTTGGCGCCACAGCCTACTCTTTGGAATTTGCCTTCTCCATATACTCGTGCATAAAGTGAATACTGGCGCAGCAAATCGCTGTAATATTCGGGTCGCATATCACCACCACAGCCCCAGCTTTCGTTGCCGATGCCAAGAAATTTTACGTCCCAGGGTTCCTCGCGTCCGTTCTCTCTGCGCCAGTTGGCCATAGGGATGTCTTCGTCGGAGGTCATGTATTCAATCCAATCGACCATCTCTTCGACGGTACCGCTACCCACATTGGCAGAGATATAGGGATCGGCACCCAATATTTCACAAAGGTTCAGAAACTCATGGGTTCCAAAGCTGTTGTCTTCGATAACACCACCCCAGAAATAGTTTTGATGTTCGGGCGGTCTTCAACCGGGCCAACCCCGTCTTTCCAGTGATAGGTATCGGCGAAGCAGCCGCCCGGCCAGCGCAGTACCGGTATGTTCAGCTCTTTAAGAGCATCTACGATATCTTTACGGTATCCGTTGACATTAGGAATGTCTGAATCAGGTCCTACCCAGATGCCATCATAAATACAACGGCCAAGATGCTCGGCAAAATGACCGTATATATTTTTATTAATAGTTTGATCGGCATGGGCGAAATCCAGATTCATTTTGTTCTGGGCACTGGTCTGGGAAAAAGTAAGCAGACCAATGGCTGAAATAGCAAAAATCAATCGTTTTAGTTTCATATTTTTTCTTTTTAACCCGCCTCAGGCAGGAATTAGTTAAACAATTGGTTATTTACGAAATTAGTGTATGTTAACAAAAAGGCAGGTGGACACACTGTGTATTTTGGTGGACAATTCTCTCTTTTTGAAAGATTGTCTAAATCATTAGTGCTCGTCTATAAACTCGCAAAAATTTTCAAAATATGCGTGTCTGTTCAGAAAGTGCCGGTTGCAAGGCTTGCGAAGCCGCCAAAAACGGAGTTTACTTATCGTAAATGAGTATTTGGGCGGCAAGCGTAACTCAGCAAATGTTACTTTATGGACAGACACTAATTAAGTGTACCTGTTACTTTTTTTGTAGCCCGCATAAATAGCCAGACTTACGGGAAATTAACGTGATACAATATAAAAAAACGGCGCCAACCGAAATAAATTGATTAATTTGCTGTAAAGTTATTACAAATTTTTAAAGATATTTGCAAATAAAGAGTGTTTTTTACTTTTATATATTTTTTTAATATTTTTGTGATTTCAATAGTTCGTTAAAGAAAGCCTGAACGCAAAGACGCAAAGTTTTTATTATGAGGGAGTCTTAGTTTTTGTGATTGTTCTCTAAACAGTGCGTGTATGTAAACTCATTAAACAGCCCCTTGACAGGTATTTGAAATTGTCTCTGTCCATAAAGTGCCATTTACTGTGTTACGCACATCCGAAAATTACTTATTTACGATTACTGAACTCCGTATTTTCGGACTTCGCAAGCCTTGTAACCGGCACTTTCTGAACAGATACATGATAAGAAACAACTTTTGCGTAATTTATAGACGGACACGAATTAGTTTAACGATCTATTGTTGTGTTTAGAACAGGCATTTTAATGAAGAAATAGAGCCATGGCTACTTGTTTTGATATAGCGGGACTGCAGGAAGGGAAGAAAAGAGCTTTTGAAGAGGTATACAACGACTTTTTCGATATGCTGTTTTATCTTGCATTAGGGTATATTGGGCAGCGGGAAGTGGCCCTGGAACTGGTACAGGATGCTTTTGTCAAACTTTGGGAGAATCGTGCGGAACTGCGAAAGGCCACCAACATAAAAAATTATCTCTACACCATTACCAAACATAATTGCCTGAATCATCTTCGCCACCAGGAAATTATCAATCGTGGGCACCGGGATTATCTGATTCCCGAATTGCAATATCAGCAGGAAGCTTTGGCCGGTTTTCCGGACTCCTATGTGGATTTGGAAGAATTGATGAAAAAGATTGATGAAGCTATCGACAGATTGCCATCCGAAATAGCCGAAACCTTTCGTCTTAATCGTTTTAACGGCTTTACTTACTCTGAAATTGCTAGCCAGCTCGGAGTAAGTACCAAAACCGTTGAAGCACGAATTTCCAGGGCATTGAAAATGCTGCGTACAGAGCTGAAAGATTATCTTCCGGTTATTGAGTTATTTTTGTTGCTCAAACTATGAGAATAGATTGTTAGATTTAATATGATTAGTACCTTATCTCTGATTTTGTTGTATTTTTGGCAAAATTAATGCTCTGTCACCGCTCCGCGGTTAATTGTTACCGACATTATTGGTAATGTTACCGCTCTGTCACCGCTCTGCGGTTTTAGTATTGTCAACTATATAACAGCAGTTAATAGCCGCGGAGCGGCGACAGAACGATAGAATTATATAAAAGAAAAACAAAAAGCTGCGGAGCTGCGACAGATAATGTATAAATTTGTTTAGCTCTGGCTTGTCCAGGTTAGGATTTATAGATTCTGCCTTCTGCCTGTCAAACTTCTTTCTTTTTAATTACATGTCTACCATTTCCAGGAGCATCGAATACTGGAAGAGTTTACCTTCAAGCTCCCTGCTCCCTGCTCCCTTTCCTAAGCTATGGACTAAAAACTAAAAACTAAAAACTATTTGACTAACTAATTTAACCTCCACCCGTCATAAATCTTTGCATAAGCCCGAAAACTAAATTTCTGGTTCTGACTGCTTTGTAAAATAAAATAAAAAAATGTTGCTTTCCGGATAGGGAATGTTGCTTTTAAAGTGTTAAGGTTAAAAAAAGATAACATTGGAAAAGCAATTTTTAAATATTGTTCGAAGAAAGACTACTCTTCAGGAGAGATATGCGTTTTTTGAGGAATTAAATCAAGACCCGGAAAAGAAAAGAGCTTTTGAAGCCTTTCAGAAGCTATGGGTTGTCAACAATATGGCACATAGACGATTTCCCCAAAAGTCAAAAACATCATACTTCAGAAAATTTTGGGGACTGCGACAGCCTGTTTTTCGTCTCAGTAAATTGCAACTGGCATCCGCGGTTGCAGCTACAGCAGCAGTTGTGTTTCTGATTGGAGGTCTTTTGTTTTCAACACTAACAAAACCTGCCAGTGAACAATTTGTCCTGAATGCTCCGAAAGGTAACATCACTAATATTAAGCTTAAGGATGGCAGTGAGTTATGGTTGAATTCTGCCTCTACTGCTACTGTAACTACTTATGGCAATGAAAAAACAGTTGTTGATTTAAAGGGCGAAGCTTTTTTTGATGTCGTTCATGATAATGAGCGGGATTTTCTGGTAAAAGTAGGAGAATACTTCATAGTGGATAAAGGAACCAGCTTTAATGTAAAATACAATGCTGAAAAACAGATGCTGGTGACTTCTCTTTTCGATGGTGCTATTGATTTTTGTGGTGAAGGACGCTCACTTGTGGAAAAGATGAAACCCGGAACAGAATTTTCTTTTGATATCGAAAATAAAAAACTGGCTTTTTCAAATACCGATAAGGAATTTGTAACTGCCTGGAAGGAAGGAAAATTTGTTTTTGTGAATAAAAGTCTGAGCGAAATAACCCGTGAACTGGAAGAGTGGTACGACGTTCACTTTGTTTTTAAAAGCAAGAAGATTAAGGATGAAAAGTTTTCGGGCGTTATTAAGCGAAAAACCAGTATTGAGCATTTGCTGAAAGTGCTTCAGATTTCATCGAAATCGACCTACAAGATTGAAGAGATGGAGAACGGAAAGCAAAGAGTAATATTTGAATAAAAAACAGACACCCTGCGCCAACAGGGTGCCTGCCGTGATACGAGTTAACTGAAACTGCGCCAACAGTTTCAAATTGTTAAACGCTAAACAGTACAAATTTATGAAAAAAAGTCGTATGATGTTATGCCGGCAGAGGCATAACTGGGTGAAAACCTTGAGAATTATGAAAATAACCATGGTTTTACTCGTTTTTTGCGGGTTAACACTTTCGGCCAAAACAGCTGATGCCCAGAAAAATGAAGTAACGGTAAAAATGGAAAATGCCACTATTCTCGACATTTTCCGGCAGATTGAAGAAACCAGCGACTACGGTTTCTTTTTCAAGAACGATGAGTTAGACCTTGAAAAAAGGTATTCTCTGGATGTTGAAGATGCCACCCTGGAAGAAGTGCTCCAAAAATTGTTGGAAGAAGGCGGCTACAATTATCAGATTGTAGGTGAGAATGTGGTGGTGACCCGACGATCTGAACCAACGGTTATGGTGCAACAACAGGAGACAACGGTTAGTGGTACAGTGACCGATGAATACGGAAATCCTGTACCCGGCGTAACTGTTACAATCAAGGGTAGTACCACCGGGACCATTACCGATATGGACGGCAATTTTGAAATTTCTGATGTACCTGACGATGCAACACTGGTTTTTTCTTTTGTTGGAATGCAGACAGTTGAAAAGATCGTTGATGCTGATGTGATCAATGTGTCCATGCAACAGGCAGTAATTGGTTTGGATGAGGTTGTGGCCATTGGATATGGTAGTGTAAAAAAGGCAGATGTAACCAGTTCGGTTTCGTCTATAAAGGCTGATGATTTTGTTAAAGGAAGTGTCAAAGATCCGGGACAACTTATTCAGGGTAAAGTAGCAGGATTAACTATTGTGAATCCCTCAGGAGATCCTACCAGTAATTCTGAAATTTTATTACGCGGTAATACTACCCTGGTAGGCTCAAGTATTAGTCCTTTGGTGCTTATTGACGGTGTTCCGGGTGACATGAATACAGTTGCTCCTGAGGATATTGAGTCGATTGATGTATTAAAGGATGGTTCTGCTGCTGCTATTTACGGTACACGCGGAACCAACGGTGTAATATTAATTACAACACGCCGGGCCAGTGGGCATTTTGAAAGCTCAGTAGAGGTTAGTTCTTATGTCAATGTTCAGACTATATCCCGAGAACCAAATCTTTCAACAGCAGCAGATTTCAGAAAACAAATCGAGGCAGGTTTTCGGGATGCCAACACAGATCTTGGCCATTCTACCGACTGGCTTGATGAAATTACAAGAACGCCTGTAAGCCATGTCCATAACGTTACATTCAGAGGAGGTGATGAAAAAACGAACTATTTATTGAATGTAAACTACGACTCAGCCGAAGGTATTTTCTTAAAGTCATACAATAAAGATTTTAAGGGTCGTGCGGATATCAATCACAATATGTTTGATAATAAGTTGAAACTGAATTTGAGCATTCTTGGATCAGACAGAAAACTTAATGGTTTCAACGGCTACAATTATCGCCAGGCGCTTATTCAGAATCCGACAGCTCCTGTTAAGGATGAAAATGGGGAATGGTTTCAGCAGTTGACGAAATTTGAGTACGAGAACCCTGTATCGAACTTGATGGAAAGCAATGGTATGACGCGTGAACATTTGACTCGTTTTAACAGCAATATTGTTTTCAATCCTGTTGATGAACTTACCTTATCAAGTGTTTTGTCGTACTCAAAGTGGAATCAGAATGGCGGTTATTCAGAAACTAAGCAGCATATCAGTACTTTGCGCGACAACAGGAATGCTTATGCTTCAATTGGTGCATCAGAATCAATTGATAAGCTGGCTGAATTGACAGCTGAATATTCCGATGTAATAGGAAATCACAGATTTACTGCTTTGGCCGGATACAGTTATCAGGAGAATATTTATACCACTATGTCGATGGAAAACTGGGATTTCCCTACCGATCAGTTTGGGTATTATGACATCGGACTTGGTGAAGCCACCAAAAACGGAGATGTTCCCAATCCTCAATCCAGCTATCATTCTGAGACCAATTTGATTGGTTTTTTTGGAAGGGTAAGTTACAGTTATGCAGATCGTTATCTATTTATGGGAAGTTTACGCAGAGAAGGAGCAAGCCAGCTTTGGGGAACAGACAATGCCTGGGGTACTTTTCCTGCTGTTTCGTTCGGCTGGAGGCTGACGGAAGAACCATTTATGGCCGGACAAGATATTTTTGATGATATAAAATTTCGCGTCGGTTATGGAGTGACAGGAACACAGCCATCCGATTTATTTATGGGCGTTGCCTTGATGGGGTATGATCAGTATATTTATTCTAATGGACAGTGGATAAAAACGCTGATTCCATCTCAAAATGCAAACCCCGATTTGCAATGGGAAGAAAAGCACGAAATGAACTATGGTGTCGATTTTACTCTCCTTGATGGAAGAATGAGTGGTAGTATTGATCATTATATCAGGAAGATTGATGGCCTGCTATTTGACTATGCTGTTCCAAGTCCTCCTAATTTGTATCCCACAACCCGGGCTAATGTTGGTGAAATGGAAAACAAAGGTCTGGAAATACTTCTTACAGGAGTTCCCATTCAGAATGAAGATTTTGAATGGACCACCAGTGTTACTTTTTCTACCAATAGTAATAAGCTGATAAGCCTTTCTAACGATATTTATCAGACATCCAGTGATTATTTTACCACCGGGTATACAGGGCCGCCCGTCCAAACCTTTACGCATATTGTAAAAATTGGTGAGTCAATCGGTAACTTCTATGGGTTTAAAGTCATTGGTATTGGTAATGATCCGGATGATGCTTCTAATTATGGGCAATGGATTTATGAAGGACAAGATGGTGAACCCGTTAATTATTCTGATTTTGGACATTCATTTGATGATAAAAAGGTGATTGGTAACGGTTTGCCAAATTATTATGCCGGATGGACCAATAATTTCAGGTATAAAAACTGGGATTTGTCCATTACACAGCGCGGAGCCTTTGATTTTCAGGTGGCTAATATGCAACGCATGATGTATGAGAATCCTACTTATACGCAGTATAATTTGTTGCGAGATGCATTTAATCCTGTTTTTGGTAAGACTCAACTCAAATCACCACACGAGTTTAACAGTCATTACATCGAAGATGGAGATTATTGGAAGATTGATAATATAACACTTGGCTATAATATAAATAATACAGGAGTTGATTTCCTGAAATCGGCCCGTGTATATGTTTCATCATCCAATACATTAACAATTACCGGATACGATGGAATAGACCCGGAAGTAAGTCTGGTTACCGAAGGAGGTACATCTCAAGGGGGGATCAACATTAACAGTGGTGCCGGATTAAGTCCTGGTATTGATAACAGGGACAAATATCCTACCGTACGTACTTTTACATTTGGTGTAAATCTGAAATTTTAAAATTGAGAATTATGAAAAAACATTATATCAGGCAGGTTGGCAGAGTGGGAACAGTTTTGCTGTTTTCGTTGACACTACTGTTTGCTTCCTGCACAGACTTGAAAGATGAAAGCTTTGACAACATTATTGCCAGTCAGTTCTCTCCCGATGAAAGTGATTTGGCAGCCTTAAAGGGAGCAGCTTATGTCAATTGGAGAGAAGTTATGCTTCAGTGGAATGGTTTACATCGCGCAAATGAAGTGACAGCCGACCAGGCAGTAATTCCTGCACGGCCTAATGGTTGGGTTGATGGTGGCGTTTACAGAAGATTGCACGAACATAAATGGACGACCGATGATGATGTGGTTATTAACACCTGGAATCGTACTTATGCCGGTATAACCAATTGTAACAGGATTATTTATCAGGTGGAGGAAAAAATTATACCTGTTCCTGAGGAAGAAATCGAGTCACTTATTGCCGAAATAAAATTACTCAGAGCTTCTTATTACTGGGTGCTGATTGACTTTTTTTGGCAATGTTCCTATAATTGAAAGATTCGATGTTCCTGAAGGGTTTCTTCCTGAACAAAATACGAGGACAGAAGTTTTCGATTTTATCGTGGAGGAAGTAAAGAATAATATTCAGAAGGTTAGTCCTGAAAACAATCAGACCACCTATGGAAAATTTAATAAATGGGCCGGATTTACACTTTTGGCAAAGATGTATCTCAATGCTGAGGTTTATACCGGCGAATCAATGTGGGAGGAGTGTATATCTGCCTGTGACTCGGTCATAAATTCTGGTGCCGGATATGAACTTGAGTCCAATCAGAAGAATGTATTTATTACCGATAATCAGAATTCGGCAGAAATTATTTTTGCGCTGCCCTTTGAGTCAAAATATGTAACAGCATGGAATGCCTTTGATATTCACATGCAGACGTTGCAACCGGCCAACCAGAAAACTTACAACCTTGAATATTCACCTTGGGGAGGTATTTGTGCTGTTCCTCAATTTATAGAAACATTTGATCCCGATGATTCAAGATATCTGGACAATTATATAAAAGGACAGCAGTATGCATCCAACGGAGACAGCCTTTATTGTACACTTGGTGAATTGGCCGGAGAGCCTCTGGCGTACATAAATGAGCTCCCCGGAGTAGATGATTCACAGGAAATACATGGTTTCCGGTTGGGTAAATTTGAAATTGAAATGGGCGCTACCAATCGTTTGAGTAATGATTGGCCATTATTCCGCTATGCCGATATACTTTTAATGAAAGCAGAATCACTCCTGAGACTTGGTTTTGAAGATGAAGCCGCAACAATTGTAACACAGGTGAGGTCAAGAAACTTTCCCGGTCAGCCTGAAAAAGCTGAAGTTACAGGAGCAGATTTACTGCAGGGAAGTGCTTACGAGTACGGTTTGGATAATCACCTTAATTCTACTTACGAAGGTGGTGCAGACATTCAGTACGGAGCGTTTCTTGATATTCTGGGACGTGAGTTCTGTCAGGAAGGACGCCGGCGAAGTGATATGATTCGTTTTGGGGCATTTACAACAAAATCATGGCTCTCACATTCACCCAATGGTGATCACAGAGTATTGTTCCCTATCCCCGAACCGGAACTCCAAAAGAA
This sequence comes from Anaerophaga thermohalophila str. Valhall, assembly GCF_000250735.1. Lineage (GTDB taxonomy): Bacteria > Bacteroidota > Bacteroidia > Bacteroidales > Marinilabiliaceae > Anaerophaga > Anaerophaga thermohalophila_A. The sequence continues at coordinate 15,682 of NZ_AHZV01000355.1, forward strand.
TCCTAATCTGACGCAAAATCCCGGTTATTAAATAAATATTTCAAATATGGGAAGGCCCTTCGCGGGCTTTCCTTTTTTTGTGTGGAACGGTGATTCCGTTCTTAATCAATATTTTTATAAAATCATGCTATGAGGTCAATTCTTTATTATTTTCTTATAGGTATAGTCATTTCAGTTGTTACTGTTTCGTGCGATCGGGAAAAGTATGAGCTGACTGACAGGGGAATTACTGCAACCATTGATTCGATTGATGTTAATATTCAGTTTTATTCGCCGGAAATTGTTCGGATCGTGAAATCAAAAGCCGGTTTTGAATATGAAAAAAACAGTTTGTCTGTTATCAAGACTCCGGAGGTTGTTGATTTTGATATTCACGAAAACGAAGGAAATTTGATCATTTCTTCTGAAAAAATTTTGGTGAAACTGAACTTAGCTACCGCTGAACTTAGCTTCTCTAATGGTGACGAAACCCCTCTGTTTACAGAAAAAAAGAACGGATCAGGTTTTAAGTCTAAATTAGATTTAGGTACTAAAACTTATGCTGTTAAGCAAAGTTTTAAATTAGACCCTGATGAAAAAATATATGGATTGGGCCAGCTGCAAAACGGGAAAATGTCTCAACGCTATCAGGAAGTTAAACTTTTTCAGGATAATAAAGTAACTGTTATTCCTTTCTTCCAGTCGAATAAAGGATACGGACTTTTCTGGGACAATTATTCAACCACTGTATTCAGTGACAATAAAGAAGAAACTTTTTTTGAATCTGAAATAGGTGATTGTATTGATTATTATGTGATGACAGGGGGAGATGCCGATGGTGTTATAGCCAATATGCGCGATCTAACCGGTCAGGTACCGATGTTTCCCTACTGGACTTATGGCTACTGGCAGAGTAAGGAAAGATATAAGAGTCAGGACGAAACAGTTGGCGTTGTTAAGAAATATCGTGAATTGGGTGTTCCTCTTGATGGAATCATCCAGGATTGGCAATACTGGGGTAATAATTACCATTGGAATGCTATGAGATTTTTGAATCCTGAATTCCCGGAGCCACAGAAAATGGTTGATCAGGTTCATGATATGAATGCACATCTCATTATCTCTGTGTGGGCATCTTTTGGTCCAAAAACAGAACAGTTTAAAGTGTTGGATGAAAAAGATATGTTACTGGACTTTAAAACCTGGCCTCCCAGGGCAACCAACCGGTATCCGGTTAAGCCCGATGATAAGCCATCAGGAGTGAGGCCTTATGATGCTTATGATCCTGAGGCAAGGGATATTTATTGGAATTATCTTCAAAAAGGCCTTTTTTCTTACGGGATAGATGGCTGGTGGCTCGATTCAACGGAACCTGACCATTTGGATATTAAGGACGAAGACTTTGATAATGAAACCTATCTTGGTTCTTATCGTCGTGTGCGTAATGCCTTTCCGTTAATGACAGTTGGTGGTGTATACAAACATCAACGTGAAGTTACGGATGATAAGCGTGTATTTATTTTGACCCGTTCGGCTTTTGCCGGGCAGCAACGATATGGCGCCAATTCCTGGTCGGGTGATGTAATTACGGACTGGGACGTTCTGCGGAAGCAAATTTCTTCGGGGCTCAATTTTTCACTTACGGGAATTCCATACTGGAACAGTGATATCGGTGGTTTTTTTGTTTGGAATTATCCGGGTGGTGTCAACAACAAAGCTTTCCATGAAATTTATGTACGCTGGCTGCAATTTGGAACTTTTTGTCCCATGATGCGCTCACACGGTACTGATACGCCACGTGAAATATGGCAATTTGGGGAATCGGGTGACTGGTCATACGATGCCATTGAGAAATTCATCAATCTTCGATATCGTTTATTGCCTTACATTTATTCTGTTTCATGGGATGTAACTCATAATGCTTCAAGTATGATGCGGGCTTTAGTAATGGATTTTGCTCATGACAAAAATGCCCTGGATGTTGATGATGAATATATGTTTGGTAAGTCATTACTGGTTGCTCCGGTAACGGAGCCGATGTATGTAAAAACCGAAAAAGAAGATAATAAATACATCAACCCGGTTGAGGATTTCAGTCAAATTGGATCAAAGAGTGTTTACCTCCCTGATGGAACACAATGGTTTGATTTCTGGACTGGAGAAGAATTCAAAGGCGGGCAGAATGTTGAGAAAGATGTTCCCATCGATATAATACCTTTGTATGTTAAAGCAGGCTCTATCCTTCCAATGGGTCCATTTGTGCAATATGCCGGAGAAAAAAAGGACCCTGTTGAGTTGAGGATATATCCCGGTGCAGACGGGAAGTTTGTTTTGTATGAAGATGAAGGTGACAATTACAATTATGAAGAAGGAGCCTATTCGACCATTGAGATCATCTGGAGCGATAAAGAACGTGAATTAACAATAGGTAAGAGAGAAGGAGAATTTCCAGGTATGTCCGACTCACATACATTTAACGTGGTCGTTGTTGAAGAAGGCAAAGGAACAGGTCTGGAAGTTGCCGAACCTTTAAGGACAGTAATTTGGAAGGGGGATGAAGAGAAAATTAAGTTGTAATTTAAATTAAACATATTGTGAGCATGCAAAAGAATACCTGTGTTTGCATGTTTTGTAGACACAGGTATTACTTAGTGTCTGTCCATAAA
>NZ_AHZV01000354.1 GCF_000250735.1 Anaerophaga thermohalophila str. Valhall
TTAAAAACGTCGGCCACAGTATTTATAATGGCCATACGCTGTTCGGTAAACTTATGATCGGCATTAACCAGTTCGTACAACCGAACCAGTACAACCACTTTCTGTTCTCTGTTCAGCTGCTTGTTGATTTTTTTGCAAATGCCCAGTATCCGAACAGAATCTTTCATGGAGGTCAGGCGTACCTTTCCCTCTTCTTCTTTCCCACCTTTTGAATCGTTGGCCGAGTGCTTCAAAAACAACCCGTAGTATTCTTCCACAGCTTCAGAATTGAGTTGCTGCCGGAGAAAAGTCCGGACATATTCTGTTTCGTTGGACTCTACGCCTCCATCTTGTTTGGCAATCAGGCCAAACAATTGCATCAGTGCTTTTAGTATTTCTTCACTCATCGGTCAGTAAAAGGTGGGTTACCATTTGGTCAATTAATCGGTATACAAAACGTAATCAAAAGGAATTTCAACAATATCGGCATACTCTTCACCAGCTTCAAGCATGTCTTCTTCATCCTCGTGATAATGCCACTTAACAATCACTTCCTTTCCGCTCTCGACAATTTCTTCCAGCTTGAGAAGAATATCAAGGATCACCTTTGATGAAGCCGTATTAAAGTACTCCAGCTTAAAACAAAATTCGGTGTGGTCATTGGGCTCTTCAGCATACTGATCAATCCAGTCCAGAATAGGCTCGTAGAACATATTCACATCTTCGGGCAACGAGCGACCCGAAATTTCAAACTGTCCGCTTGCCTTATCCAAAATCACGTTTGGAGTATCATCGGTTCCTTTTATGTTAATCACATCCATAAATCAAAATGTTTTATCAGTAATTTCTTTTAATGGTAGACGTTAAAATAAAAAACGACATATCCTCATTCAGTTCTTTAAACTGGTATGACAGCTTACTACCGGTCTTTTTAGCGATGTCAATAAGTCCCAAACCGGCGCCACCCTTTTCGGAAAGTTTGGCCTCCATAATCTGCTGTTTATACAAAGACGACAATCCGGCCTTATCGAGGCTGTTGATGTGTTCCAGACTCTCTTTTAATCCCGGAATTTTTGAATTCCGGATAACATTGCCCGTAATGATTTTATAACTGTCGTCTCCTTTGCTTACCATAACAATTCCACGCCGATCGTCGTCGGTTTCATCGGACAAGGTATCTGCATGTTTGCTGATGTTTTGCAAACATTCGACCATAACGTTGAACACTTTTCGTTGCACCTGGTTAGGTTCTTCACTTCTGGCCATATTTTTTTCAGTGAGTGAGGTAAAAGTTTTGGTAATTTCCTGTGTCACCTCCCCTTCATAAACCAGGTTAATCTCGTTTGTTTTCATCGTTTTGTAGAGTTGATATGCAAACTCCAGAAAATGGTGACTCTCAATTTCCTTGCTCATAGTGTATGAAGTCTTTAAAAATGTAAATATAATTACAATTCAATTCCTATCAATAAAACATCGTCAACTTGTTTCTCGTTCCCCATCCATTCATAAAAAATTTTGGGGAAGAAACGGGCAAAATGTGCCATGGTATAATTAGGGTCCATAGTAAGTGCTTCGCGCACCCTCTTTGGCTGAAACTTCTTTCTGTCGGGGCCGCCCAACTGATCGGGCAAACCATCCGAGAAGATAAAGATTTTATCTCCCTCTCTGTATTCAATTAAGTGATTTTCAAACTCTTTTTCTTTTCTTCGCGGGAGCGGGGCTCCGCCAACGCCTTTTCTTGTTCCCTGATACTCGAGCAACTCGCCGTCGCGAAGCAAAAACAACGGACGGTGGGCACCACAATAATCAAGAACCTGTTTTTCGGGTTCAATTTTGCAGAATGCTATGTCCATTCCATCCCGTCCGGTAGACCCTTCCTGGTCCTGCTTAAGGGTTTTTCGTACCTCCTGATGCAACTGTTCTATAATCCGGTCGGAAGACAAAGTCGGGTCGGCGCTGACAATATTGTTTAGCAGGAAGTATCCTATAAATGAGAGCAATGCTCCGGGAACGCCATGTCCGGTACAGTCTACTGCTGCCACATAATAGGTATCATCTTTTTTGAGGAACCAGGGAAAATCGCCACTTACAACATCCTTTGGCCGGTAGAATATAAATGAACGCGGGAAATAATATTGCAGATGGTTGGTATCGGGCAGTAATGAACTTTGAATCCTCTGAGCATAATTTATGCTGTCCGAGTATTTTTTTATTTTTCTCCTTAATTTCGGCTTCAATCTTCTTGAACTCTGTCATATCGTGCGAAACAAACAAAACAGATTCAAGTTCGCCCTCATCATTCAGTTCCGGAATTCCCTTTATTTCCATGATTCTTTCGCCGCTGCTGGTCGATACTTTTACTTCCGAGATAATGGTTTCCTGGTTTTCTTTAATCTCAGAAAGCGTTGCTTCAATGTAATCAACAAACCGCCGGTCAATTTCCAGATCATTAACACGCTTTTTAATGATGTCGTTGGTTTGTATTCCAACAAATTTGGCCACGGCAGGATTTACATATACCAGTTTCCCCATTATATTTATCCGCATGATCATATCGGGACTGTTCTCCGATAAGCTCTGCATACGGCTTTTCATCTGCTCTTCCTTCTCGGCTCTCTTACGTTCGGTAATATCCTGCGTATTAAAAATAATACCCCTGATAGCAGGATCGTGCAACAGATTCTTCCCTTTTGTTTCGAGGAATAATTTTTCTCCATTCTTTCTCAGGTAAGTATACTGGGCGGTTTGCTCTCCTCCGGGCGTTTCAAGCAGATACTGAAAAAGATTGTTGATGGTACGGTAACCACGCGGGGTAAGCAGGTCAGGGTCCATTCCGGTTATTTCATCGTCATCGTCATAACCGAGAATTCTTTTAACGGAAGGACTTTCAAAAACAAGCTCCTGATTTTCGTTGTAAATAGAGATAAACTCAGAAGCGTTGGTCAGCAGTGCTTCGAGTCGTTTCCGGGCATGAGCCACTTCCTGAACCTGAGCTTCCAGCATTTGATTAGACTTCTCAAGCTCTTCCTGGGTTTCGAGCATTTCCTGCGCATTTTGCCTCAGCTGCTCTTCATTTTTTTGAAGGGTTTTAGTCAGTTCCTGAGATTCCTGAAGCAATTTCTGCGTGCGGGCTGTAATCTTCAGGTTATAGATGGTTTGACCGATAGATTCGGCCACAACCTCAGCATACAAGAGATGTTTATTTTCAAGATGATCACGCAGAAAAGCCACTTCAACCACCCCCTGCAACTCCTCTTCCTGCATGAGGGGAATTACCAGAAGCGTTTTCGGCTTCTTTTCTCCGATCAATCCCGATGTAACAGACCAATAGTCTTCCGGAATTTCAGTTCTGTAAATCAATTGCTTTTCATAAGCTGCTGCCCCCACAAGTCCTTTCCCGATCCTGAATTCATCATATTCGAAGCGTCGGCGGTTATAGGCGTACATGGCACTCCGTTTAAGCACCTCATCCTCGAGCAGATAGAAGGCACCCTGAATGGCTCCCAGATAATCGATCAATGCTTTCAATACAGCCGGGGTCAGATCCAAAAGATCATGGTGTACCCGCAGCAAGTCAGACATTTGCTCTTTTCCTTTCGAGATGTAGTTTTCCTCATCCTCACGCTGGCGGGCAACTTTTATATTTTTTCCGATGTCAAGTAAGACCGAAGCAAGATGATCACCGGATATTTCATTTCCCAAATCATCCTTTCCCTCTTTCAAATTTGAAGCCAGCTCAATATTGTGCTGAATTCGTTTGTTTAAGTCAAAAATCTCGGAACGGTATTGAGCGGTTTTCTCATTTATATAGTTCCTTACAAAAATGACAGCAAAAGGAACCGAAATAATCAGTAAGTCAACAAACCAAACCAGCCACCAGGTATGAAGATGAATTATATTGGAAAGACTGAATACACTTTTTTCGATGGACAGAAAGCCGCCCCAGGCCAACAGCAGAAAAAGCACGATAAACACAAAAAGAAAAATCGTTCTTTTACCGATAGCACACCTGTAAAGAACCACTTCCTTATTTGCCTCAATGCCCACCTGTACATTTTCATCCGTATAAAATTAGTCTAAGTTATTGGTCTGATATAACTCGCATGTAAGCATTTATACATATTCTTATTGTGGCAATCCTTGCCATGCTCGTTTCATTCGTATAAAATTTTCTATAAACATGCGAACCCTTCAGTCTCTACTCTTCGCAGGAAGAGTGATATGATCCCGAAAACGATCAAATGTTTATAGTAGTAAACGTTGTTTAAACATGATCATAAACAACTTTTGCATAATTTACAGACGGACACTAAATAGTGCTTGTCTATAAACTCACAAAAATTTTTACAATAAATGTGTCTGTTCAAACGTGTCATTTACAAGGCTTTCGAAGTCCGAAAATGCGGAGTTTACTCATTGTAAATGAGTAATTTTCGGACGAGCGTAACACAGTAAATGGCACTTTATGGACAGACACTTCTAAATAATATTTTTATCTGCCAATTTCGTCATAACCCCAGGCCAGAGCCGCTCAACATCAGACTCTCTGAAAGTCATTAGTTCAATCAAACCGGTACATTTTTGACCTTTAACAACCGGTAACAGATATAAAAAATATTGTTTGCTCTTACCCAAAGCCGTACTAACCGGCAAATATTCCTCCGGTATGTCCTCGATTTTGGTTGCTTCACCGTCTGCTGCTGCCTGGCCATGCAGTCCTTCGCCCTCTTCAAAAGGCGAAAGCTCAAAATCTTCGGGTAGTCCGAAAGTAGCTTGTACGTTAAACCGGCCTGAGGGTTTGTCTTTTTCATACCAGACCACGGCCATAGCATGGAATAATTCAGAAAAAAGGTACAACAGATGATGTTTATCGGTTTTTGCCACAGGGTCATTTACAAGTCTTTGAATAACTTTGTCCTGATAAGAAGCAAAGCGGGTTTCCTCATTTTGTTTTGCCTCATAACCGGCAATAACCGATTCCAGTTCTACTATTTTTTGTTCATGTATGGAACGCGTGTCTTTCAGCTCCTCCCCGAGGCGCTTAATTTCGGAACGTAATCCCTGATTGTTCCTATCACTGATATAAAAAGCAGTCAGGAAAAATATAAACGCAAGCACCTCAACCATGTAATAGGCTATCCCGGGATGCTGTTGTAAAAAAACATTCTTTAGCAAAGCCAGAATAAAAGCAATGCCTCCCAGAAGGAAAAGCCATCTTTGAAAATGCCTGTTATCAAAAAAATACCTGCTCATTTTACCGCACTCATCTTATATCTAATAATCTTATATCTAATAATCTTATATCTGTGATCTTTAACTGTTAAAAATTATGCTTTCAGCCCGTTCAAAATCTTAACAATATCGTCGGGTTTGAGAATCTGATCGGGAGTAAACAACTTTAAAGCAGCCTGTGGCATAGCATCAACATCACAAGTGGAAGGGTCCTGCACTATGGTGTATCCTTTTTTCTCGTGTATGTTTTTTATGCCCATTGCCCCGTCTTTATTCGCCCCGGTAAGAATAATTCCCATGGCTTTTTCTCTGAAAGAATAGGCTGCCGATGAAAAGGCATAATCAATAGAGGGCCGGCTATGATTGTTGACCTCCTCGGTTGATAGTGAGATTGTACTATCGAACTCCACAAAAAGATGATAATTTGATGGTGCCAGCATTGCAACTCCCGGCTTGAGTTTATCCTTATCGTAAGGTTCAACAACCGGGATATTCGATTTCATGTTCAAACCTTCAACCAATCCTGAGCGCACGTGTTTAAGCCTGTGAAGACACAGTACCACAGGCAACGGAAAAGCCGGATCGAGTTGTGACAGAATTCTGGAAACAACCGAAAAACTGCCGGCAGAACCGCCAATAACGACAATTTTAAATCTCTGCTCAGGTATTTTCATCAGTATAAAATTAGTCTAAGTTATTGGTCTGATGGAACTCGCATGATTGAAGTTTATACATGTTCTCTTGTGACAAACCCGGTCATGCTCGTTTCATTCCTATATAATTTAGTGCTCGTCTATAAACTCGCAAAAATTTTCACAATATAAGTCATTGGCCGAATGGAACTCGCAACTGCCCAAACCATCACCAGGCACCATTCAGGATTTTCTGAAAAAAATACTCTCTTTTTCATTCAAAACATCCAACTGATCCCGAAACGATAGGGGAACCGCTTCCCTGACTCCGAGTGCGATGACACCTCCCGGTTTCAATCTTTCCAATATCGTCCCGAAAGTTTCTTCTTTTTTCCGGGCTGTATAATTAATTCCCGAATTTCTGAACAATATCAGATCGAAGTTTTCATCAGGTTCTTCATCGCCAAACCAGGAATTCCGGAACCGGCATTTTTTTAACAGGTCTTTCCTGAAAAATCTTCCATCTACGGCTTCAGTAAAATAATCATCAAAACAGTCATTCTCTTCGAGTCGTTTGTAATTACTGTAACTTACATCAACATTCCCTATATCTATCACACCTTCCGAAATTTCCCGGCACTTTTCTTTTGAAGGATGCTGACACAAAACATCAACACGCTCCAGCAAATCTTCCTCCTTAAGCAACACGAGTAAGGAGTAAACTTCCTCGCCCGAAGGGGTATCGGGCAACCATGCAGACCAGTTATTCCCGTTAAACAAGGGGAAAACATCGTTTCTCAAAGCCCTCCAAAACCCCGGATCTCGAAACATTTCCGTTACATTCACCGCCATATAATATTTAACCGACTCACGAAATGTTTCATCAGCCAGGCGCTCGCTGAACTGGGGCAACCTGCGAATTTTAAGTTTGCCAAACACATGCCCCAGCCTTCTTTTCAGAAACGAATACGAATAACCGGTATAATCCAAACTCTTATACCGGGCCATTTCGGTTGTGACGTTTTTTATTTCATTAATACTTAAAGTAACACCCATGCTCAACCTTGTTATATTCAATATCTGAAATGAAAGACATTGCTTTTCTTGTATACCGGTCCCGACCTGTCGAACTTTGTTTTGAAAAACCCGCTCAAACCTTCATGAGCCCCCAAAACCAGAGTTCCATGTGAAAACATGACATCAAAGAATCGTTGAACAATTCTGTTCTGGAGCCTGGAATTAAAATAGATAAGTACATTCCTGCAAAAAATGATGTCCATTTTATTATAAAACGGTAGGTTATTCTCAACCAGGTTGTGCCGGACAAATTTTATATTGTCTTTCAAAAAAGGTTTTACCGATATAATATCTGTCTTTTTATCAATATCAAAATATTTAGAAAACAGCTTTTCGACACCATCAGTATTCTTAAAAACCTGACTAAAATTTTCAATACACCCTTTATCAATCTGGTGTTTATATATTGCTTTTTTCGCGCTGTCAAGCGACTTCTGGCTGATATCGGTGGCAAAAACACGAGCTTTGTCCAACATTCCCAGCTCATTAAGCAAAATCATAAGAGAATACACTTCCTGCCCGGTTGAACAGCCAGCATGCCAAATATTAATGACATTGTTGTTATGATAGAGCGGTAATTGCTTTTCGTACAAATACCGCCACATATCGGGGTCCCTAAAAAGTTCTGTTGTATTTACAGTGATGGCTTCGACCACTTCTTCAACAAAGAATTTATCAGACTGTGTACGGGCTCCAAGCTCTTCGAGGGTGAGTTTATGATCCCGCATCACCTTCTGAATTCTCCTGAAAATAGAGTTATCGGAGTATTCGGAAAAATCATACGGTGAATGCTCTTTGAGCACCTGAAGATATTCTTTATAGGTCATTACTCCGCAGTGATTCAACTCAGCTATCAATTAAAACAATTCAACTTCAACATTCTGAATAAATGCAGTATATGAATGATCGTCTCCCACCTCGGCGTCAGACAACAGGAACAGTACGGGTATTTCTTCACCATATTTATTCAAAATGGGTACTTCCTTTCGTTCACCGATCACTTTGCTTCCTTTGGAATTGACAAAAGCGGATACAAACGGGTCATTTTTGGCTGCATTTTTAGAAAACAACCTGGAAACATGCTCTCCCAGTACCTCGTCTCTCGAATAGCCCCACAACTTTTCTGCTGCAGCGTTAAAAAACTCAAGAATGCCATCTTTATTGGTAGTAATGATGGCATCGAGGGCCCCCTCGAGTGTTTTCTCATTTCTGATTTTGACAGCTTCAATTTCCTTAAAATGTTCTTTAACTTCGTTTCTGGCCTCTTCAAGCATAACACCCAGTTCTTCTTTTGAGCGCTTCAGGGCCTCTTCCATCTGTACCTGCTCAGTTACGTCGCTTTCGAGGCTGAGTATTTTCATTATCTCACCATCATTATCAACAACGGGCGAATAAGTAGTAAGAAGATATATTTCTTCGCCGGGCTTGGTTCTTCGTCTCACTCTTCCTCTGAAATTCTGTCCCTGCTGCAACTGTGCAAGGATTTTATCCAGCTCGGCAACATCTTCTTTAAAGAAGAAAATTCTCAAATTCTGGCCTTCAATTTCTTCGGGACGATATTTAAAAGTATTCAGGAAATTATGGTTGACAGAGATAAGCGTGCCGTCGGTTTCAAATTCACAGCTTATGGCAGCATGATCGATGGCATCAAGAATACCTTGCATTTCCACTTCTCTCCGCTCGCTTTCTTCCTGGGTTGCTTTCATCTCCTCAAGGTTCTGGCGAAGCTCCTCTTCCTGCTGGGCCATTTTCTCAGCCTGAATCTGAGTCTCTTTCAGGAGCCTGGAAGTCTTTATATTTGTTTTTACGGTAGAAATGGTTAGGGCAATACTTTCGCCCAGTTTTTCAACAAACTCAATTTCAAATTGCTGGAATGGTCTGAATGAGGCAAGTTCAATAACTCCGTAAATCTCTTCGTTGGCTTTCAGAGGAACAATCAGGATAGCGCCTGGTGTTGCCTCTCCAAGTCCCGATGTGATATTAACATAGTCATCAGGAACATCGGTCATATAAATTGTGGCCTTTTCAAGAGCACAACGCCCCACGAGACCTTCTCCCCATTTGATTGTCTTGTCAGCAAATTTTTTCCTGTCATAAGCGACACAGGCCGTCATCTCAAAATATTTTTCCCCCTCTTCACCCGGGCCGGGCTGGTTCAACAGGAAAAACCCACCCTGGTTGATTTTCATGTAGTTAACCAGGTAGTGAATAATGTTATAGGACAACGCTTCAAGGTTGTCATTGTTCTTCCTCAGCAATTCAGCGAACTGCGCAAGCCCCTGTGTTACCCAGGTACGTTGCTCTTCTTCAAGGCGGCGTTGCTCCTGGTCTTTTTTGTTCTGGAGCATGAACTCCCTTAACCTGATGAGCGCTTTTGTCAGTGCATCCCGCTTCTGTTCGTTTGGGATGGTTTCTTCCAGTTTTCCCTGACGCAGGTTATCGATAAACGCAAGCACCATTTTCGTTTTGCCGGCTTCCTTTTTTATGCGTTTGTTTTGCTTGCGAAGCGCTTTGACAAAAACATTGGAAACCTGATACCCGGCAATTGCGAAAATAACCGGGAAAAGCAGGACGATCCACATTCCGGGCACAAGGTAAAGAAGATGCCATATACCACCGCCCGATTGCCTTACAGGTTCGGCATCGAGGCTCAATAAGATAATAATCACTGCCAGGATTAATCCAAAGGCAAAACCCCTGAGCGAATACTTTGATAATATGTTCCGGTAATCTGCTTTCTTCATTTTGTCAATTCTTTGACATCTTAACC